>JAIUNQ010000064.1 GCA_020161475.1 Pseudomonadota bacterium | reverse complement strand
CATGGAGCCTGCGGTTCTCCTGCTGCCGCAACCGCGCGGGGAAGCGCTGCTGCTCTGGAGTGCCCTGCCGCGTGCCGATGAGCCAGCCCCGCTGCAACAGGAGCGTGAGGCGCGCCGCGCCGTGCTGATGGGCGAATACCGCCGTCTGCTCTACGTCGGCATGACGCGCGCGGCGGATCGGCTCTATATCGTCAGCCATGCGGGCAAGCCCTCCAGGAAGGAAATCGACGGCGGGGTCGAGCTGCCGGACCCGGAGGATGCGCTGGAAGCGAGCTGGTTCCAGATGCTGCGCCGTGGTCTGCCGCGTGCGGAAGCCTTCGGCCCCGAGGCGGTGCTGGATGAGGGCCTGCCGCCCCGCCGCAAGCTGCGCCTTGCCACGCAAGCGCCGATCGCGCCGCCCGCGGAAGCGCCTAAGGCAATCCGCACGCCGATACCGCTGCCGGACTGGGCGCACCGCCCCCTGCCCCCGGAGCATCGGCCCGATACGCTCTCGCCCTCGGCCAGGGTCGCCCCCCTCGCGCCGAGCGCCGGGCAGCCTTTCGCAAGGCGGCGGGGCATCGTGCTCCACAAGCTATTCGAACTTCTGCCCCGCGTACCGCCTGCGCAGCAGCAGGACGTGGGCCTGCGTCTTCTGCCGCTGATCGCGCCGGAGCTGGAAAGCGAAGCGCGCGAGGCGTTTCTTTCGCCGGTGTTAGAGTTGCTCGCCAGCCAAATCGGGCAACGCTATTTCGCCCCCACCTCCCGCGCGGAGGTTGCGGTTTCGGGCGATGTGACGCTGCCGGACGGGCGTGTGGTGCCGGTGCTGGGCCGCATCGATCGGCTGAGCATCACCCCGGAAGCCATCGAGATCCTCGATCTGAAAACAGGTCGCCCGCATGCGGGTGCGGACAATCACGGCATTGTCACCCAGATGGCGCTTTACCGCGCATTGCTGGGCGGGCTCTATCCGGGGCGGACCTTGCGCTGTCATATCCTGTGGCTGGAGGGGGGGCGCATTGAAACCCTCCCGGAGGCGGTGCTCGATCAGGCGTTGATCCGCTTGGGGCATTTGACGTGATCGGCTTGCAGAACCGCACCGTGCTCCCTATTTTCCCGGCAACGGCCTTTTGAAAGGATAATCCCCATGGGCGACACCACCATCACCGTGACCGACCAGAGCTTCGCCGCCGAGGTTCTCAATGCTGCCGAACCTGTCGTGGTCGATTTCTGGGCGCCGTGGTGCGGCCCCTGCAAGATGATCGCCCCGGCGCTCGATGAGATCGCCAAGGAAATGGCCGGCAAGGTCAAGATCGCCAAGATCAATGTCGATGACAATCAGGACATTCCGGCCAAATACGGCATCCGCTCCATCCCGACCCTGATGATCTTCAAGGGCGGCCAGCTCGCCGCCACCAAGGTGGGCGCGGGCGCCAAGAGCGATCTCGTGAAGTGGATTTCCGCCTCGGCGTGAGCTTTCCTGAGTGTGCCATGGCCTCAAGCCATGGCACGTTCCTCGCGTAAGCTCGGGCGGCCCTTCGGCCTTGCGAGGGGCTTTTCCCCTCGGATACGCGTCCCGATCCACCCGCCGCGAGGCGGGTTTTTCGTTTCAAGCCCACTATTTCGGCAGGCTGCCGTCCTTCTCCAGCACCTCGCCCGCCAGATAGAGCGAACCGATGATGAGGATGCGCGGCGGGGTCGTCCAACGCCTTGCGCCGAGATAGGCCAGCGATTCTTCGAGTGAACCCGCCTCGGCCGCCGGGATGCCGACGTTGCGCGCGGCTGCCGCCAGCTCCTGCGGCGGGCGCGAGCCCTCATGCGCGAGCGGCACGGCAAGAAGCTCCTGTGCCAGCCCGACGAAGGGGGTGAGGATTTCCGTTGCATCCTTGCGGGCCATGGTCGCGCAGATCAGAACCAGCGGACGCGGTGCTTTTTCTTCCAGCGAAACCAGCGTTTCGGCTAAAACGCGCGCGCCATCGGCATTGTGGCCGCCATCGAGCCAGAGTTCGGCGTTCGGCGGGGCCATCTTGGCCAGCTTGCCGGTGAGGCGCTGGAAGCGGGCGGGCCACTCCACCTTTTGCAAACCTTCCGAGATCGCCGCATTGGTCGCCCGCTCCGGCGCGAGCAGCCGCAGCGCCGTGATCGCGCTCGCGGCATTGATCAGCTGGTGCGGCCCCATCAGGCGCGGCAGGGGAAGATCGAGAAGCACATCTTCCGCCTGGTAGAGCAGGCGCCCCCCTTCCGCATGAGCGTGGAAGGCTTCGCCGCCCACCAGCGCCGTTGAGCGCGCCTTGGCGGCCGCGCGCTCGAGCACGCGCAGGGCTTCGGGGGCCTGTTCGGCCATCACCACCTTGGTGCCCGGCTTGATGATGCCCGCTTTCTCGCCTGCGATCTTCTCCACCGTATCGCCAAGGTATTCGCGGTGATCGAGCGAGACGGGGGTGATAACCGCAACCTTGGGCGCGGGAATGACATTGGTGGAATCGAAGCGCCCGCCAAGGCCGACTTCGATGAGCGTGTAATCGGCCGGGGTGCGGGCGAAGAGATCGAAGGCGAGGGCCGTCGTGATCTCGAAGAAGGTGATGGGATCGCCCGCGTTCACCGCCTCGATCCGGTCGCAGGCCTCGGCGAGCTGGGCATCGGTGATCAGCTGGCCTGCAAGGCGGATGCGCTCGTTGAAGCGCACCAGATGGGGCGAGGTGAAGACATGCACCTTGGCGCCGCTCGCCTCCAGCATGGCGCGCAGGAAGGCGATGGTGGAGCCCTTGCCGTTGGTGCCCGCCACATGCACCACGGGGGGCATTTTGTGGTGCGGGTTGCCGAGCTTTTCGAGCAGGCGCTCGGTGCGGCCCAGCGTCAGGTCGATCTTCTTGGGGTGCAGCGCCGCAAAGCGCGCAAGGGCATCATCCGCGGCGCTCATAAGCTTGAACTCAGGCTGCGACGGCAGGATTTTTCGTCAGCAGGCGGCACAGGCGCGAAACCGTCGCGCGCATCTCCTTGCGATGCACCACCATGTCCACCATGCCGTGATCATAGAGATATTCGGCGCGCTGGAAGCCCTCGGGCAGCTTTTCGCGGATGGTCTGCTCGATGACGCGCGGGCCGGCAAAGCCGATCATGGCGCCCGGCTCGGAGATATGCACATCGCCGAGCATGGCGTAAGACGCCGTTACACCGCCGGTGGTCGGGTTGGTGAGCACCACGATATAGGGCAGGCCCGCGTCGCGCAGGCGCTGCAAGGCCACCGTCGTGCGCGGCATCTGCATCAGGGAGAGGATGCCCTCCTGCATGCGCGCGCCACCCGAGGCGATGAAGAGGATGAGCGGGCACTTGCGCTCGAACGCGGTGGTGGCCGCAACGACAACAGCTTCACCCGCCGCCATGCCGAGCGAGCCGCCCATGAAGGCGAAGTCCTGCACGCCGATGACCACGGGCAGCGCATCCAGCGTGCCGGTGGCGACCTGCACGGAATCGTTCATGCCGGTTTTCGCCCGCGCGTCCTTGATGCGGTCGACGTAGCGCTTCTCGTCCTTGAACTTGAGCGGATCGGCCGGAACATCGGGGATTTTCACCAGCTCATAGTGGCCGCCATCGAACATGTGATCGAGGCGCTGCTTGGAGCCCATGCGCAGGTGATGCTCAGAGCCGGGAATGACCCAAAGGTTCTCCTCGACCTCCTTCTGGAACACCATCTGCCCGGTTTCCGGGCACTTGATCCAGAGGTTTTCCGGCGTGTCACGTCGCAGCAGCGAGTTGATCTTGGGGCGGACGACGTTCGTGATCCAGTTGAGCGTGCCTTCACCGGCCATGGTCTCTTCTTCCTTTTTGCTGGACCTCACGGTCCAGCGGTTCCCTCGCAACGGGCTAACGCCCTGCTCGGCGTCGAGTCTGCTCATTCCATCAGCTTGTTCCGAGAACCGGTTCCCACTTCTCGGACTGATGTCATGCTCCTAGCCTTCGCTTCGCTCCGGCAGGGTGCCCCATGAGAGGCGGCATCAAATGTTATTTCTTCACGCCGCGCACGGCTTTCGCCAACGAGGCGACAAGATCCGTGACAGCGGAAACGGTCTTATTCGTGGCCTTGCCCTCACCATCCAGCGAGCTGCGCACGGCTTCCACCAGAGCGGAGCCGACGACGACGCCATCGGCACCCTTGGCGATGGCTGCCGCATGTTCCGGCGCTTTCACGCCGAAACCAACCGCCACCGGCAGATCGGTGTGGCCCTTGATGCGGGCAACAGCGGTTGCGACCTGACTGAAATCCGGGGTCGCGGTGCCAGTGATGCCGTTGATCGAGACGTAATAGACAAAGCCCGAGGTATTGGTGAGCACCTTGGGCAGGCGCGCGTCATCGGTCGTCGGGGTGGCAAGGCGGATGAAGTTGATGCCGGCTTTGAGCGCCGGTAGGCAAAGCTCGGCGTCTTCCTCGGGCGGCAGATCGACGATGATCAGGCCATCGACACCAGCCGCCTTAGCGTCGTTGAGAAACTTCTCGACACCGTAGATATAGACCGGGTTGTAATAGCCCATCAGCACGATGGGGGTTTTGGCGTCCCCGGCGCGGAAATCGCGTACCATTTCCAGCGTCTTCTTCAGGCTCATGCCCGCTTCGAGCGCGCGCATCGAGGCCCATTGGATCGCCGGGCCATCGGCCATCGGGTCCGAGAAGGGCATGCCCAGCTCAATCACGTCGGCACCCGCGCCCGGAAGGGCTTTGAGGATAGCGAGCGAGGTCGCAGGATCCGGATCGCCCGCCGTGATGAAGGTGACGAGCGAAGCCCGGCCCGCCGCAAGGTTCGCGGCGAAGGTGTCAGGAATACGCGACATTACATGCCCCCCAGATGCTCGGCGACGGTGAAGATGTCCTTGTCGCCGCGCCCGCAGAGATTCATGACCATGAGGTGGTCCTTCGGCAGCTTGGGGGCCAGTTCAATGACTTTCGCCAGCGCGTGGCTCGGCTCCAGCGCCGGGATGATGCCTTCGAGCTTCGAGCAGAGCTGGAAGGCAGCGAGCGCTTCATCATCGGTCGCGGAGAGGTAATTCACGCGGCCGGTGTCGTGCAGGTAGGAGTGCTCCGGGCCGATGCCGGGGTAATCAAGGCCCGCCGAGATGGAATGCGCATCCTTGATCTGGCCGTCGTCATCCATCAGCAGATAGGTGCGGTTGCCGTGCAGAACGCCGGGGCGACCGCCGGTGAGCGAGGCCGCATGAAGGCCCGAAGAAAGCCCGTGGCCGGCCGCCTCGACGCCGTAGATCTGCACCGAGGGATCATCGAGGAAGGGGTGGAACAAGCCGATGGCATTGGAGCCACCGCCGATAGCGGCCACAAGGCTGTCGGGCAGGCGGCCCTCGGCAGCCATCATCTGCTCTTTGGTTTCATTGCCGATCACGCATTGGAAATCGCGCACCATGGCGGGATAGGGATGCGGGCCGGCGACTGTGCCGATGCAGTAGAAGGTGTTCTCGACGTTGGTGACCCAATCACGCAGGGCGTCGTTCATCGCGTCTTTCAGCGTCTTCGAGCCAGAGGTGACCGGAACGACCTCGGCGCCCAGCATCTTCATGCGGAACACGTTGGGCTTCTGGCGCTCCACATCCACCGCGCCCATGTAGACCACGCAATCGAGGCCATAGCGCGCGCAGAGAGTGGCGGTGGCAACACCGTGCTGGCCCGCGCCGGTTTCGGCGATGATGCGTTTCTTGCCCATGCGCCGCGCGAGCAGGATCTGCCCGAGCACGTTGTTCACCTTGTGCGCGCCGGTGTGGTTCAGCTCATCACGCTTGAAGTAGATTTTCGCGCCGCCCAGATGCTGCGTCATGCGCTCGGCGAAATAGAGCGGCGAGGGACGGCCCACGTAATGGGTCAGCATCGAGGACATCTCGGCAGCAAAGGCCGGGTCCTTTTTGGCGTCCTCATAAGCCTTTTGCAGATCGAGGATCAGCGGCATCAGGGTTTCGGCGACGAAACGACCACCGAAGAGGCCGAAACGACCATTCTCGTCCGGCCCCGAACGATAGGAATTGGGCCTGTCTTGCACCGTCATGTCTTTATCCCTCAGGCTTGCCGCGCAGCTGCCACGAAAGCCCTGATCTTGCCCTTGTCCTTAACGCCGGGGGCGGATTCCACGCCGGAAGAGACATCGACACCGGCCAGCGCCAGCCCCATGCCCCGCACCAAAGCGATGGCCTCCCCCACGTTATCGGGGTCAAGCCCGCCCGATAGCATGAAGGGCATATCAGGGGGAAGCGCGGAAAGAATATTCCAGTCAAAGGCCTTGCCATGTCCGCCGGGATAGGCGGCGCCCGATGGGGGCTTGGCATCCAGCAGCAGGCGATCCGCGACCCGGGCGTAGCCGGGGAGGACAGCAAGGTCTGCGGCCTCCGCGACACCGAGGGCTTTCATCACCGGAAGGCCGATGATGGCGCGGGCATCGCGGATGGTTTCGAAGCTTTCCTTGCCATGGAACTGGAAAAGGTCTGGCTGGACGCTGGAGCGTAGCGCGGCGAGCTGGGCCTGCGGGGCATCGACGACCAGGGCTGCAACTTTTGCGCGCTCGGCGACCTGCTCGCGCAGGATAGCGGCCTGATCCAGGCTGACGTTGCGCGGGCTCCTGGGGTGGAAGACGAAGCCGACCATGTCGGCTCCGGCGTCGAGCGCCGCTTCCAGCGTCTCAGGGGTCGATAGCCCGCAGATCTTGACGAGGAACGACAAGGGATCAGCGCGGGCCGAGCAGGGCCGTGGCAGTGGCGGGCAGGGCCGTCTTCAGACGGGCGTTCTCGCCAGCGAGACGCTCAGCCTCGCGGCGGGCCTCACGCCCGGCCTTGCGATAGCGGCCCTGCGACACCCAGGTGATGACAGAGCCGATGACGATGCCGATGGCCAGCACGGCAAAGAGCACCACGAACAGCGGAAGGGTCAGGGTGAGCGCGTCAGCCGGGGCGCTGAAGGGCTCAAGTAGCAGCGTGACCGGTGCGCGGTTGGCCACACCGAAGATCACCAGCGCGGCCGCCACAGGCACCAGAATCAGCAGTTTGAGAAATCGCACCATGACCGTTGTTCCGCTTCACGCCGCTTTTCGCTCAACCCTCGTGCTGGTTGAGGCGAACGCGCATTTCCTTGCCGCATTTGAAATAGGGCACATTCTTGCCGGAGACATCCACTTTCTCGCCGGTGCGCGGATTACGACCCTGACGGGCGTCACGCTCCTTGATCGAGAAGGTGCCGAAACCGCGCAGTTCAACGCGATCCCCGCGACGCAAAGCATCGGTGATCTCGTCCAGAATAGCATTCACGAGAATCTCGACATCGCGCTGGTAGAGATGCGGATTAGCCTCGGCCAGTTTGGTCACGAGTTCGGATTTGATCATGATGTCAGCCTTCCCCAACATGCTGAAAATTTTCTGTTCTGGCGGATAGCACGCGATTCTTGAACAGTTCCAGACTTTTTTTAGCAGTGTTCATCAATTTTTATGTAGTTGATTTGCATCAACTATTCGCCCGAAGCGTGCCAGAGCGACACAAGACCGTCAAGTCGAGGTGCCTCCCCGAGCTGACCTGAAAGGGCCTGAACAATACTTTCCGGCAGGCCAATCAGCGTCATGGCCTTGGCCAGAGAACTGATCGTGGGCAGGCGGTTGCCCTGCGGCGGCTTGTAGGCCAGCACGGGCAGCCCCTTGGACAGTCCCTTTTCGGCTTCGAGCCACGCCAGCGCCGCGCGCTCATCCCCCAGTGCATCCACCAGCTTGAGCCCCAACGCCTGGCGACCGGTGAAAACACGGGCGTCGGCCACGGTATCCAGCGCCGCGCCTTCCAGCTTGCGCCGCTCGCCCACCAGCGCCTTGAACCAGACATAGGTATCCTTCACCGTCGCCTCAAGGGCTGCGCGCGCCTCCGGCGGGGTGACTTCCACGCCATTCGGCAAGGCTTTGAGCGGGGTGGAGCGGACCGATTCGACCTTCACGCCAAGGGTGTCGAGCAGCTTGGTGACATTGGGCACCTGCGCAACCACCCCGATCGACCCCACGAGCGCCGAGCCATTGGCGAGGATGCGATGCGCACCCAGCGCCGTCATGTAGGCGCCGGAGGCACCGACGGTATCAATAACCGCGACGACAGGCTTCTTCTCGGCGAGGCGGCGCACCTCGTTGTAGAGCGTTTCAGAACCCGCCGTGGTGCCGCCGCCCGAATTGATGCGCAGGACAACCGCCTTGACGGCCGGATTGGCCGCGCGCTCGAGCAGATCCAGCGTTTCCTGCTTGCCTGTGATCAGGCCATCAATGGTGATGCGTGCGACATGGGGGCGCGCGCGATTGGGCGCGGCACCGCTCCAGACGAGGCCCAACGCGACCACACCGGCGAGGGCCACCACGATAGCCAGCACGCGCCAGAAGGTGAGCTGGCGGCGCAGGCGGCGGCGGTCCACCATCAGGTCGGACTCAAGATTCATGTCTTCAGCTCCCGTAAGGATACCCGTCCGGGCTCAGAGATTTTCAGGGCGGCCGGCCACAACAACCAGCGGCTTGCCCTGACGGAAGAGACGCTCACCCACGCGGTTCATATCCGCGAGGGTGACAGCGGCAACTTCGTTGTTGCGCCGGTCGATGTAATCAATGCCGAGGTTCTCGATCTGGATCTCCAGCAGCTGCCCGGCGATCTTGCGCGAGGTATCGAAGCGCAGGGCATAGGAGCCGACAAGGTAGCGCCGGGCCTTCTCCAGCTCTTCCGCGCTCGCGCCGCCCGAAACGATCTTCTCGATCTCACTGAGAATGACCGAGAGCGATTCGCCCACACGCTCATTGGAGGTGGCGGTGCCCGCAAGGAACAGCGCGGCGTGCTGACGCGGTGCCAGCGTGGACCACACCGAATAGGCCAGACCGCGCTTCTCGCGCACCTCGGTCCAGAGGCGGGAGGTGAAGCTGCCGCCCCCCAGAATATGGTTGAGCACCATGGCCGGCATGTAATCCGGATCGGCGCGGTAAATGCCCGGCAGCGCGAGCAGCAGGGTCGATTGCGGGATGTCGAGGTCGATCACCTCACGCTCGCCTGCGGCGGCCATCTCGATGCGCGGCACCTCGATGAGGGAAGCCTTCTCCGGCAGATCGGCAAAGGTGCGCTCGATGAGAGTGATCAGCGCCTGCGGAGCAATCGCCCCCACGGAGGCCAGAAACAGGTTGGAGCGCGCCATCAGACGCTTGTGCAGCCCCTTGAGCGCCTCTCGCGTCAGGGTGTCGAACTGCCCCAGACGTCCTTCCACCGGGTTGCCATAGGGATGGCTCGGAAAGGCCTTGCGGTAAAGCGTCTCGCGCGCGCGGGCCGAGGGGTCGGATTCCTCACGCTTGAGCGCGGCGCTGACCTGTGCCTTGACGCGATCAATCGCGTCCTGATCGAAACGCGGCTGGTGCAGGGTCAGGGCCAGAAGCTCGAAGGCGCGATCCGCGTTTTCCGAGAGCGTGCGCAGCGAGCCTTCAAGGCGGTCACGCCCGGCATCGAACTGAAGCTCGATGGCGCGCTCTTCCAACGCCTCATGGAAGTCACTGGAGGCGAGCGGCCCCGCCCCTTCGTCCAGCAGGATGGCCAGCAGGTTGGTCAGCCCGCAGGCCTCCACCGGGTCCTGCGCCGCCCCGCCCATGAAGGCGAATTCCAGCGAGAGCAGCGGAACCGTGTAGTCCTCGACGTGCCAGATGCGGATGCCGGAGGGAGTCGTCAGCTCAACGGCGCGCGAGGAGGCGCGCGGCGAGCCCTGCTCCAGCGTACGTGCGGCAATCATGCTCATTCCTCAGGCCGCCTTCACCAGATGCCCGATCACGGCCGTGCCGGGCTTGAGATACTTCTTCGCCGCAACCTGCACAGCCGCCGCATCCACCTTGCGAATCTCGTCCGGCCAGCGGGCGACATCCTCAACCTTGCCACCCGTGGTCAGGGTGGCGCCATAAATGCGCGCAAGGTGCGTCTGACTGTCCTGCGCATAGACCATGTCGGCAATGAGGCGGGTTTTGGCGCGCTCCAGCTCCCTGGCATCGACCGGCTCATCCCGGAACCTGGCGAGCACGCCATCCACCGCCGCATCCAGCGCTTCGAGCGCAACGCCTTCGGCCGGAACAGCGTAAACGCCGAACTGCCCGATATCGAGCGCGTCGTTCCAGTACCAGGCCCCGGCGGATACCGCGAGCCCGACATCGAGCACCAGCGACTTGTACAGGCGCGAGGTCTGCGAACCGCCCAGAATCTGGGAGAGAAGCTCCAGCGCGAAGGCCTCGTTGCCCTGCGCCGTGGCGTGGGAGGGCACCAGGTAGGCGCGCTGGGACATCGGCTGCTCGACCTTCTCATCCCCGAGGGTGACGAGGCGGCGCGCCTTGATCACCGGCTCCTTGACGCGTGCACGCGCCGGGGTCTGGTTGTCGGGGCGCTCCACCTTGCCGTAATTGTCCTCGGCCAGCGCACGCACGTCCTCTTCCGTCACGTCACCGGCCACAATCAGGATGGCGTTATCCGGACGATAGAAGCGACGGTAATAGTCGAGCGCGTCTTCGCGGCTGAGCGCCTCGATCTCGTGACCCCAGCCGATCACCGGCGTGCCATAAGGGTGATGCACATAAAGCGTCGCCGCCAGACTCTCCTGCAACTGGGCGGCGGGATCGGAATCGGTGCGCATCTTGCGCTCCTCGATTACGACATCGCGCTCCGAGAGCACTTCCGGGCCTTCCAGCACGAGGCCGGTCATGCGGTCCGCCTCGAGCGCCATGACCTGTGAGAGGTTCTCTTTGGCCACGCGCTGGTAATAAGCGGTGTAATCATAGGAGGTGAAGGCGTTTTCCTGTCCGCCCAGATCGGCCACGATCTCCGAGAAGACACCCTTGGGGTTCTTTTCGGTTCCCTTGAACATCAGATGCTCGAGAAAATGCGCAATGCCGGACTTGCCGACAGGATCATCCGCAGCCCCGTTCCGGTAATACACCATATGGGTGACAACCGGCGCGCGCCGGTCCGGGATGACGACGACATCAAGCCCGTTTGCCAACGAGAAATGCGAGATGCTGGAAGATTGCGTCATGACACCTTTCAGACCCATCAACGGCGACGGGTTCCGGCCCCGCCAACGGCGACGGGGTGAGCACTACAAGCTCTTATAAACAATGAACCCGCCCTTGCACCATTGCAAGGGCGGGTCCGAAAAAGTCGCATCTGGCCGAAAGCGTTACTCGCGCGCCTTCCAGGCGCCATCCGGGCGGCCATAGTCCAGCGTGCGGGCCTCGGCACGGCCACGGCTCATGGGCGCGGCGGCTGAGGGGAGACGCGTGCCGGTCGGCGGATCGGTGAGATACTTGCGCGGCGGCTCGGTGCCCGGCGGGTAGGTCGGCTCGTCGGTGGAGCGATGGGCCGCCATTTCCTGAACCGAGAGGCGCACGCCGCCCTTGTCCGAGAAGTTATAGCCGTTCCAGTTGGTGGTATCGCGCCCGGTGCGTGCTTTGGCGAGTTCGGCCGGGCTCAGGCGAGCGCCATTGGTCGAATCCGCCGAGGGGGAGATATAGCCGGGGTTCTCACGCTGGTAACGGCGGGCCTCACGCTCGGCGACATCCGGATCCTTGGGCCAGCGCGGGTCGTTCTTCGCGCCGGGCGCCTCGGGCGGGGGGAGCTTGCTCAGCTCTTTCGGCACCACGAGACCGGGGCGTTCCTTGTAATCGATGGGGTCACGCTCGTCCGGCAGAATGCCAAGGTTGCCGAGCATCTGGCGCATCAGCAGGCCTTCCTGCGCGCTGGCCGGCGCGGAAACCATCGCGAGGGTCACAAGGCCAAGGGCCGGAACAATCTTGCGCAGCGGATGGATCATACCACGATCTCCCAATTCAAGCAGCGGGCTTGTTAGCACCTTATGCCCTGTTGCACCAGATCAGGGCTTTTCCGGGGCGGGGGCTGGGTTAATGAGCTGGGCCAGCAGCATCAGCCCCACCCCCACCACAATGCCGGCATCGGCAATGTTGAAGACATACCAGCTGAAACTGCCGACGTGGAAATGCGCGAAATCGAACACCGCACCATGCACGATGCGATCAATCGCATTGCCGATCGCCCCACCGATGATCAGCCCGATGCCGGCGGCCTCCAGCTTGGAAGCCGCCTTGCGCAGCCAGAAGCTGAGCACCACGGCGGCGCCCAGTTTCAATGCCACCAGCCCCCAGCGGCCCCATTCGGTGTGCTGCTGGAAGAGGCCGTAGGAGATGCCGTAGTTCCACACCACGGTCAGATCGAACACGGGGAGGATCGGCCAAGGGTAGGTGAGGCGCAGGTCCGTGCCGTAGATCAGCGCGAG
>JAIUNQ010000063.1 GCA_020161475.1 Pseudomonadota bacterium | reverse complement strand
AAGCCTTGGCTTCCACCGGGTCCGCCCCCTTGAGGGCATCGAGCACGCCGGAATAGCGGGCAAGCCCGCGCGCTTCACCTTCAGCGCGCTTGGGCCTAGCGGGGTCGAGCAGGTTGGAGAGCCGCCCCTCCGAGAAGGCCAGCGCAAGACGGCGCTGGGTAGCGGCATCGAGGGCCAGCGCGGCGAGAAGCGCGGAAAACAGCCCCTGATCACCGATGGTGATGCTGAGTGCCTCGTCCGGCACCACGGATTTGAGGGCTGTCACCACCTCGGCGAGAACATCGGCATCCGCCGCTTCGATGTCGCTGCGGCCGAAGGATTCGACGCCAACCTGCGCGAATTCGCCGCTTTCCCCCACGCGGTGACGGAAAACCGGACCGAAGAACACCTGCTGGGTCAGCTTGGGCGCGATGCCGGAGGCAAGATAAGCCCGCGCCGCCGGAATTGTGAATTCGGGCCGCAGGCACATTTCCGTGCCGTCTTCATCCGCGGTCAGGAACAGGCGGCGGCGGATATCCTCGCCCGAAAGCTCGAAGAAGGGCTCGGCATTCTGCAGGATGGGAAGCTCGGCCCCGGCAAAGCCTGCGCGCAGAAAATGCGCGTGGAGCTGCGCTCCGACGTCTGCTTTTCCGGGTTCTGCTGTGCGTTTGCTGCTCATGGTGCCAATCCTGCCTTATAGCAGCAGCGCCATAGCACTCACCCGCGCGCGGGGCGAGCCTAAAGCGCTTTTGGGCTTAATCGTTTGGGTTAAAAGGAACCGTGAGGTGTCATCCCCGGCGAAGACCGGGGATCCAGTTTCCGATCTGCGCCTTTGGCCTGAAGTCTGGATCCCCGCTCGCGCTTGCGCGCGTCGGGGATGACAGTTGGGGTTACCCGTGCCGCGCCAGCACCTTCTTCACCGCGCCAACCACATCCTCCACCTTCACCGCGAACTGCGCCTGCGCCTGCTTGGCGAGATATTCCTCGCGGTCCTTGGTCTGGTTCAGCGTCGCGCCCAGCACGAGATCCTTGATCTGCACCTCGCCCGCCTCGCGCTCATTGGAGCCTTGGATGATGGCGACCTTGGAGCCTCGGCGATCCGCATATTTCATCTGCGCCTTCATGCCAGCGGAGCCGAGGTAGAGTTCGGCACGAATGCCGGCGTCCCGCAGGTCTTTGACAATCCGCTGGTAGGCCGACATGCCCGCAACATCCCGGTCCATCGCCAGCACCAGCACGGGGCCGGGCTCCGGCGTGGTCGAGACCTTGCCGAGCGCCTGAAGAGCAGCGAGCAGGCGCGACACACCAATGGAAAAGCCCGTGGCAGGCACCGGCTCATCAAGAAAGCGGGAAACGAGGCCATCGTAACGCCCGCCGCCGCCGACCGAGCCGAACCGCACCGGGCGGCCCGCCTCATCCTTCACCTCGAACAGAAGCTCGGCCTCATAAACAGGGCCTGTGTAGTATTCGAGCCCGCGCACGACGGAGGGGTCGATCTTGATACGATCCGGGCCGTAGCCAGCGGCAGAAAAAAGCGCCGCCATTTCATTGAGTTCCGCCAAACCCTGACGGCCAGCTTCGGTGCTGGCCTCCACCTGCTCGGCCAGAGGGGCAAGGCCCGCGCGGAGTTGCGCAATCTGTGCGTCGTTGAGGCCCGCGCCTTTGGTGAAGTCGCCGCTTTCATCGAGGCGTCCGGGGCCGAGCAACTTGCCCACTTCCACCCAATCGAACTTGTCGAGCTTGTCGATCGCGCGCAGCACGATCAGGCGGCGTGCGGCATTCTCTTCGCCGCCAATCCCGATGGCTTCCATCACGCCGTCGAGCACCTTGCGGTTGTTGACCTTGATGACGTAAGCGCCGCGCGGGATGCCCAAGGCTTCCAGCGTATCCGCCGCCATCATGCAGATCTCGGCGTCTGCCGCGACAGAACCCGCGCCGACCGTATCCGCATCGAACTGCATGAACTGGCGGAAGCGGCCCGGACCCGGCTTCTCGTTGCGGAACACCCAGCCCGCGCGATAGCTGCGGAAGGGTTTGGGCAGGTTCTGCCAGTTTTCCGCGCAATAACGCGCGAGCGGCGCGGTGAGATCGTAGCGGAGCGACATCCACTGCTCGTCGTCGTCTTTCAGCGAGAAGACGCCGGCATTCGGCCGATCCTGATCAGGCAAAAACTTGCCGAGCGCATCGGTGTATTCAAGGAACGGGGTTTCCAGCGCATCGAACCCGTAGCGCGAGTAAACCTCGCGGATCACGCGCATCATCGCTTCGGTCGCGGCGATATCGGCGGGGCCACGGTCGGCAAGGCCACGCGGTTTGCGGGCCTCGGTCTTGGTGATTTTGGCTTCTGTGCTCATGCGCGGGGCTTTAGCGCTCCGCGCGGCAAAAGTCACTCTTTCGAGCGCGCTAAATCGACCTCAATGCGGACGCAGCTTTCAATGTGGCCTGTTGTGCAGCGTCTCGTAGATATCGAGCAGTTCCTCGATATCGTTGTCATCCGGCGTGCGGCCATGCGCGTTCTGGAATCGCGCGGCGATCTCGCGGTTGGCCAGCAGCGTCAGGATCGCCTCGCGGGGATCATGCGGAACTTCCGCCGCGACCTCCGCATCGCTCACCTCCACGCCGAAGCGGGCGAAAAGCGCCTGAAGCAGTTTGGGTTCAATCATGGTGCGATCCTTCGCGGGTTGCGCATTTCAACCCAGAGTGTTCAGCAAGCGCCCCAGCTTGTCGATGGCTTCATCGATTTGTGCTTCAGAAATGGTGAGCGGCGGGCTCATGGCCAGTGTATCCCCCACATTGCGCAGCAGGAAGCCGAATTCCTCGAAGGCGCGCTGCATAGCAATATAACCCCGTTTGCCCACCGCATCGGGGAGGGAGGCAAGGTCAATCGCCGCCGCCAGCCCCGCGCAGCGGATGTCGAGGACATTGGGGTGTTCCTTGAGGCTCATCACGGCGTCGCACCACTTCGGCTCCAGCGCGCGGGCACGCTCGAAAAGTCCTTCGTCGCGATAAAGATCGAGGGTGGCGAGGCCCGCCGCGCAGGCCAGCGGATGCGCCGAATAGGTGTAGCCATGCGCCAGCTCCACGGCGAGGTCCGGCCCTTTCATGAAGGCCTCGTGGATGCGGTGCGAGACGAGAACGCCGCCCATCGGCACCGTGCCGGAGGTGACGCCCTTGGCAAAAGTGATCATATCCGGGACCACGCCATAGCGTTCGGCGGCAAAAGCGTAGCCAAGGCGGCCAAACCCGGTGATCACCTCATCGAAAATCAGCAGGATGCCGTATTTGTCGCAGATTGCGCGCAGGCGCTGCAAATACCCCTTGGGCGCGGGCAGAACCCCGGTGGAGCCCGCCATCGGCTCTACAATCACGGCGGCGATGGTGGAAGGATCATGCAGCGCGCAAAGCCCTTCGAGCGCATCGGCGAAATGCGCGCCATAGTCCGGCTCGCCCTTGGTGAAGGCCTGTTTGGCGCGATCATAGGTCGAAGGCAGGTGATCGGCGCCCGGCACCAGCGAATTAGCGAACATCTTGCGGTTTCCAACGATACCGCCCACCGAAATGCCGCCAAAGCCGATGCCGTGATAGCCGCGCTCGCGTCCGATGAAGCGCGTGCGGCCCGCCTGACCCATGGAATACCAATACCCCAGCGCGATTTTGAGCGCGGTATCCACCGCCTCCGAGCCGGAATTGCAGAAGAAAACATGGTCAAGATCGCCGGGCGCAAGTTCCGCGAGCCGTGAGGCCAGCCGGAAGCCGAGCGGATGCGCAAACTGGAACGGCGGTGCGAAGTCCAGCGTTTCCGCCTGCGCCTGAATCGCCTTGACGATGGGCGCGCGATTATGCCCGGCATTGGCGCACCACAGGCCTGCTGTCATATCAAGAACGGCATGGCCATCGGCGGCATAGAAATACATCCCCTCGGAGCGCGTTACCAGCCGCGGCGCCTTCTTGAAGGCGCGATTGGCGGTAAAAGGCAGCCAGAAGGCCTCGAGGTCATTCGGCTGGGTCAGCGTGGTGAGCGGCGCTGGCGTGCTGGACATCGGGGCCTCCGGGCGGAATCAAGACTTCACATCGTAGCCGGCACCTTCGATGGCGGCCTTGAGGGCGCTCAAGGGCAAAGCCACGTTGGTAATGGTCACATCGCCCGAGCCAAGGTTCACCTCCACACCGGCTCCCGGCGCCACTGCGCCCACGGCCTTTTGCACCGCCGCCACGCAGGACTGGCAGCCCATGCCCTCAACCTTGATCACAATCGCTTCGCTCATCGCTGTTCTCCTGACATTCAATCGCGCGTCTGTACGGGGGGCTGCGCCATCTGGCGCCCGCCATGCCCGGCCGAGACGCCCGCCTCGGCTTCGAAATCGAGAAAGGCCATCTCACCCTCCTCGCAAATCGCCTCCGCCTCCAGTTCCACAAGGTATTCCGGGTCGGCAAGGCCCGCCACCTCAAGGTAGCTGGCGGTGACGCGGTGCTGGCCCAGCCTGCGCTCGCGCAGATGGCGGAAAGCGCCCGCTGAGCCCGCCACCGTGCAGTAAAGTTTCAGGCGAATAAGATCGCCCACGCCCATGCCGGCTTCGCGCAGCACCATTTCCAGATTGTCGAAGGCCTGCTCCATCTGGTCCTGAAGGGTGTCGGGCACGGTGCCGTCGGGCCTCAGGCCCACCTGCCCGGAGGTGATGAGCCGGCGTGCCCGCGCGGAATGAACGATGCCATGCGCAAAACCGGTGGCGGGGGCGGCGAGCATGCGCGGATTGATGAAACGGGGCATGGGGCGTCCGGTAGGAGGGAAGATTTCGCCATCATGGCTGCAACTCGAATCGTAGCCTTGCACGCTAGGCTTGAACAGGTCGATTTCCACAGCTCTCTTGGCTGCTTTGCGCTCGCCAAGCCTGACAAGACTTCGTAGCTTTCGGTAGAGTGATTCGCAGTTATTTCCGTCTTCTCGTTTGCCTTGGTGGTGCCGGTCACATGCGCTTGGTCCAGATCCTGACCGTCTCGATTCTGGCGCTTTTTGCGGGCGGCCTCAGCGTGCTCGCCCAGCGATTCGACATGCTGTCGTTGGTGGTGGCAGCGCTTTCCGCCGCTTTTGTGGCAGGGGGCATGGTGGTTCACCTGCGTCTCAAGGCCGCGCGCGATGAACTGGGTGTCCTGCGCTCCCATCTCGAGAGCACCCGCCAGCATGCCGCCCTGCTGGCCCGCCACACCCGCGAACTGCGCGAAAGCGTGGTGGCAGCCAATGGTGGCGAGGGCAGCGTCCGCGCCTCCGAATTTGCTACCCTGAGCGCATTGGTGCGTGATCTGGCCGATAATCTCTCGGAAATGGACCGTCGCGCCGAAGGCGTCGAGCGTGAGATCGCCGATGTGCGCCGCGCCGCTCCGGTGGCGGCCGCCGCGGCCCGTGCCGCCGTGCCCGCGCCCGGCTGGGTTTCCGCGCCGCGCCCCGTGGCCTCGCCGGCACCGGTGCTGGCTACCCCGCCCGTGATCGTGCCGACGCCGGCTCCCGCCCCGGTGGCCCCGCCTTCGCCGTCGCGTGTGGAGACCGCGCGCGTCGAGCCCGCCTTCGATCCGTTCGAGGAGCCCGTCGCGCCCCGTCGTGAAGCCGGGCCGGAGCCTTCTCGCGCCGTGCGCCAGCATGTGGCGGCGGCCATCGCAGCGGATCGCTTCGACCTTTTCCTCCAGCGTGTCGTCGGCCTGCCGCAGCGTCGCACCCGCGCCTATGACATCAGCCTGCGCCCCGATGGGGTGGCGCTGACGGTGCCGAATAGCGAAATCCGCGCTTCCGTTGAAGCTGTGGGCCATCAGCTCGGTTTCGATCGCAAACTGATGATCCAGGCGGTGCGCCTCGCCCGCGTCTTCATGCAGCGTGATCGGGACGTGCTGCTGTTTGTCGATATTTCCCAGCGCTATCTGATGAGCGAGGCGGCCTTCGAGGAGCTGGAAGCCCTGCTGGCCGATGTGCCGCGCGCCGCCGAGCGTCTCGTGCTTTGCCTGCCGCAGCGCTTCTTCACCAAGGCCGTCGCTTATGAAAACGAGGCGCTGCGCAAGCTCGCCCGCCTCGGCTTCACGCTGATGATGCGCGATGTGACCGATTTCGATCTCGATCTGGGCAAACTTGCCCGCCTCAACGTGCGCTGGTTGCGCATGGCGAGCGCGCAGTTCCTCTCGGCAGCCCAGCACAACGAGACCTTGCTCGAAGTGGCTTCTGCCGATTTCGTGGCCCTGCTGGAGCGCGCAAAGATCACCTTCATCGCCGATGGCGTTTCGGACGAATCGGAAATCGCTGAATTGATTGATTTTGGCGTGGAGTTTGCGCAGGGCAACGCTTTCGCGCCCCCGCAGGCCGTGCGCCCCGATGTTCTTCAGGCGGGCGCGCCCGCGCCTCAGCCCGCGCCCGTCCCGACGCCCGAGCGTCGTGGCCTGCGCGATCTCGCCAAGCGCGCCTGATGGTGCGGGCATGAAATCGCTGTTGGGCTCTGGCCCCCGGCGGACGAATGCCCTAAACCCCGCCTGACCCTTGGCCAAGCGGAAGTTCAGATGCCCGGCATTCCCTTTATCGAAAACCTGAGCGCGATTGCCTCCCGTTACGACGGGATCATCTGCGATGTCTGGGGTGTTCTGCACAATGGCGTGCGTGCCACGCCGGGCGCCGCCGAGGCGCTCGAAGCCGCGCGCCGTGCGGGGCTTTCGGTCGTGCTGCTGACGAATGCACCGCGCCCGCCCGATAAAATCGAAAAGCAACTGGCCGGTTTCGGCATTTCAAGCGCCGCCTATGACGCCATCATTTCTTCGGGCGGCGTGTCGCGCGCCTTGGTGGAGGCCGAGGGCGCAAAGCCCTTCTATCATCTTGGCCCCCCGCGCGATTCGGGTGTTTACGACGGTCTTTCCGCGCGCCCGACCTCGCTGGAAGAGGCGGAGTACATCCTCTGCACCGGTCTTTTTGACGATGAAACCGAAACCGCCGAAGACTACCGCCCCATGCTGGAAAAGGCACTGGCGCGCCGGCAGAAGCTATATTGCGCCAACCCCGATCTCGTCGTGGAGCGTGGCCCGGATATGCTGCCCTGCGCGGGCGCCATCGCGCTGCTCTATGAGCAGATGGGCGGTGAATCCGTCTATATCGGCAAGCCGTATCCGTTGGTTTACGGCCATGCCCGCGCCGAGCTTGGGCGCCTTGCCGGTCGCGAACTCGCCAAGGACCGCATCCTGTGCATCGGCGATGCGCTGCGCACCGATGTTGCGGGCGGGCTTCGCGCCGGGCACGATGTGCTGATGGTGCTGGCCGGCATTCACGGCCACGAGATCGCTCTTGCGCGCGAGAGCTATGATGCCGCAGCGCTCGACAGGCTCTGCGCCCAAAACGCCGCGAGGCCGACCGCTTGCACGGTCAGCCTCGGCTGGTGACTGTATTCTACGGTCGTTCTGAAATCAGGCGTGCAGCGACTGGCACACCGCGTCGATCTTGGCTTTCAGCGTCTGCGCGTTGAAAGGCTTCACGATGTAGTTGTTCACGCCGGCGCGCTTGGCGGCGATCACGTTCTCGGTCTTCGACTCGGCGGTGACCATGATGAACGGGGTCGAGTGAAGCTCACGGTCCGCACGGACCTGCTTGAGCAGCTCGTACCCGGTCATGGGCTGCATGTTCCAGTCGGAGATGATGAGGCCGTACTTGCGCTCGCGCATCTTGGCCAGCGCTTCCGAGCCGTCAGACGCCTCATCCACGTCCTCGAAGCCAAGCTGCTTCAGGAGGTTGCGAATGATACGCACCATCGTCTGGTAATCGTCGACGACAAGAATCGGCATCGAACTGTCAAAAGTCATGACCCGCTCCAAAAAAAGTCCCCAGCACGACACGACGCCAGACCCCCGGCATTCGTGCCTACACTTCAGGACGATAGCGAGCCGCGGATTGCCATCGGGTTAATGCCCTTGCACTGCGCCCCTAAATGATGCTCAGAGCAGATCGCAATTGGCTCAAATTTCCGCATATGGTTGACAATGCACCAACAAGCCTACCCCTTCCGTCTCTGGCAGCCGGCGCGACTGGATGAGGTTCAGGTGCCCGCCAAGGCCTCCGGCACCCGGCGGGCCGTGGCCATCGGCAATTTTGACGGCGCGCATCGCGGCCACCGCGCGTTGGTCGAGGCGGCGCGGCAGGCGGTAGGCCCGCAGGGCGAAGTGATCGCGCTCACCTTCGAGCCGCACCCCAGCCGCTATTTCCGGCCCGATGCCCCGCATTTCCGCCTCGTGCAGCCCGAGCTGAGGGCGCATGTGCTGGCCGGGATCGGCTTTGACGGCGCGCTGGTGCTCCCCTTCGATGCGGCCCTTGCGGGCATGAGCGCCAGCGATTTCGTCGATGAGGTTCTGGTGCGTCATCTGGCCGCCGATGGCGTCGTGGTTGGTGCTGATTTCCATTTCGGCAAGGCTCGGCAGGGCACGCCCGATTTTCTGCGTGAGGCGGGGGCGAGGCATGGCTTCAGCGTCATTCTGGTGCCGCAGGTGCGCGACGAGGTCGGCGAGGTGATCTCCTCTTCGGCCATCCGCAAGGCCTTGGGCGAGGGTGACATCGCCCGCGCCAATGCGCTGCTGGGCCGCGAATATGCGGTGGTGGGTGAGGTGATCCACGGCGCGAAACGTGGGCGGGAACTGGGTTTCCCCACCGCCAATGTTGCCCTTCCCGAAGGCTTCGGCCTGCGCCATGGCGTTTATGCCGTGCGCGTGACGCATCAGGGCTGCGAATATATGGGTGCTGCCAATTTCGGCACCCGCCCGCAGTTCGATGATGGCGCCCCGCTGCTGGAAACCTACCTGCTCGATTTCTCGGGCGATCTTTACGGCCACGCCATCGAGGTTGCCTTCGCGGGCTTCCTCCGGCCGGAAGCGAAGTTTGACAGCCTCGATGCGCTCATCGCCCAGATGCATCGCGATTGCGAAAAAGCGCGCGAAATCCTTTCGTCTGGCCCCCGCGCGTGATAGAGCGGCAGCCATGCTGCCAGCTCTTCTTCTTGCGGAACGAATTATGACCCCGGCTTGGCTGCGCTGAGGCGCGCGCCGGGCCGGTTTTTCACGTCTATCGTTCCTTTTGCTCTGCCTGAGAAGCTCATTCCCATGTCCGACGTCGATTACTCGAAGACCCTCTTCCTGCCCGAAACCGATTTTCCGATGCGCGCGGGCCTGCCGCAGAGGGAGCCGGAAATCCTCAAGCGCTGGCGCGAGATCGACCTTTATAAGCGCATCCGCAACGCCTCGAAGGGCCGCGCGAAGTTCGTGCTGCACGATGGCCCTCCTTACGCCAACGGCAATATCCACATCGGCCATGCGCTCAACAAGATCCTGAAGGATCTGGTGGTGCGCTCGCAGAACATGCTGGGGTTCGACTCCAACTACGTCCCCGGCTGGGACTGCCACGGCCTGCCCATCGAGTGGAAGATCGAGGAAGAATACCGCGCCAAGGGCAAGTCCAAGCCGGAGCTGAACTCGGGGGCGGCCATCAACGCCTTCCGCGCCGAATGCCGCGCCTATGCCGACAAATGGCTCAACACCCAGCGCGAGGAGTTCAAGCGCCTCGGCGTCATCGGCGATTGGGATAACCCGTACCTCACCATGACGTATCCCGCGGAAGCTCAGATCGCCCGCGAGATCATGAAGTTCAAGGACAACGGCCTGCTCTACCGCGGCTCCAAGCCCGTGATGTGGTCGGTGGTGGAGAAAACCGCGCTGGCCGAAGCCGAGATCGAATATCACGACCACACGAGTGATGCGGTGTGGGTGAAGTTTGAGGTGAAGGGTTTCGAAGGCCCTGCAATGACGACCCCTGAGCTGAGCCAGTGGGAAGAGCAGGTTGCGAAGCTTCTGAATTTCGGTCCCGATGGCCGTAGAGCCTTCGTGGTCATCTGGACGACCACGCCTTGGACGCTGCCCGGCAACCGCGCGATCTCCTATTCGCACAAGATCAGCTACGGTCTTTTTGAAGTCACCGCAAACGAGCGCGATTTCGGCCCTAAGGCGGGCGAGCGCTACGTGCTGGCCGACAAGCTGGCCGAGGGCGTTGCGGCCTCCGCCAAGATCAGCCTGAACCGCGTCGCTGACGTTCCGGCTGAGGTTATGGCGGGCATCACCTGCGCCCATCCGCTCGCCGCGATCGGCTACACCTTCGATGTCCCCCTGCTCGACGGCGATCATGTCACCGATGACGCCGGCACCGGCTTCGTGCACACTGCGCCGTCCCATGGCCGCGAGGACTTCGAGATCTGGATGCGCGCGGATGTGCAGCAGGACCTGCGCAAGCGCGGCATCTCCACCGAAATCCCCTTCACCATCGACGATGACAGCGTCTACACGAGCCAAGCCCCCGGCTTTGCCGGCAAGCGTGTCATCACCGAGAAGGGCGAGAAGGGCGATGCCAACGAGGCGGTCATCGCGGAACTGATCAAGGCGAATGCGCTGGTTGCCCGCGCGCGCTTGAAACACCAGTATCCGCATTCCTGGCGCTCCAAGAAGCCGGTCATCTTCCGCAACACGCCGCAGTGGTTCATTGCGATGGACAAGCCCTTCGATAAGGGTTCGTCGCTGCGCAACGTTGCCTTCGAGGCCATCGGGCAGACCGAATGGGTGCCCTCCATCGGTGAAAACCGCATCCGCGGCATGGTCGAGAACAAGCCCGATTGGGTGATGTCGCGCCAGCGCGCCTGGGGCGTACCGATCACCGTCTTTGTCGAAAAAGACACCAAAGAGATGCTGCGCGACGCCAAGGTCGATGCCGCCATCGCCGAGGCTTTCGAGAAAGAGGGCGCCGATGCCTGGTTCGCGGAAGGCGCCAAAGAGCGCTTCCTGAAGTTTGCTGACCCCGCCGTCGATCCCGCCAAATACGAGATGGTCACCGACGTTCTCGACGTCTGGTTCGATTCCGGCTCCACCCACTCCTATGTGCTCGAAGACCCGGTGCATTTCCCGGGCCTTGCGGGCATTCAACGCAAGGTGAAGGGCGGCAATGATCGCGTCATGTACCTTGAAGGCTCGGATCAGCATCGCGGCTGGTTCCAGTCCTCGCTGCTGGAATCCTGCGGCACGCGTGGCATTGCGCCGTTTGACGTGGTGCTCACCCACGGCTTCACGCTCGATGAGCAGGGCCGCAAGATGAGCAAATCGCTCGGCAACGTCACCGCCCCGCAGACCGTCATCGAAAGCTCGGGCGCGGATATCCTGCGCCTCTGGGTGGCCTCCTCCGATTACGGTGACGACCAGCGCATCGGCCCCGATATCCTCAAGGGCATGGCGGAAAACTACCGCAAGCTGCGCAACACGCTGCGCTGGATGCTGGGGGCCTTGAAGCATTTCGACGGCACCCGCGTGGAAGCCGCCACCATGCCGGAGCTGGAGCGCCTGATGCTCCATCGCCTCGCTGAACTCGATCTCATCATCCGCAAGGCCTATGCGGAGTACGACTATCGCAAGGTGGTGGTGGAGCTTTCCGCATTTCTCAACACCGAGCTTTCCGCCTTCTACTTCGATATCCGCAAGGATACGCTCTACTGCGATCCGCTGTCTTCGCCCACGCGCAAGGCGGCGCTCAGCGTCATTGATACGCTCAATGAAACCATCACCCGCTGGCTCGCGCCTATCCTCTCCTTCACCTGCGAGGAAGCCTATTGGTCGCGCCATCCGGGCGCGGAAGGCTCGATCCACGAGCTGACCTTCCCGGAGGTGCCCGCCGCGTGGCGCAACGATGCGCTGGCCGAGAAGTGGGAGAAAATCCGCAAGGTGCGCCGCGTTGTCACCGGTGCGCTGGAGCTGGCGCGTGCCGCGAAAACGATCGGTTCCTCGCTGGAAGCCGCCCCGCGCGTCTACATCGCGGATGAGGCCCTCAAAATGGCGCTGGCCGGCAATAATTTTGCCGATATCTGCATTACATCTGCCATCTCGGTTGAAACCGGCGAAGGCCCCGCTGAGGCTTTCCGCCTTGCGGATGTAAAGGGTGTGGCCGTGGTGGTCGAAAAAGCGTCCGGCATCAAATGTGCCCGCTCGTGGCGCTATTTCGATCCCGCCACCGCCGATCCCGCCTTCCCGGGCATCACGGCGCGCGATGCGCTCGCGATGAAAGAGTGGCAGGCCATCAATGCCTGAGGCGCAAAGCCCTCTCGCGCCGCGCGCGGTCCTTCTCACGGGGATCGCCGTCGCGGCGCTCTGCCTTATCCTCGATCAGGCGAGCAAGCTCGCGCTGATCTACGGCACGGACCTGCGCCTCACCTACCCTTGGCCGATCCTCCCCGTGTTCGATCTGACCGTGGTGTGGAACTACGGCATCTCCTACGGCCTCTTCCAGCAGCACACCGAATGGG
>JAIUNQ010000062.1 GCA_020161475.1 Pseudomonadota bacterium | reverse complement strand
TTAGGGTAAACGGGGAATGAATCGTTAACCCTAATGGATCGTTAATGCATTGATTTTGGCTCTTTTGGCTTGTGCCGTTTGGTTAACAAAAAGGGCGCCATTGCTGGCGCCCTCGTAAATCTGGAAAGATTTGTGCTTTGTGCCTTAACTGAAAAGCTTCAGCATCGCCTGCGCATTCTGGTTGGAGATCGAAAGCGATTGCACGGCAAATTGCTGGCGGGTCTGGAGGGCGGTGAGGGCTGCGCTCTCCTCGGTGATATCCGCTGCGACGATCTCATCCCCTTGGGTTTTCAGCTCGCTCTTGAAGGCGAGGTTGAGGTCGTAGCGGCCTTTGATGAAGGTGGTGAAGGTGGCGTATTGCGCCTGCATCGAGCGCAAGATGCTTTCGGCCTGCCGTGCCTGCGTGGCGCAGGTCGAGAGGTTCTGGTCGTTGACCCAGGTGGCACCGGCCTGCGCCATGGTCAGCGTACCGGCCGCCGTGATTGCCGTGCCGGAGATTCTCACCGGATCGGTGATGAACTCATCGAGGTTGATGTCGATCTGATTGCCCGAGAGCAGGTTGCGGCCCGTCGGCACAGGGTTGTTGGCGACGAGCTGGTCGATCGCCTGAATGATCGCATCATATTGCTGGCCGTAGCCAAGACGCACGGGGTTGGAAGAGGAGAGGGGGGCCGCATAGCCCGTCACCACGCCGCCCAGCCCCAGACTGCCACCAAGCGCGAAATCGCCGGTGGCCGAAATCACCTGCATGTTGCCGCCGTTGGTGTTGCGCAGGCGGAACTGGAGCGGGCCGCCTGCGCCGCCGCTCTGGTTGACCAGCTCTGCCTTCACCCCCGCGCCCAGCGCGTTGATGTCGGTGATAACCTGCCCGATGGTGGTCGCAGCGCCATAATTCAGGGTGCGATAGCCGCCCAGACCATCGACGAACACCATGCTGGAGCCTGCCGCAACGGCAGTGCCGGCGGTGACACCACCCCCGACCGAGCCCATCAGCAGGCCGCCATAGGTGACGGTGAAGCCGGTTTCGCCCGCGCCCGGCGCAGCGACGCCATTCGCGAAGAGGTTGGTGGTGTTATAGGTCTGGCCGCTGGGAGAGGTGAGCCCGGCAAGGCCTGCCATGGCGGCTTCGTCGCTCACCGCATCGAAGGTGAAATCCTCGTCATTGGTGGAGGAGAAGCGCAGCAGGGTCTGGCCCGGCGTCGAGGAGGGGATGAACTGCGCCTGCACGCCAATGTTGGAGGCGTTGAGCGCATCCACCACATTGCCCCAGGTGACCGAGGTGGAATTGAAGGTGTAGGTGAAGTTCTTGCCGCCATCGGAGGTGATCGAGATCTTTGAGCCGACGGTGACACCGGTGATCACGGTGGAATCGGACAAAAGCGCGGTGGAGGTGGCGCTGCGCGAGCCGATGCTGCCCTCGTTTTGCGCGCGGGTGACCAGATCCAGGGCCTGATTCACAAGCCCGATCATCTGCGACAGGGTCTTGTCGGTGGCATCGAGCGCGGAAAGCCCGAGGGCAATGTTGTTGTTGATGTCGCTGAGCTGGTTGGCGCGGCTGAGCAGGTTCTCGCTCACGTGGTAGGCCTGGGCATCATCCTTGGCGCCGAAAACCTTCTTGCCGCTGGCCACGCGCTTCTGGGAAACCTCGAAGAGTTCCGTCGTATGGCGCAGAATGCCGATATTCGCGCTGGTCGCGTCGTTCATCAGGATCGTCATGCATCACCTTCTGTGCCGGGCCGACCCCCGCGATGCCATTTCCGGCATGCGCGCGTCTTTCTGGGTCAATCCCGCGTCTGAAGGGGAGGATGCGCCAAAGCCTCTAAGGCTTGGTTAAATTCGGTAACCTTAACGAAAGAGAAATCGTTAACGTTAACAAAGGGTCAACGGCCAAAGTTGCCCAGCGCCCCGAGGCGATCGCCTCAGGCGGCAGGCTTGGGTGTGGCGGTGGCGGCGAATTCCTCGGCGCGCACTTCCTGCTGGTGCTCCTCGCTCACACGGCGCTCGTGGGAACGCTCGGTCTGCGCAATGTAGGCACGTAGCTTGAGGATGGACTCATGCGGGGTCTGCACCAGCACGGCACGTGTGCCGGGGTCGAGCACCTGATAGACGAGATCGCCTGTGTCACGGTCCGTCGTGACAGAGCTTTTGCGCTGGTCGCTTTTGCTGGGGTCGTCGCCGGGGCGGCCCTTCTGCCAGCGGGTCTGGTCGGCGCCGACCTGAGCGGCGACAGCCTTGGGCGGGTTGAGGTCGGTGCGAACGGCCTCACGCACCGGAGCCGTTTCCACACGGGCGGGCGCTTGAGGCACAAAGGGCACCGCAGTGGCTGAGCGGGTTTCCATGGCACGTCTCGCGTTGGGGCGAACCTATGTGTCCGCCTGTGCCCATTGTTAGCGCCCCCGTCTTTACGTCTCGTTCAGAAAATTGGTTGAGAAAATTTGAATCGTGCCCCCGAATTTTAGCGCGAAATTTACGATTGGCGGCGCAGCCGCGGCCTGTGATTCACGCGGGGGCGAGGCTGCCTGAAAACGAAAACGGCGCCTCGAGGGCGCCGTTTCCTGCTGTTCTTCCCGCCTTAGATGGCGCGGGAAACCGCCAAGGGCGTTGTGCCGGGCTTCCGTGTGACCCCGGCGCGCGGCGCGTAGACCTTGGGTGAGGCATTCTGCCCCAGGGAATCCGCGAGCTCTCGCATCAGCCCTTCCGAGACGGTGCGGGCTGTCGCCACCACCGCCATGTTCAGGGCCATCTTGCGCTGGAAGGCATCATGCCGGGCGCGCAAGGTTTCAAGTTCCGGTGGCTGGAAGCGGCCAATGGCAATGGCATTGCCCTTGAGCGCCTCAAGACACAGGGTGTAGCGGCTGGCAGCGGCGTTCTTGTCGAGCGCCATGCCGAGGGCTTCACGCACACGGCCTGCCTTGAAGTGATCCGTCTCCTCCTCGATGAGGGGCTCGAGGCCATCGAGCGCTTCAAGTGCGGAGAGGACGAGACGCTGGGCTTCTTCCGGATTGGTAACGCGAAGACGATTGTCCGGACGCTCAGCTGCCTGACTCTGATGACGCATTGGGACGCAACTCCTGGTGACGCAACATTTCACGATAAACAGCGGGGGCGAGACCGATGCCCCCGGAGGCGGCGATGTTCTCGCCGTATTGCTGGATCATCATGGAGCGCCAGCTGTCCTGACCGGTGGCGGCGTTGCCCATCAGGCCCTCGCCTTTCACCCCCTCGAACATGGCGCTGACCATGGTGTTGAAGAAGTTTGCCTCGAGACCCTGCGCGGTTTCCCACGCCTTGCGGTTCTCGGGGATGCTCTTGGGCAGAAGCCCGGAGGATTTCGCACGCTGGATTTCGACCGCGTAGTTCGGGTTCGAGTTGATCGCGAGATTGCCCATCACATCACCTCGATATCAGCCTGGAGAGCGCCGGCGGTCTTGATCGCCTGGAGGATCGAGATCAGGTCACGCGGGCCGACACCCAGAGCGTTGAGGCCATCGACCAGTTCCCGCAGGGAGACGCTGTCCTTGACGATCGCGAGCTTCTTCTTCTCGTCGGTATCCACCTTCACACCGGTGCGGGGCACCACCACGGTTTCGCCGCGGGAGAAGGGTTCGGGCTGGCTCACCTCGGGCTGCTCGGTGATGGTGACGGTCAGGTTGCCCTGCGCCACAGCCACCTGAGAGACCTTCACGTCGCGGCCCATGACGATGATGCCGGAGCGCTCGTCCACGATGACGCGGGCGCGCTGGTCCGGCTCGACGCGCAGCTGCTCGACCTCGGTCAGCAGGCGGATCATGTTGCCCGAATAGTTGCGCGGCACCTGCACCGACACCGTGGAGGGGTCGGTTGGCTCGGCCGAATCAGCACCGAGGAAATCGTTGATCGCAGCCGCAATGCGGCGCGCGGTGGTCAGATCCGGGTTGCGCAAGGCAAGACGCAGGTTGGAGAGCTGGTTGAGCTTGAAGTCCACCTCGCGCTCGATCAGCGCGCCGTTGGCGATGCGGCCCACGGTGGGCACGCCGCGCGTGATCTTGGCGGCTTCGCCTTCGGCCGCAAAGCCGGAGATCGCGAGCGAGCCCTGCGCGACGGCATAAACTTCACCGTCCGCGCCGAGGAGCGGGGTGGCGAGCAGGGTTGCGCCCTGAAGCGACTTGGCATCGCACATGGCGGAGACCGTTACATCGAGACGAGTGCCCTGCGTCGAGAACGCCTGAAGGTTGGCCGTGACCATCACCGCCGCCATGTTGGCCGTGCGCATGTTGGCGCCGCGCGTGTTGACGCCGAGGCGCTCCATCATCGCGGTCAGCGACTGCTTGGTCATGGGGCAGTTGTTGAGGGTGTCGCCCGTGCCGTTGAGGCCTGTGACGAGGCCATAGCCCACGAGCTGGTTCTCACGCACACCTTCGATGTTGGCGAGATCCTTGATGCGGCTCATCGCCTGCGCTTGCTGCGCGGGAAGGAGGGTGACGGCGGCGCTGCCCAGTGCCAGCACGAACGCGAGATCGCGCAGCATGCCCTGCATACGGGGGATAATGGCCTTCTTCATCATCGCTCGAACTCCTCGCGTCCGCATGCTGCGGAAGACACTGCGGCGGTCTAAAACAGGTGAACGGACGCGAGACAGGCAACGTTCGGGATGAGTACAGCACGGGGCGTGCCAAGCCTTCGTTTTTCTCAAGCTATTGTTTTGATGAAAGTTTTTATCACGATGATGGAAGGGGCGGCAGAAAACGCCGGTCAGGCCTTGCCGGGGGGCGGCAAAATTGTCCCGGTATGGTTACCGCTGCTTAACCGTTCGGTGCGAACCTCATTTCATAGAGGCCTTGCGGCGTGACATGCTGTTGCGGTGCAGGCGGAAAGGATTTTTCGTTCGGTATGATGCGGATTGTCGACCAGAAGGCCGTTTCCTCGGTCTCCGGCTCGCGCGGGGCACGCAGCGCCTCGGGCACCGGCGCGCGTTTTACGCTGGATACGCCGAGCCAGTCCTCGCGGGCGGAGGCCAAGGCCCCCATCTCGATTATGAGCGGGCTTGATGCGCTCATCGCCATTCAGACGGAAGACACCACGCGCGAGCGCCGCCGTCGCTCCGCCAAGCGCGGGCAGTCCATGCTGGATGTGCTGGATGAGTTGAAGCTGGCACTGCTGGCGGGCCATTTGCCGCCGAGCTTGCAGGCGCGCCTTTCTGCGACGCTGCATGAGGCGATGCCCTCGGGCGACCCCGCCCTTGATTCCATTGTCGATGCGATCGAGCTTCGTGCCGAAGTGGAACTCGCCAAGCTGAAGCAGCGTCAAAAAAAGACCTAAACGGGGTTATCCCCTCTGGCCTTCGTTTTGCTTCGAGAAAAATGACGGGGTGTCATTGTTTCGTCGCACGGGGGGCGCTATACCCCCCGCCGACCGAACGATCTCAGTTGCGAGGCGTTATACCATGACCCAGACCCTTGCTGCCAAAAAGGCCGTGAAGCTCGAGGAGGGGTATCGCCCCACCGATGACGAGCCCTTCATGAATGATCGCCAGCGCGAATATTTTCGCCGCAAGCTGATCAACTGGAAGGAAGAGATCATTCGCGACAGCGAATTGACCCTCACGGCCATGCAGGCCGACACCGATACGCATCCCGACCTCGTGGATCGCGCCTCCTCCGAAGGCGACCGTGCGATCGAACTGCGTGCGCGTGACCGCCAGCGCAAGCTGATCGCCAAGATCGACGCCGCGCTCGCGCGCCTCGACGATGGTACGTACGGATACTGTGAGGAGACCGGCGAGCCGATTTCGCTGGCCCGCCTCGATGCCCGTCCGATCGCCACGCTGTCGATCGAAGCGCAGGAGCGCCACGAGCGCCGCGAGAAGATCTATCGGGACGATTGATCTTTCGCGGGCGCTCAAGAGCCCGTTAAAGATTCTGCGCCGCGAGAAGATCTATCGGGACGATTGATCTTTCGCGCAGCCCAAGCGCTTTGCCGCTCTCTTGCGGCAAGCCCGTGTCGGCAGATGCGCCAGCCATCAATACTATGAAGCCAAGCCCCGCAAATGCGGGGCTTTTGTGTTTTTGGTTCAGCTTCCGCTGCCGAGGAAGATTGCGCGGCGTTTCATCACCTCGCCCACGATGTGATCGACGGTGGCGCGGATGCGTCCGAGCGAGCGCACATCTTCGTGAATCACCAGCCAGTAGCTGCGGCGGCTCATCCGTTCGGGCAGCACCGGTTCGATGCCCGGCAGCGTGGCCGCGATGAAATGGTGCAGTACGCCGAGGCCGAGGCCCGCGCGCACCGCTTCCACCTGGCCCACCGCGCTGGCGCAATCGAAGGTGGAGGGATGCCCCGCGAAGACCTCCGAGACATAGCTGAGCGCCGAGGAATAGGCGTAGGTTTCGACATAGCCGATGCGGCGGTGGTTACACAGATCGTCTGATGTCTGCGGGCGGCCGAAGGCGTCGAGATAATCGGTGGAGCCGTAAATGCCCACGCCGTAATCGGTGAGTTTGCGGGCAACGAAGCGCCCGGCAGCGGGTTCCTCGATGGTGATGGCGATATCGACCTCGCGCCGTGCCAGCGAAACGGCGAGCGGCATGGGCACCAGCTGGATTTCGATGCCGGGATGGCGATCCATAAGCCCCTTGAGCGCGCTGATGAGGAAATAGGTGGTGAAGCCATCCGGTGCGCCGATACGCACGACGCCATTGAGCTGCACATCCTGCTTGCGCAACTCGGCTTCGGCCTGAAGCATTTCGCTTTCCATGCGCTCGGCCCGCACGAGCAGGTCGCGCCCGGCCTCGGTGAGGGAGACGCCGGTGGTGGAGCGCTCGAACAGGGTGGCGCGCAGATCCGCCTCCAGCGCCGTGACGCGACGGGCGACCGTGGCCTGATTGACCTTCAGGATTCGTGATGCGCCAAGGAACTGCCCCTGCCGCGCCACGGCCAGAAAGGCCCGCATGTTGTCCCAGTCCATTGTCGTTTCCTTTTCATCCCTGTCGGATAAAAATTGCAGAACGATGGCGCGAGATCAAGGATTGAGTTGCATATTTCGATGTGAGAGTGTCCGCACGCTCTCAAGGAGGAGACTTCATGTTCGGCACAACCATCCCGATCGTTCAGGGGCCGATGCTCGGTGCCTCGACGCCTGCGATGGCGATAGCCGCCTCCCGCTCGGGAGCGTTGGGCTCGTTGGGGGCTGCCGGGCTCGCGCCCGCCGCGCTGGGGCAGACAATTGCCCAGACGCGCGAGGCGCTGGGCGAAAAGCCTTTCAACATCAATCTCTTTGTGCTCGAACCTGCCCGCCCCGAAGCCGGACAGGTGGCCCGCGCGATGGAGCAGCTGGCGCCTTATCGCGCCGAGCTTGGCCTTGCGGAGCAGACGATTCCCAACCTCTGGGCCGAAGATTTTGCCAGCCAGTTCGATGTGCTTGTGGAAGCGGCGCCGCCGGTCGCGAGCTTCACCTTCGGCATCCTGAGCGCGGATCAGGCTGCGCGTCTCAAGGCGCGCGGGGTGAAGATTGTCGGCACGGCGACCACGCTGGCGGAAGCCAAGGCGTGGCAGGGCGTCGGCGCGGATGCGGTCATCGCCTCCGGGTTCGAGTCGGGCGGGCATCGCGGCACCTTCCTCAGAAGTGTGGAGGAAAGCCTCGTCGGCACCCTGGCTTTGACCTCCGCCTGTCTTGCGCACCTCGATATTCCGGTGATTGCGGCCGGTGGCATCGGCGATGGGCGTGCGCTTGCGGCGGTGCTGGCGATGGGGGCCGCGGCCGGGCAGATCGGCACGGCGTTTCTGCTGTCGCCGGAGAGCGCGATTTCCGCGCCGTGGCGGGCCGAACTCAAGGACAAGTCCTGTGATGACAGCCGCCTGACGCGCGCCTTTTCGGGTCGCTATGCGCGCGGCCTCGATAACCGTTTCCTGCGTGAGATGGCGGAGAAGGACATTCCACCTTATCCGATCCAGAACGCTTTGACGCAGGAGCTGCGCGCCGCCAACGCCAAGGCAGGGCGCTCGGATATGCTTTCGCTCTGGGCCGGGCAGGGGGTCCATGCCTTGGGCGAGGCTTCAACCGCTGACATCGTTTCCAACCTCTGGCAGGAGGCCCGCGCCGCGCTGGCCCAGGCTGCCAACCGCTATTCGACTTGAAAGGGAGAGAAAGACCATGATCAACTACGGGCACTTTATCGGCGGCAAGCATGTCCCCGGCACCTCGGGGCGCTACACCGATGTCTTCCAGCCGATGGACGGCTCGATCCGCGGCAAGGTGGCGCTGGCGACCAAGGCTGAGCTGGATGCTGCCGTCGAGAACGCCAAGGCTGCCCAGCCGGCCTGGGCTGCCGTCAATCCGCAGCGCCGTGCCCGCGTGCTGATGAAGTTCGTGGAGCTGATCGCGCGCGACAATGACAAGCTGGCCGAAATCCTGGCCCGTGAGCACGGCAAGACCATTCCGGACGCCAAGGGCGACATCCAGCGCGGTGTGGAAGTGGTGGAAATGTGCTTCGGCGCGCCGATGCTGTTGAAGGGCGAATACACCGATGGTGCCGGCCCCGGCATCGACCTTTACTCCATGCGCCAGCCGCTCGGCGTGGTGGCGGGCATCACCCCGTTCAACTTCCCGGCGATGATTCCGCTGTGGAAGATCGCCCCGGCGATCGCCTGCGGCAACGCGATGATCCTGAAGCCGTCCGAGCGTGATCCGGGCGTGCCGATGATGCTGGCGGAACTCGCCATTGAAGCCGGCCTGCCGCCGGGCATCCTCAATGTCGTCAACGGCGACAAGGATTCGGTCGATGCGATCCTCGACAACCCCGACATCAAGGCCGTGGGCTTTGTCGGCTCCACCCCGATCGCCGAGTATATCTATTCGCGCGGCTGCGCCAACGGCAAGCGCGTGCAGTGCTTCGGCGGTGCCAAGAACCACATGGTCATCATGCCGGATGCCGACATGGATCAGGCTGTCGATGCGCTGATCGGTGCTGGTTATGGTGCTGCGGGCGAGCGCTGCATGGCCATCTCGGTGGCGGTGCCGGTGGGCGAGAAGACGGCTGACGAGCTGGTGAAGCGCCTCATTCCGCGCGTCGAATCGCTCAAGGTCGGCCCCTCGACCGATGGTTCGGCCGACTTCGGCCCGCTGGTCACTGCTGCGCATCGCGACAAGGTGAAGGGTTACATCGATGCCGGTGTTGCCGAAGGCGCCAAGCTGCTGGTGGATGGCCGTAACTTCAAGATGCAGGGCTACGAGAACGGCTTCTATCTCGGTGGTTCGCTTTTCGATCATGTCACCACCGACATGACCGTTTACAAGGAAGAGATCTTCGGCCCGGTGCTCTGCGTGGCGCGCGCCAAGGACTATGCCTCGGCCATCAAGATGGTGAACGATCACGAGTACGGTAACGGCACCGCGATCTACACCCGTGACGGCGATGCTGCCCGCGATTACGCGGCCAAGGTGAATGTCGGCATGGTGGGCGTGAACTTCCCGATTCCGGTTCCGCTGGCCTACTACACCTTCGGCGGCTGGAAGCGTTCGGGCTTCGGTGATCTGAACCAGCATGGTGCGGATGCCTTCCGCTTCTACACCAAGACCAAGACGGTGACCTCGCGTTGGCCGTCGGGCATCAAGGATGGCGCCAGCTTCGTCATTCCGACGATGTAAGGCATGCCGGCTTTGGCCTGCTGACGCTTTGAAGCGGGGCCGCACAGGCCCCGCTTTTTTGTGCGCCGCAAAATTATTGCGCTAAGGCATTCAAATCTTCACAAAACTACGTGCGTAATTCGTTCATTTTTACTCGGCTTTAAGGCTCCCGACGCATGGTGCATCCAGCGAATGAGGGCAAGAAATGCCAGACAAGTTTTCCGGGGGGCCGAACGCCTCCGCGTACCAGCCTGCCAAGCGCGGCCTGACCATCAGCCGCCGACTGACGCTGGCCTTTGCCCTGATTCTTCTGCCCGTGCTCTGCGCGGGGTTGTTCACGGTTTCCCAGATTCGTGCGTCCAATGCGCGCTTCCAGCTGATCGTGGAAACGCAGTTGCCCGCCTATGTCTCGCTTTCCAACATCACGCTGGATGTGAGCCGATCCATTTCCGCGTTCTATGGCTTCATCATCACCAAGAACGACACCTTCCGCAAACGCCGCGCGGCGGGGTGGAAGACCATTTTCGAAATGGTCGATACCTTTGATCGCACCTACGCCAAGGGCAGTCTGGGGGCGGAGGTGGCCACCTGGGAAGCCATCAAGCGCAAGCTCTACACGCTGGAGTCGGCGCAGCGGCGGATCGAGGATGATTTTGCTGCGGGCAAGCTCGATTCCGCCAGCGTGATCACGGCCATTGAAAAAGATATGCTGCCTGTGGCCCGCACCGTGATGGACGACATGCGTGGCAGCCCGACGGCCCGCAAGGAAGTGTCCAACGGCCTCTCGGGGGTTGCCACCAACTCGCTCATGAATGAAGTGCGCGGTGTCGATGCCCTGATGGATACCGTCGAGCGCATCATGCTCGCACTCTCTGTGCTCTGCGTGGTGGTGGTGCTGGGGGCGCTGGTGCATCTGCGCCGTGCCATCAGCCTGCCGCTGGCGCTGCTGTCCCAGGCGACAGCGCGGATCGTCAACAAGGATTACGCCGTTGATGTGCCGGTGACCAAGCATCAGGACGAGATCGGCGAGATGGCGCTGGCGCTGGCGCGCTTCCGCACCAGCATGATGGAACATGACAAGATGGAGCAGGAAGCGGGGGCTGTCCGTGCCCGCGATGCCAGTCGCCAGCGTTCCATCGAGGAAGCCGTGCGGACCTTCGAATCCAGTGCGGACCACGTGACGGCCACCATTGCCGCAGCGGCGGCACAACTGGAGGCGGCCGCCAATGGTCTCTCCCGCTCGGCCAATTCCACCTCCTCCGAAGTGGGGGTGGCGGCCGAGACGGCTGAAGTCGCGGTTGATTCCTTCCGCTCGCTCTCCCAATCAGGGGATGCGCTGTGGGAAACCGCTTCCGATATCTCGCGCATCCTGTCGCAGGCGACCAAGGCGGCCCAGCAGGCGGTGCAGAATGTCCGTGCCACCGACTCCAGCGCCAAGGCGCTTGCCGACGCCGCCTCGCGCATCGGTGCCGTGGTCGGGATCATCAACTCGCTGGCCGAGCAGACCAACCTTCTGGCGCTGAACGCCACCATCGAGGCAGCACGCGCCGGGGATGCCGGCAAGGGCTTTGCCGTGGTGGCGGCCGAAGTGAAGGGGCTGGCCAACCAGACCGCGCGCGCCACGGGCGAGATTTCGGAGATGGTGGGGCAGATTCAGGTGGCGACCTCCGAAACCGTGATGGCGATCGGGGAGATCGACCGCTCCATCAAGGATATCGATACGGCGACGGGCGAAATCGCGCAGGCTGTGGACGAGCAGGAACGCGCGACCCAGGATATTGCCGAGAACGTGCAGCGTTCGGCCAAGGGCGCGCAGGATATGCGCGAGACGATCGCGCGGGTGGCCCACACCGCTTCCGGCACCGAAAATGCCTCGGGGCAGGTGTTCAACGCCGCGCGCGATCTTGCCACACAGGCCGAAACCATGCGCGCCGAGGTTCAGAAATTCCTGCGTTCCGTGCGCACCGGCTGATCCTGACCATGCTGCGCTGCAGCTTGGTTGGGTGCCATTTTCATGTCATGCTAAGCACATAAGAGCAAAAACGCTCCTTTTGCGCGCGGTTCGTGTAAAAGGAGATGCAGGGGCGGCGTGGTGTCGGCCCATGGCTTTTGGGGCAGGCATGCGTCCTTCGACGATGGCTTCAGCTTCGGTGCTGCGCGCGCGGGCTTTGCTGCTCTCCTGCGCCGTTTCCGTTATTGCCATGACTTGCGGCGCGCTGGCGCGTGATGGCCGCTGTGCCCGTGCGGAAGCCTCCGCGATCCCTGAGGTGAAAGCCCTGCCGACGCTGGCCCGCAAGATCGGTGCCGGGGAAGCGATCCGTATCGTTGCCATTGGCTCTTCCTCCACCGAAGGAACGCCGGATCTCGCCAAGGATGCCGTGTTTCCGGCGGTGCTCGCAAAAGAGCTGGCGCGTGAAACCAATGCCCGCGTCGAGATGATCAACAAGGGCAAGGGCGGCGAGAATATCTACAACATGGTGGCGCGGCTGGAGCGGGATGTGCTCGCGCAGAAGCCCGATCTGGTGGTCTGGCAGCTCGGCTCCAATGATGTGCTCCAGATGGACGGCGTTGAAGGCCCGATTGCCCGCATGCAGCAGGCGCTGGATGATTTGCGCGCGCGCGATCTGCCCGTCGTGCTGGTGGATCTTCAGGCTGGGCCGATGATCGAGAAGGATCGCGATGCGCCGGTGATGCAGGCCGCCATTGAAAAGGCGGGCCAGCGTTCAGGCGTGATGCACTTTCATCGTCTGGCCTTGATGAAGCGGCTGGTGGAAACCAAAACCGCCGAAATGCCGGATCTGATCAGCTCCGATGGTTTGCA
>JAIUNQ010000061.1 GCA_020161475.1 Pseudomonadota bacterium | reverse complement strand
GCGTGGAGACCGAAACCTTGCGCTCGTTCGCCAGCCAGGACAGAAATGCCTCGACTTCGCTGCTGCCCAAGGTTGCCGGGTGACGCACACCGTGGAAACGGATGAAGGCACGAACCCAGTGGACATACGCCTGTTCGGTTCGTAAGCTGTAATGCAAGTAGCGTATGCGCTCACGCAACTGGTCCAGAACCTTGACCGAACGCAGCGGTGGTAACGGTGCAGTGGCGGTTTTCATGGCTTGTTATGACTGTTGTTTTGTACAGTCTATGCCTCGGGCATCCAAGCAGCAAGCGCGTTACGCCGTGGGTCGATGTTTGATGTTATGGAGCAGCAACGATGTTACGCAGCAGGGCAGTCGCCCTAAAACAAAGTTAGATGCCAGATTTGGCGTTGCGTATGCTCACAGAAAATCGACAGCCGCAAGACTGTTTTTGGCAACTCATAGCCACCACTATTTATCCTTCATACCGTAGAGGAGATTGCACGTGAAGAACTGGCTCTTTCTGGCTATTGCAATATTTGGTGAGGTCGTCGCAACTTCCGCACTGAAGTCCAGCCATGGATTCACCAAGTTAGTTCCTTCTGTTGTAGTTGTGGCTGGCTACGGGCTTGCGTTCTATTTCCTCTCTCTCGCAATCAAGTCCATCCCGGTCGGCATTGCTTATGCTGTTTGGGCTGGCCTCGGCATCGTACTTGTGGCAGCTATCGCTTGGATCTTCCATGGCCAGAAACTAGACTTGTGGGCGTTCGTTGGCATGGGACTTATCGTTAGTGGCGTCGCCGTTCTAAATCTGCTATCCAAGGTCAGCGCACATTGATCGGGCTGGCATCTAACAATTCATTCAAGCCGACGCCGCTTCGCGGCGCGGCTTAATTCAGGTGTTGAACGACAGCTTTCCCAAAAGCTCTACGGCTGCTCTGGGTCGACACCGGTAATCGGATCGTTGCCGCACTGAACAGCGCCCCGTTCCAGGTCGCCTCCATTTATGCGGCTGAACCGAGGGAGAGCAGCTTTACGCCGTCTGGCCGCAGTTCGCCCTTGGGCGACACGTGCCGGTAGAGCGTCTGCCGGGTAATCCCGAGTTCTTCGCAGAGATCGCCCACCTTGGTTTCCGGTTGCCCCATGCTGGCCATCGCCAGGCGTAGCTTGGCGGCGGTCATCTTGAAGGGGCGCCCCCCTTTCCTGCCGCGAGCGCGCGCCGAGATAAGTCCAGCGACTGTTCGCTCGGAAATCAACTCACGCTCGAACTCGGCCAGCGCGGCAAAAATACCGAACACAAGCTTGCCGGCGGCAGTCGTCGTGTCGACCGCCGCACCGTGACCGGTCAGGACCTTCAGGCCCACGCTACGCGCAGTTAGGTCGTGCACGGTGTTGATCAGGTGGCGCAGATCACGGCCAAGCCGATCGAGCTTCCACACGATCAGCGTGTCCCCTTCACGAAGCGCCTTCAGGCAAGCAGCCAACCCTGGGCGATCATCGCGCCTGCCCGAGGCCAGATCCTCGTAAAGGTGCGCAAGGCTCACACCAGCGGCGATGAGCGCATCGCGTTGCAAATTGGTGGACTGGGATCCGTCCGCCTTCGATACCCGCATGTAGCCGATCAGCACCTTTTCACCCGTCACGTATACGTTCGATTATGTGACAGTGTGGGTTGGAAAGTTCTGATCGTCAAATTTTGTCACTTAACCCGTCATTCATACTAAGGAATGCAAAGGGTTCGCGAGGAACATAATGTGACAGAAATTCCGGGGGAATGCCCTCCTGGGCAAACGTGTCGCGCAAGCGATCCAGGGACTCGGGGTCGCGCCGCCCATAAGACGCCAGCGTGAACAGTGAGCGGGCCGTTTCGCAATTATGTCGGGCCTCGGCGATAGCCTCGTTGAGCGCCTTGACCGCCTCCCGCCAGTGATCGACAGGCTCAGGCTTACGTTTCTTCTCGGGCAGGCCATTGGTGAACCCGGTGTGCGGCTCCGACAAGAACAGTGCTCCCAACTCCCCGTGTGGACGCACCACGCTCGATTCGATCAGCTCGATGGCGGTAGCCGCCGCCTCCAGCATTTGTAACTGCACCGCCGGGGCCAGAATCTCGTAGGGACGCCACTGGCTTTGTCCAGCGCGCAGTAGATGGCCGCAGCACGCCCAGACATGGCGAATGCTCCAGACGCAAGGCCCGCACTGCGAGAGTGGCGTGTTCAGCTCATCGAGCAGGGTGCGCAGCAACCGAAACCAGAGGCCGGCATGAATGCGTCGGCGCGGCAGCTCGACGTAACCCGTCGTCAGCGCCTGCCAAGTACGTCGGTCCATTGCCACCATCGCGTCGCTGGCCGTGCGTGGGGCCGCATCGGCGTTTTCCCAGCCGAGAAACTGCCCCGGCACGCCACTATAGGATTCCAGCCAGCAGCCATGTTGCGGGCAGCTCAGCATCAACGGCAATTTCCACGCGAGCAGTATGGCTTGATCCTCCGAGTCGTTCAGGCAAAGCGGGCAGGCGCGGTGAATCGGCTGGCTTGGCAGCCAGGCGCGCCAGCTCGTGATTGATCTCGTCTTGCGGCCGCGTCTCGGCAGCAATAGCGAGAACTGGAACGCATAGGTTTCCAGCGCGTCTGGAATCCGGGAATCGAGGCTGTCCAGCAGCCACGGCACCCAGCCAGCGAAACTCATGCAACGCAGCCGCTCCAGCTCAATGCCGCTGCGCAGGGAGAGGGCCGTCAGCAGCGCCGGAGGTGGCGCAGTATCCAGGTCATCGACCCGGCCGTGACCAAGGTCGTGCTCCAGCAGGTCATACAAGTCCATCTGGTAGCGGGCGGCGACACGCTGGAGCCATGAGGACAAGGCTTCGCCTTCCCTGGGAGCAGGATGCAGCGGCCAGCGTGCTGCCGGTTTCACATCAGTTCCCGCTCGAACTGCCGACGCCGCTCGCCAGGGCCGGTGTAATCGGCCATGCTGAGCGTGCGGTGATTGATCGCTTCTTCACCGCTTTCCAGGGCGGCGACCGCCGCCGCCATCAACAGGTGCGCCAATTCACCAATGGTGCCTTCGCTGCGCGTGAGCAGGTAACGGGCCATATCCGGCGTGGCAATTGGGGAAGGCCGCCGCAGCGGGAGCGACGCGGCAAAACTGGCCAGCAGCGAGCAGCAATCGTCGTTGGCCTCCCACAGCGGCAGCATCATGGGCTCGAAGCGGTTCTCCAACTGGTCGTCCGACCGGATCGCCAGATAGGCGTCGCGCGTGCCGACACCGACCAGCGGGATGCGCAGCTCGTTGCCGAGGAAGCGCAGCAGGTTAAGGAATTCCCGACGGTTGACGCTGTTGCCGGCCAGGACGTTGTGCAGTTCATCGATCACCAACATGCGCACGCCGACCTTGCGCAGCAAGGCCAGCGCCAATTGCTCCATTTCCGGCAGTCGTGGGCGCGGGCGCAAGGGAGCGCCCATCGCGGCGAGCAGTGCGACGTAGAAGCGGATCACCGAAGGCTCGGACGGCATCTGCACGACAAGCACCGGAATGTGCTCCTGGTCGGCGTCGGAGCTGGCCGGATGCGTGCGCCGGAATTTCTCGACGATCATCGACTTGCCGTTGTTGGTCGGGCCGATCAGCAGCAGGTTAGGCATGCGCTGCTTGTTCGGCCACGCATACAAGGTTTCCAGCCGGTTCAACGCCTCGACCGCGCGGGGATAGCCGATCCAGCGGTCGGCGCGAAGGCGCTGGATGCGCTCGTCCGCCGGCAGCCGAGCCAGCCCCTGCACCGCCGGCAGCAGGTGGGATAGGTCGATGATGGGATATTCGTCCACGGCTACCACTCCTCAATCTGGTCGAACGGTTTGGCGGGCGGCAAGTTGTCTGCCTGCGCGGCCGCAACGTCCGTTTCTGGCGGAGTCAGCTTGTCCGGCGGAACCAACGCCTTGAGGTGTTGGCGTCGATCCGCATCGCGCCGCGCCTTGCGCGTGGCCTTCTGTGCGGTGGTCACGATCTCGCGCATCTGCCCGATCATGCGGAACAGCGCCGATTCATCCACCTGCTCGCGCCCTTGCTGCCGCAATTTCGCTAGCGCCTGCCTTTGTTCCCATAGGGTGACAGCCGGGTGCGACAAAGTACGGTAGGGGACTTCCAGGTAATGCTGCCCCTCCGGTTCCAGCACCCAGATGCGGCTTATGTCGCGCGGGTCGCGCCGGATCAGAAAGGACGGCCAGCGCTCACGCCGTGCGATCCACGGCTTGAGCGCGTCGGCGTAGTAGTGAATGTGGTCGATGACGAAGCCGGTGCGGGTCAGCGTGCGGCGGAGGATGGGCAGGAAATCGACCAGAAAGGCAGTGGCGCGGGTGACGACGGCCGGCACACCGATGCGGGCCACCGCCTCGGCCCAGCGCGCTTCCGGCGGCTGAAGCAGACCGTTGTGCACGGAGCCGTGGTAGGTGCCGACCGCCAATGTGAGCCAGCGCTCCAGCTCGCGCAGCGTCAGGGCGGCCTTGTTTTCGGAATCGTAGTCGCCTCGCTGGTCAGGGTTGGAGAAGGTCGTTCCCGGCAGTTCGTCGTGGATCATCTGCATCGCCGTGCCGATGATCCGTTCCACGATGCCGCCGTAGTGCGGCTGCCCGAGCGGGCGATAGTCAAGCCGGATGCCATGCTGCTCGCAGCCTCGGCGTAGCGCTTCGCTCTTGAACTCGGCCGCGTTGTCCAGGTAGAGCAGCCTGGGCTTGCCGCTCATCGGCCACTCCATTTTCACGTTCAGCCCTTCCAGCCAGGGGCGCTTGTCGCAGGCGACATGCGCCAGGCACAGGCCGACCGAGACGGCAGATGGTGCTTCCAGCGTGACGACCATGCCGAGCACGCAGCGGGTGAACACGTCGATGGCGATGGTCAGATACGGGCGGCCAATCGGTTGCCGGTCGCGCTCATCGACCACGATCACGTCGATGACCGTGTGGTCAATCTGTACTTGCTCCAGCGGTGCTGTCACGGCAGGAGGTTCGCCGCCAGCACCTTGCAGGCCGCGGGACGCATCCTGGCCTTCCCGCCGGCGAGTGACCTTGCGCGGATCGAGGCCGGCGATCCTCAATGCCACGGTGTTGCGCGCCGGCACCCGCAGCTTTTGCGTTTTGCAAGTCTGCGCGACCTCGCGGTGGAACGCTGCCAGAGTCCGTTTCTGCTTGGTCAGGAACCGCTTTTGCAGCAACTCGCGGATGATGCGCTCGACCGGCTCCGGCAAGCGCCCCTTGCCTTTGCCACCGCCGGATTGGCCGGGGACCAGGTCCGTCACGAGGCCGCTGCCTTGCCGGGCTCGCCGGATCAGAACGTACACCTGCCGCCGAGACAAGCCCAACGCCTGAGCAGCCATATCGGCCGCTTCGTGCCCGACCGTCTCCGACTGCGCCAACGGGCCGATGATCTCCGCACGACGGCGCGCACGCTCCCAAGCCTTATCAGGCAGAGTGGCCACGCCTTGCTCGGGAATCCGTGGGGTGTCGGTCGTCATGCTCACCTCGCTTTGGTGCACACGAGTATTGAGCATAGTCGAGATTGGTGCAGATCACTTCTGATATTGGACTGTCAGGAGCTGGCTGCACAACAGCCGCTACACTCAATCAACTGGTGCAGTCGTCTTCTGAAAATGACACTTTTCGAGAACCCCTCAAAATTCTCAAGGACGACCGTATTTGAGAGCTAAGCGAAACATTTGATTCGGATTGGATCGCCGGAATCCGATCAGCGATCATCGACCACAAGTTCGAGAGTAGATTCGGTTTCCGACCTTCTCTCACACGGAGGTCGAGTATGCGTATCCCGGTCGTTGTTGCCTATGCCCGTTCCGATGCTGACGGCGAGTTGCTGAAGCCTCACGTCAAGCCTGGTCTCGTGATCCATGATCGTGGAGATGAAGATGCAGGCGCCAGGATCATCCGGAGCCTCACCAATCCAAGCGTGATCGTCATCGTCGTCAAGATCGATGATATCCCTGCCGTGATCGCAGCAGAGATCCGTGATCGTGGTGGTCAGATCATGACGCTCGACGCATTCCTTGCGTCCGGGATCAAAGTCGCCAGTCCGGGAAAGATCACGCCTTCGCCCATCCTCTTTGGCTACGCCCGATCAGAAGCCGAGCATGGCATTCTGAGCGAGCATGTCCGCCCCGGTCTCATCATGATGGATCGAGGTCAGGATGCCGACACGCGCTTCTTGCGCGGCTTCATCCGACACGATGTCGTGGTTCTATGCGTGGACCTTGAAGCCATGCCAGATGCGCTCTTTGACGACATCGTCGCGCGGGGAGGCGGCGTGATCACGCTCGAAGAGCTTCTGGCGGCGGGGGTGGAACGGGGAAATAACAAGGTCCAGCCCCTTCAGCCTACGTTCGGAAGTTCAGGGGTGGAACGGGAAGAAATCGAGCAAAATGAGGGGTGGAACGGGGAAAATAACCCCATTCACCCCAGACTTCCCGATGTGCGTCGCGACGCTATCCGCGCTGACGTCGCTGCCGGGAAAAACATCACCCAGACAGCCAAGGCACATGGCATCAGCCGCACGGCGGTCCGGAATATTCTGAGGGAGATCTGAGGTGCTGATCTTCTTCTGGTGGCCGGTGGCCGGTGGCCGTTGTCATTCCTGTTTTTTCAATATGCACCCCTAGAACAGGCAATGCCCCTGAGGGGGTGGAACGGGAAGAAATCGAGCGGAATGAGGGGTGGAACGGGGGAAATAACCCCATTCACCCCAGAATTCCCGATGAACGCCGCGATGCTATCCGCGCGGACGTGGCGGCCGGAAAAAACATCACCCAGACAGCCAAGGCACATGGCATCAGCCGGACGGCGGTTCAGCGTATCCTGAGGGAGATCTGATGCTGTTTCAGGGGTGGAACGGGCGGTTTTCTTCGTTCTCATCTCCTTGGCTTCTGCGGAAAGCCCTTTTGGGCTCAATTCCCAAGGAGCGTGAATGGACGAGTTTGACGAGTTCTTCGGAGTCGAGGTGAACCCATGCCCGCCGGAGCCGAGCCGATCGGTTGGTGAGACCTGGCAGGAGGGTGATGTCTGGCATGTGTGCCTGTTTGACCCCGAGGCTCTGAAGCGGGGCATCGCTGACGCCGATTCTGACGGTGCCCGTGCATCCGCATTGCTGACCCTTCGTCGCCGACATGACCGGCAGTTGGCCGTCGCCAATGAGGACCAGATCCAGCGTATCATCGAGGTGCGGGATAGCGCCCCTCACATGAGCCAGGTGATCGAGATCGTCCTCACGGCCCTGCGCGCTTCCGAGGCGACCCATACCCCGATCAGCATCCCGCCCGTGCTGATGCTGGGTCCACCTGGTTGCGGGAAGACCCATCTTGCCTGTGAGATCGCCCGCGCGCTTGATCTGCCTTCTCGCGTCGTCGATGCGCCAAACCTGAATAGCGGTGCGGGCTTCACCGGCACGGACAGGAGCTGGAAGAACCCAAAGCCCGGCATTGTCGCAGAGCTTCTTGCCGCGCATGACAGCCCTTCTCAGGTCATCATCATCGACGAGATCGACAAGCCGTGCCGTCTGGCTGGATATTCCGACGCCCTGATGCCTCTCCATTCGATTCTGGAGCCCGTCAGCGCCCGCTCCATGCGTGATGAATGTCTCGAGATGGTTCTCGATGCCTCGCACCTGTTCTGGTTCGCCACGGCCAATGATCTGGCCGGCATGGCTTCCAGCTTGATCGACCGCTTCATCGTCATCGATTGCCAAGCACCTTCGCCGGATCAGGCAGACCGTGTGATCCGTTCCATTTATGAAACCGCCCGTCGGCGCTGGGGATCATGGTTTGCACCCGATCTGCCGGATGAGGTTATCGAAAGGGTGAAAGCCCTTCCTCCGCGGCGGGTCCGGCGTGTCCTGGGGATGACCCTTGCGAGGGTGGCATCTCTTCGCAGCCACGAGATCATGGCCTGCGATGTGGACTATGCAATGGCGCTGCTGGAGCGCGGAGAAACCCGGCACAAGGTCGGGTTTGTGTGACCGCATGCCAACTATGTGGTTTTTGAGTCACTGCTTACCAATCGGTAATAATCGTAACACAAAAAAGCTCTCCATGTTCTTGTAAGACAAAAACATCCGAGCTAGCGTGTTTTTGTTAGTGACCCCGGAGGGCAAAATGGGACGTCCAAAAGCCAACAAGCCTCGCAGCAAAATCTGCAATGTTCGCCTCACTGAAGAAGAGGATATGGCTTTCGGAGCCATGGCGGAAACGTTGGGGTTTTCAAATCAAAGCGAATATATCCGCTTCCTGCACAACCAGCACGTGGCCACCGCCGCGCGCCAATCTGCGCCCGAGGATTTCAAGACCCAATTCCCCGCAAAATTGGTTCGCTCATTTCATAAGACCAAACTCGGTGAAATGATGTGGGGTGACGCGCGCGCCTATCTGTTCAATCAAGTGAAGCCGGGCAGCGTCAATTTGATCATGACGAGCCCTCCTTTCGGCTTGGTTCGCAAAAAGAGCTATGGCAACGAGGACGCTGACGAATATTGCAACTGGTTTCGCCCTTTTGCAGAAGGCTTCAAGCGCGCTTTGGCGGACGACGGTAGTCTCGTCATCGATATCGGCGGGGCTTGGATCGCCGGGCAACCCACACGGAGCCTATATCACTTCAAGCTGTTGATTATGCTTGTGGAGGAATATGGCTTTCATCTGTGCCAGGAACACTACTGGTGGAATCCGGCCAAATTGCCAACTCCTGCGGAATGGGTGAATGTTCGTCGAGTTAGAGTAAAAGATGCGGTGAACACCATCTGGTGGCTTTCGAAGACGCCATTTCCCAAGGCCAACAATCGCCGTGTTCTCGCTCCCTATAGCAAATCTATGCAGGATCTGTTGCGGAACGGCTATGTGGCCAAGCTACGACCGTCGGGCCATGACATCTCGTCGAAGTTCAGCAAGGATAATGGTGGATCGGTGCCACCAAACCTGCTGGCAATCGCCAACACGGAATCCACATCGCGCTATCAGGACTATTGCAGAGACAACAACATACCGATTCATCCCGCGCGCTTCCCCTCTCAGCTTCCGGAGTATTTCATACGGTTTTTGACTGAGCCAAAGGACATAGTGCTTGATCCCTTTGGCGGGTCTTGCGTAACGGGATCGGTGGCCGAAGCCTTAGGGCGTCGATGGGTCTGTTGCGAGATGTCAGAGGAATATCTCAATGGCGCGCTATCTCGGTTCAGCCCAACATTGGCTCCATTGTCCCGCGATCGCTTGGCGCGTTACGAAATTGCTGCACCATGTGCAGTCGTCATTGACGACAAGGATGAGCCTCTGTTCGCAGATGGTGGAGCTTCGCGTCCAGTGATCAAGGACTTGTCGATAAAAGCGAATTCACCCATGCGTCCAGCCCTTGCGGCTGAATGAAATCCTCGAAATCGGCACTAAATAAGACAGTTGCGTCGCGATCCAATTTTTTTGGAGCATCGCGGCGCAAAACAACCAGCGATCGCGACAGGAGATTTTCGCGGTTTTCATAGTGACGTTGCCCCCGCGCCTTAATCCAGTTTGAAGTTCGTTCTGGCCCAGCAAGAGGACCAGAACATGAGACGCAGTCGCTTTACCGAAGAGCAGATCATCGGGATTTTGAAGGAACACGAAGCCGGAGTTCCGGTTGCCGACCTTTGTCGCAAGCATGGCGTGAGCGACGGTAGCATCTACAAGTGGAAGGCTAGGTTTGGCGGCATGGATGTGTCGGAGGCCAAACGGCTCCGTGCGCTTGAGGACGAGAACGCCAAGCTCAAGCGGATGCTCGCCGACGCCATGCTCGACAATGTCGCGTTGAAAGATCTGCTGGGAAAGAAATGGTGACGCCCGCTGCCGAGCGCAGAGCTGTCGCGCATCTCGTGGCCAACCACGGCATGAGCGAACGGCGGGCGTGTAAAGCCATCGGCTGCTGCCGCATGACGATCCGATACCAATCGATCCGCGCCGATGACACCGCGCTTCGGGAGCGCATGCGCGCCATCGCGCGTGAACGCCGACGCTTTGGCTACAGGCGCCTGCATGTGATGCTCAAGCGTGAGGGGCTGGCTGTGAACCACAAGAAGCTCTTTCGGCTCTATCGGGAGGAGAGGCTCTCCGTTCGGCGTCGTGGCGGGCGCAAACGGGCGATCGGAACGCGCTCGCCCATGCTCGTACCGCTGTGTCCGAATGAGCGCTGGAGCCTGGACTTCGTCTCAGACCAGTTCACGGATGGGCGCCGCTTCCGTGTGCTCGCGATCGTCGACGATTGCACGCGAGAGAACCTGGCGCTGGTGGCAGATACATCTCTATCGGGGGTGCGCGTTGCCCGGGAGCTTGATCGGCTCATCACGAAGCGCGGTCGGCCGAAGATGATCGTCAGTGATAACGGCAGCGAGTTCACCAGCAACGCCATTCTGGCATGGGCCGATCAGGCGCGTGTCGAGTGGCATTACATCGCGCCGGGCAAGCCCATGCAGAACGGCTTTATCGAGTCCTTCAACGGCCGCCTGCGTGATGAGCTGCTCAATGAGACGCTGTTCTCATCACTCAGTCATGCTCGAGCCGTTCTGGCCAACTGGCAGGCCGATTACAACGGCTCGCGGCCCCACTCGCAACTCGGATGGCAGACACCGGTCGAGTTCGCTTCCACCTTCAATCCGCGTCGGGCTCTGGCGCTGCGCAATCTGAAAAGCTCCGCGCCAACGCCCGCCGCTTCACCCGCACTTCAGGGCAAATTAAACGCCGGAAACGAACTCAAAAATGGATAAAACTTGGGGGCAACGTCAGGTGGATTTGAAGAGCTTGTAAAACGTATGCACGAAACCGGAAGTGTAAAAGTTGAGAGGAATGTTAAGAAGGAAGGGAAATCTGGTGCCAACAGACAAATAGACGTCCTAATATCTCATACGCAGGGCCTATATGTTCATGAGACTATAGCAGAATGTAAATATTGGAACAAAAGAGTGTCACGATTACACGTTGATGCTCTGGCTACCACAATCCGCGAGCTTGGAGCTTCAAAAGGAGCTATCTTTTCAACCAAAGGGTTTCAAGATGGGGCCATTAAGCAAGCGCGGCATGAGGGCATCGATTTATATAATGTTCGGGAGCCAACGAATGAAGAATGGGGGGCTCCAGGTCGACATGTAGAATTCTGGCTCAGGATAATATCAGCATCAATCTCAGGACTTCATTTAGAAAATGCAAGTTCTTTTCAAGGGTATGAGCCAGATAATAATTTGGTACAGTTATCCTTAGATCCAAAAGAAAGATCGTCGACTCCAATTAATAGAACTAATAGAAAAGAAAAAACTTTAGAGGACTTGATTGAAAACTGCGCCCTCGAATCCGTTCGTGATTTGAAATTGCCGGGACTTTTCCAAGCAGAAGGAGGTAACTCCGTTGGGACGGCTCGTGCAATCACGACTGTCGATATTAATTTTATGAAGCCTATGGTTACGCTTCATGGCGGCGGAATATTAATAATACCAAAGATTAAATACATTCTTGGCATCGCCATTTCACAAAGTCAAATAAAAATAGATAGATCAGATAATCTAATATTTGCATTGGCGCTAGAAGATGTTGTGAATAAAACCGTTTTTGGGGCCACTCAACGCATAAATGACCAGTTTACGTCCATATATCCTCTTGGAATACGGCCTGAGGACATAAAAGAAGATCCGATCCAAAATGGCAGTATAATATCTATAACCTTAAGTAGGCTTGGGGCGTTTGACGAATTTACGGAATCTGAGGCTGGAAAATTTGTATTTTATCCTGAAAAACAATAATTTCTCCCGATACAACAACACCCTGTCTCGCCTATCATCATTCCCACAATTCAAAAAACGTGCAATATGAGCGTTGTTGTTTTGCGTTACCAAATATCGGGTGAGGAGCTTCCCAAGCTGAACGCGCGGGTTCGATTCCCGCTACCCGCTCCAAAACTCCTGTAAAATCAGCGGGTTATAAAATGCTCGGCTACCGCCGGAGCAGGAATGACGCTCGTTTCCGTATCAGCTCCCGCGCCAGCTTTCGTTGATGGCCAGAGCGGAAACACCATCAAATTCATTTACTTAACAAACGCGCGTGCGATCACCCCTTTTTTTCCTGCGACAGTAATCTCACCACCGTTGGCGACAAGCGGGGGCTCCTCCCGTTGTCTCCCCTTTTCTCTCCCCGGACGGTCTCCACCGCTCAACCAAGGAGAGAAACGATGTCGAGCAAGAAAACCAAAACCGCTGCCAAACCCTCCACCACCGATCCGATTGATCCCGCTGTTATCGATAATGCGATTTCAACGGGGCAAGCGATCCTCGGTGAGGGCAAACCGAAGATCGAGGCTGCTATGGCGATTTACACGATGCTGGAGGCGGTCGATCAGCAAACGGTAGTGGCAACGCTGATCAAAGGGGCCAACCTTACCCCAATGGGGGCTACCACCTATTGGTACAACTGCAAGCGGAAGCTCGCCAAACAACGAAAACACCAATCGATCTAACCATCTCCATGCATAAAATCCATAAATGTTGGATATGGGAGTGAGGAGATCAACATTCATGGATTTTTGCGGGAATGTTATCTGTAATGGTACCAGTGATCAGCGTTGGGTTGGAAACCTACGCTGATCCATATGCTTACACCGTAAGGCGATCAGCTTCAGAAGCTGAGG
>JAIUNQ010000060.1 GCA_020161475.1 Pseudomonadota bacterium | reverse complement strand
GCGCGTCGCTATGCCCTGCCGGCTTTTGCAGGCCTGCTGATTCTGGCGGCTGCGGGGTTTGGCTATGCGCGCTTGCAGGTGCAAGGCGGCGCGGCGGTGGATTTTTCCCGCCAGCCTATGGTGCCCGGCGTGCGCCTGCGCCTGATTCAGCCTGCAATTGCGCAAGATGAGAAATGGAGCGCCCAGAACGGCCCGAAGATGCTGGAGCGTTTTCTGGCCCTTTCTGATGCAGCAAAAGGCGCCCATGCCACGGGTGTCGCCGATGTTACCCACCTGATCTGGCCGGAATCGCCCTTTCCTTTCGTGTTGGATCGCACGCCGCAGGCGATGGAAGCGATCCAGAAACTACTTCCGCCCGGCACGACGCTGATCACGGGCGCGATCCGCACCGAACTGGAAAAGGGGCAGACACGCTACTTCAATACGATGCATGTCATCGACAAACTTGGCATCAGGGGTAGTTACGACAAGGTTCACCTCGTCCCCTTCGGCGAATATCTGCCGTTCGGCGATGTCTTGCGCAAGGTCGGGCTGGAGGAATTTGTCCATATTGTAGGAGGGTTTACCCCGGGCTATACTCAAAAAACCCTGCATGTGCCGGGTCTGCCCACGCTCGTTCCCCTCATCTGCTTCGAGGCCATCTTTCCCCATGAAGTCGGCCGTGCCTTTTCCTCAGAGGGGGTTCTCGTCACCCTCACCAATGATGCATGGTTCGGGCACACGCCTGGCCCCTATCAGCATCTGGCTCAGGCCCGAATCAGGGCCATTGAGTTTGGTCAGCCTATGATTCGCGTGGCAAATTCGGGAATTTCGGCTGTTTTCGATGGTTATGGCCGTATCATCGCCAGTTTGCCGCTGGGGGTGTCAGACGTTCTGGATGCGCCTTTACCTTTGGGCGTCACAAAGACGTTGTATCATGTTTCACTTTGGTATAGTTTCGCGCCCGTTATGATCTGGCTGTTTATCATGGCCATTTTTGGCTGTGTCTGGAGCCGGTCGGCGCGTGCGTAAGGGCGTACCCTCCCCAATTGGTCCCCTTGGTTCGTCCAAGAATTGAACGAAGAGCCGTAAAATCGATGCCTCCTGATGAGAACCTGATGAAGAAGTCCCCGAGCCCGGTTGATCGTCACGTTGGCAGCCGTGTTCGCATGCGCCGCATCACCGTCGGCATGAGCCAGGAGAAGCTGGGCGAGGCACTGGGTGTCACCTTCCAGCAGATCCAGAAATACGAAAAAGGGGCCAACCGCATCAGTGCCAGCCGCATGCAGAGCATCGCGCAGGTTCTGGGCGTGCCGGTCTCCTTCTTCTTCGACGGTGCCCCGCGTGAGGAAGGCGTTCCCATGGCGGTTGGTTTTGCCGAAGGCGGCCAGTCCGACTACGCCGCTGACATCTTTTCCACGCCTGAGGGTGTGGCGCTGGCGCGTGCGTTCGCGTCCATTGAGGATGCGCGCGTGCGCCGCCGCGTCGTCGATCTCGTCATGACTCTGGTGGAAGGTCAGCGCCGGGCCTGAAACCCGGTGTTTCCTGTTCGTTAACCAGAACTTTCCGGACGTTAATACGAACACGTTCGTCAAAAATACTTGACCCCTCCGGCAAACTCCGCCAAAACCCGCCCGCGCAGCGCTTGAGCGGACGCCGTCCCTCGCTTGCGGTGGCAATAGCGTTCCAACATCATTCGAGGGGGTTTCCCGTGGCGCGTTCGTCTTATCTCTTCACGTCCGAGTCCGTTTCCGAAGGTCATCCCGACAAGGTGTGCGACCGCATCTCGGATGAGGTGGTCGATCTGTTCTTCCGCGAAGCCGCCAAGGCCGGCATGGACGCCGCTCAGGTCCGCGTCGCCTGCGAAACGCTCGCCACCACCAACCGCGTGGTCATTGCCGGCGAAGTGCGCACCAGCCTCACCGAAAAGCAGATGAAGTCCAAGGTGAAGTCGGTTGCCCGCAAGGCGATCAAGGCCATCGGCTACGAGCAGGACGGCTTCCACTGGAAGAAGGCGAAGATCGACGTGTTGCTGCATCCGCAGTCCGCGCATATCGCGCAGGGCGTGGACGCTTCGGGCAACAAGGACGAGGGTGCCGGCGATCAGGGCATCATGTTCGGCTACGCCTGCAAGGAAACCCCGGATCTGATGCCGGCGCCGATCTACTACTCCCACAAGATTCTCGAGCTGCTCACCGCTGCCCGCAAGAAGGGCGAACGCGGCTGCGGCGTGCTCGGCCCGGATGCCAAGAGCCAGGTGACCGTGAAATACGAGAACGGCAAGCCGGTCGGCGTCACGCAGATCGTGCTCTCCACGCAGCATCTCGACGAGAAGCTGACCTCGGAAGACATCCGCAAGATCGTCGAGCCGATCATCGTCGAAGCCCTGCCGCAGGGCTGGGTGACCAAGGATACCGTGTGGCACGTCAACCCGACGGGTGCCTTCGTGATCGGCGGTCCGGATGGCGACGCGGGCCTCACCGGCCGCAAGATCATCGTTGACACCTACGGCGGTGCGGCTCCCCACGGCGGCGGTGCCTTCTCGGGCAAGGATCCGACCAAGGTGGACCGTTCGGCCGCTTACGCCGCGCGCTACCTCGCCAAGAATGTGGTCGCCGCCGGCCTTGCCGAGCGCTGCACCATTCAGGTCTCCTACGCCATCGGCGTGGCCAAGCCGCTCTCGGTCTATGTGGACCTGCACGGCACCGGCAAGGTCGATGAGGCGGTGCTGGAAAAGGTGCTGCCGGAGCTGATGGATCTCTCCCCGCGCGGCATCCGCACCCACCTCAACCTCAACCGCCCGATCTACGCCCGCACCGCGGCCTATGGCCATTTCGGCCGCAAGGCGGCGCGCGACGGCGGCTTCTCCTGGGAGAAGACCGACCTCGCTGCGGCGATCAAGAAGGCGGTTGCCTGAGCGCCCCGGTGACGGAACGCGAGCAAAATTCCGGCGGCGAGGCTCCTGAAAAGGCGCCTCGCCGTCAGCTTTATGGCCGCTCCAAGGGCAAGGCCCTGCGCGCCGCGCAGGCAGGCCGCATCGAGAACCACTTGCCCGCGCTCACCATTGACCTTGAGCGCCTGAAAGACGGCCCCGCGACGCTCTTTCCCCGCCCCGTGTCGGGCGTGACGCTGGAAATCGGCTTCGGTGGCGGTGAGCATCTGGCGCATATGGCCGCCTCCAATCCCGAGATGGGGTATCTGGGCGTTGAGCCCTTCCTGAATGGCGTCGCCAAGCTGCTGCACGCGATTGAGGAAAACAGCCTCGACAACATCCGCCTGTTGCGCGGCGATGCGCGCGATGTGCTTGCCGCCCTGCCGGAGGCGAGCCTGAGCCGCGTCTATCTGCTGTACCCCGACCCCTGGCCCAAACGCCGCCAGCGCAAGCGCCGCATCGTTGACATGCGCTTTTTGGAAGAGGTCGCGCGCGTGTTGCAGCCCGGTGGCGAGCTGCGCTTTGCCACGGATATCGACGATTACGCAGGCTGGACCTTGGCGCGCATCGCTCAGCAGAGCCGCCTGAACTGGCTGGCGGAAGTGGCGGATGACTGGCGCCTGCCGTGGGATGGCTGGTATCGCACCCGCTATGAAGAAAAGGCGATCCGCGAGGGTCGTACACCGGGCTATTTCCGGTTCCGCAAAGAGGCCTGAGACGCGGCCTTTTGGGCCGCCTCTTGCGCTTGGCCGCGAACAGGCGTATTGAACGTGCATCAATCTCACATTTACGCGGGGTTCTACGCGAGATGAGAGTGGGCCGGCGACGGACCCGCTTTTTTCGCATGGGGGGTTGTTCGGCGGTGCATTTGCTCCTCGCAATGCACCCGCCGAGGCCTATGGCCGAGGCTAGGCGCGAATGCGCCGCCGAGCTTATGCGAGGGATCGTCGGTCCGACAGGGCCGACAAGCAAAAGAGAAACGAACCACATGGATCCGCTCGAAGAGCCCCGTCTGATCACCGAAAATGGCGTCGCACAGCGCGTGGGACGCATTGTGGATGGTCAGGTGCGTGCGCTCGGATACCGCCTTGTGCGCGTCAAGGTCTCGGGACTCAATGGCTGCACCGTGCAGATCATGGCCGAGCGCCCGGACGGCACCTTCACCATCGATGATTGCGAGGCGCTCTCGCGCGCTATTTCGCCGCTCCTTGAGGTGGAAGACCCGATTTCGGCGGCCTATCACCTCGAGATTTCCTCGCCGGGGATCGATCGTCCGCTGGTGCGTCCGTCGGATTTCGCCCGCTGGATCGGTTTCGATGCCCGCGTCGAGATGGCGGTGCCCGCCAATGGTCGCAAGCGCTTTCGCGGCCTCATCCATGGTGTCGAGGGTGAGAAGGCGGCCATCTTCCTGCCCGACGTGGTGGAGGGTGAGGAACGCATCCACTGGCTCGATATCCGCGATATGTCCGAAGCGCGCCTCGTGCTCACCGATGCGGTGATCGAGGAGTCCCTGCGCCGTGGCAAGGAAGCCCTGAAAGCTGCGGGTATCGAGGAAGAAGAATTGGACGAGGGCGAGGAGGCCGGGGCTGAAGCGCCCGCCCCCTATCGTCCGCGTTTCGCCCCCACCCCCAAGCCCCAGAAAAAGGCGAAGGGACCGGGCCGGTTCAAGAAGCATTGAGTTGCAAGCATTGAGTTGAGAGAGCGGCCTTGGCAGGGGTTCACCCTGCGAGGCCGGAGGCCGAAGCTAGGCCCGAATGGGCCGCCGAGCAGGGCATTTGCCCGTCGCGAGGGATCCGTTCCGCGAAAGCGGAACAACCAAGGAGAAAACAATGTCCGTTTCCGCCAACAGGCTTGAGCTTCTGCAGATCGCGGATGCCGTTGCCCGCGAAAAGTCCATCGACCGCGAGATCGTTCTCGGCGCGATGGAAGACGCCTATGCCAAGATCGCGCGCTCGCGTTATGGCTCGGAGACCGATATCCGCGCGGAAATCCACCCCAAGACCGGCGAAGTGCGCCTCACCCGTGTGATGCACGTGGTGGACGTGGTGGAAAATGAATCGCGCGAGATCGACCTCGCCGAAGCCAAGAAGAAGAACCCGGCTTCGCAGGTGGGCGACACCTTCACCGACACGTTGCCCCCGGTCGAATTCGGCCGCATGGCGGCCCAGTCGGCCAAGCAGGTCATCACCCAGAAGGTGCGCGAAGCCGAGCGTGACCGCCAGTATGATGAGTTCAAGGACCGCGTCGGCGATATCATCAACGGCGTCGTCAAGCGCGTCGAATACGGCAACGTGATCGTCGATCTGGGCAAGGGCGAAGCAGTGATCCGCCGCGACGAGCTGATCCCGCGCGAAGTCTTCCGCCCCGGTGATCGCATCCGCTCCTATCTTTTCGATGTCCGCCGCGAGACCCGTGGCCCGCAGATCTTCCTCTCGCGCACGCATCCCATGTTCATGGCGAAGCTGTTCATGCAGGAAGTGCCGGAAATCTATGACGGCGTCATCGAGATCAAGGCGGTCGCCCGTGATCCCGGCTCGCGCGCCAAGATCGCCGTGATCAGCCGCGATTCCTCCATCGACCCCGTCGGCGCCTGCGTCGGCATGCGCGGCTCGCGCGTTCAGGCCGTGGTGCAGGAACTTCAGGGCGAGCGCGTGGACATCATTCCGTGGTCGGACAACGTGGCGACCTTCATCGTCAATGCGCTCCAGCCGGCGGAAGTCGCCAAGGTTGTGCTCGATGAGGAATCCGAGCGTATCGAAGTCGTGGTGCCGGATGACCAGCTCTCGCTCGCCATTGGTCGGCGTGGCCAGAACGTGCGCCTCGCCTCCCAGCTCACCGGCTGGAACATCGATATCCTGACCGAGGCCGAGGAATCCGAGCGTCGCCAGAAGGAATTCGCCGAGCGTTCGGTGCTGTTCTGCCAGGCGCTTGACGTTGACGAGATGGTCGGCCAGCTCCTTGCCTCCGAAGGCTTCGCCACCATCGAGGAGATTGCCTACGTCGATCGCGCCGATGTCCTCTCGATCGAGGGCTTCGACGAGGACACTGCCGACGAACTCCAGAACCGCGCGCGCACCTACCTCGAGCGCATCGAGGGTGAGCGTCAGGCCCGCCGCAAGGAGCTGGGCGTGGAAGATGCCGTGGGCGAAATCCCGGGCGTGACCTCGGCCATGATGGTCGCGCTCGGCGAGAACGATGTGAAGACCGTCGAGGATCTGGCCGGTTGCGCCACCGACGATCTCGTCGGCTGGACCGAGAAGAAGGGCAACGAAATCACCCGCGTGCCGGGCTACTTCACCGATCTCGATGTCAACCGCGATGAGGCGGAGGCCATCGTCATGGCCGCGCGCGTTGCCGCTGGCTGGGTCGAGGCCGCTGCCGAGGAAGAGGAAGCCTCCGATGAGGCTGACGAAGAGTCCTCCGAGGGCTAAGACCAATGGGCGCGGCAGAGGAGAAGGATGACCGGAAAGCGGTGAGCCGCCAATGTGCGCTCAGCCGGCAGGTCCATCCTGTCTCCGCCCTGCTGCGTTTCGTTGCCGCGCCCGATGGCACCGTGGTGCCGGATATCCGCAACCGGCTGCCCGGTCGCGGGATCTGGGTCACCAATTCTGCCGCCGTTCTGCGGGAAGCCATCAAGAAGAAGGTTTTCGGCCGGGGCTTGAAAGACAAGGTCAGTGTTCCCACTGATCTGGTGGAGCAGGTGGCCCGTCTGTTGCGGCAGGATGCCTTGCAGATGCTGTCTTTGGCCAACAAGGCCGGGGCTGTGACCACGGGCTTTGCCAAGATCGAGGGGATGCGTCCGCCGGTTCTGGCGCTGCTTCAGGCGTCCGATGGGTCGGATGCCGAAATTTCGCGTCTGGCAGGCCTGATGAAGACCAAAGGGCGTGGCAAGGCTGCACCGGAGCAAATCCGTCTTTTTGCTTCCGATGAATTAGCGCTGTCCTTGGGGCGTGAACTTGTGATACATGCGGCGCTCAATACGCTTGACGCGGCAGCCGTTTTTGTAGAACGGGCGCGGCGCCTCGCGGATTTCGAGATGAGCGGCCCGGGCCATCCGGCAAAGGATGGCGTCAGCGGGCCTCCCGTCATTGACGGTTCGCCAATCCCGAAAGCTGCGCCTTCCGGCTCCGCGCCGGAAAGCGCGAAACCTGCATCGCTCGCGGTGCGGGATGAGATTTGAAAACGACGGTAGTCGAGGACGACGATACGCATGAGCGATAACAAACCCACGGGCGACAAGACGCTTTCCATGCCCCCGAAGACGCTTTCGCTGAAGCGTCCGGTGGAGACGGGCGTGGTCAAGCAGAGCTTTTCGCACGGGCGCACCAATGCGGTGGTCGTCGAGACCAAGAAGCGCCGGCCGGGCGGCTTCGAGGGCAAGGCCCCCGTTGTTGTGGAAACCAAGGTTGCTCCTGTCGTGGCCCCGCCGCCCCGTCCCGCGCCCGCGCGCCCGGCCCCGCCGCCGCAGGGTGGCCGCTCGCTGAGCGGTGAAGAGCAGGACAAGCGCGCGCAGGTGCTGGCCGAAGCGCGCCGCCGCGAAGAAGAAGAGCGCCGCGCCCGCGAGGCTGCGGAAGCTGAGGCGCGTCGCAAGGCCGACGAAGAGCGTCGTGCCCGTGAAGCCGCTGCCGCCGCCGAGGCGGCCAAGGCCGCCGCCGCCCAGCAGGCCGCCGCTGCGGCCTCTGCACCCGTTGCCCCCACGCCCGCCCCTGCCCTGGCCGCGCCTGTGGCGGCGGCCCCGACTCCTGCGGCTCCCGCAGCTGCCGCGCCGGCACGCGCCGAGGCACCGCGCCAGGAAGTCACCCGTGAAGCACCCCGTCAGGAAGCCCCGCGCTATGAGCAGCGCTCGGCGCCCTCGCGTGATTACGGTGCCCGCCCGCCGCGTCTGGATGGCCCGCGCCCGTTCTCGGATCGTGGGGATCGCCCGCAGGGTGAGCGTTCCGGTGGTGAGCGCAACTTCGGTGACCGCCCGCAAGGCGACCGGAATTTCGGGGATCGTCCGCCGCGTCGTGAGGGTGGTTTCGCCCCGCGTGGCGATCGCCCCTATGGCAACGATCGTCCGCAGGGGGATCGCCCGCCGCGCATCGATGGTCCGCGTCCCTTCGCTGATCGTGGGGATCGCCCGCAGGGCGACCGTCCGCCGCGCCGCGAGGGTGGTTTTGCGCCCCGTGGAGATCGTCCCCAAGGTGACCGCCCGCAGGGCGATCGTCCTCAGGGCACGCTGCGTCTCGGCTTCGGGCCGAAGCCCGGCACGGTTCCCTCGGGGCCGCGTCCGGGTGGTCCGGGCCGTTCTTCCGCGCCGACCGCCGGCATCGAAGAGCTGGAGGGCATGCGTCCGCAGCGTCAGGTCGGTCAGGTGGCCAAGCCCTCCGTCAAGGATCTGGACGACGAGGAACGCGCAAGCGCAGCCCGCAAGGGTGGCCTCAAGCTGCCCTCGCCCGGCAAGACCGAGAAGCCCAAGCCCGGCACCGAAAAGCAGCGTGGCCGCCTGACGGTCAGCTCCGCGCTCTCCGATGGTGATGAGCGCCAGCGTTCTGTCGCGGCCTTCAAGCGCCGCGTGCAGCGCATGAAGGGCGGCATGTCCAATGAGCCGAAGGAGAAGATCTCGCGCGAAGTCGTCGTGCCGGAGACCATCTCCATTCAGGAACTCGCGAACCGCATGTCGGAACGCGCGGTGGATGTCATCCGCCTGCTGATGAAGCAGGGCATGATGCACAAGATCACCGACGTGATCGACGCCGATACCGCGCAGATCGTGGCCGAGGATTTCGGCCATACTGTGAAGCGCGTGGCGGAATCGGACGTGGAAGAAGGCCTCTTCGACGAGGCGGATGCCGACGACGCGATGCTGCCGCGCCCGCCGGTGGTCACCATCATGGGCCACGTCGACCACGGCAAGACCTCGTTGCTCGACGCCATCCGCAAGACCAACGTGGTCTCGGGCGAAGCGGGCGGCATCACCCAGCACATCGGTGCCTATCAGGTCACCACCCCGCTGGGCGGCAAGGTCACCTTCATCGATACGCCGGGCCACGCGGCCTTCACGGCCATGCGTGCCCGTGGTGCCAAGGTCACCGATATCGTCATTCTCGTGGTGGCGGCGGATGACGGCGTCATGCCGCAGACGATCGAAGCCATCAACCACGCCAAAGCGGCGGGTGTGCCGATGATCGTGGCGATCAACAAGATCGACAAGCCCGAAGCCAAGCCGGAGCGCGTGCGCACCGAACTTCTCCAGCACGATGTGCAGGTGGAAAGCATGGGCGGCGAGACGCTGGAAATTGAGGTTTCGGCCAAGCAGCGCCTCAATCTCGACAAACTGCTGGAGACCATCCAGCTTCAGGCCGAAGTGCTCGATCTGCGCGCCAACCCGGATCGTGCGGCGGAAGGTTCCGTCGTTGAAGCCAAGCTGGATCGCGGTCGCGGTCCCGTGGCCACCGTGCTCGTCCAGCGCGGCACGCTCCGTACCGGCGACATCGTCGTGGCCGGCGCCCAGTGGGGCCGAGTCCGCGCGCTGGTGAACGACCATGGCGAGACCGTTGCCGAGGCGCCGCCCTCGCTTCCCGTCGAGATTCTGGGCTTCCAGGGTGCGCCGGAAGCGGGTGATCGCGTCGCGGTGGTGGAATCGGAAGCCCGTGCCCGCGAAATCACCTCCTATCGCGAGCGCCAGAAGCGCGAGAGCGCGCAGGCGCGCGGTTCGTCGCAGACCCGCTCGCTCGTGGATATGATGAAGCACGCCAAGGATGCTGCGGGCCGCAAGGAATTTCCGCTGGTCATCAAGGGCGACGTGCAGGGCTCGGTGGAAGCGATTGCCGCTTCGGTCGAAAAGCTCGGCAACGACGAGGTCTCGGCCCGCGTGCTGCACACCGGCGTCGGCGGCATCACCGAATCCGACGTTACGCTGGCGAATGCCACCGGTGCCGTCATCCTCGCCTTCAACGTGCGTGCCCATAAGGAAGCGCGCGAGGCGGCTGAGCGTCATGGCGTGGAAATCCGCTATTACAACATCATCTATGATCTCGTGGATGACGTGAAGGCGGCGATGTCCGGCCTGCTCGCCCCGACTCTGCGCGAGACCATGCTCGGCAACGCGGAAATCCGTCAGGTGTTCAACATCACCAAGGTCGGTAACATCGCGGGCTGTATGGTCACCGATGGCAAGGTCGAGCGCGGTGCCAAGGTCCGCCTCATCCGCGACAACGTGGTTATCCACGAAGGTGTCCTCAAGACGCTCAAGCGCTTCAAGGACGAAGTCAAGGAAGTGGCTGCCGGTCAGGAATGCGGCATGGCGTTCCAGAACTACGAGGATATCCGCGCGGGCGACGTGATCGAATGCTTCCGCGTCGAGGAAATCCAGCGGAGCCTGTAAGCATGAAAGCTCGGATTTGGCTGGCGACCTTGGTCGTCAGCCTTTCCGTTTACGGGGCTTCCGCCGAAGTCTGCGACAAATCCGGAGGGAGCAATTGGCTTCCGGCGCCGCAGAATTTTTCCGATGCCCTCAAGGGCATGGCCCTTTCCCCTTGGACCTTTTTGCTCCTCACTATTCTTTATCTGGCGTGGAGGGCAAACGGTCGATGGATAGGGGTGATTTTAGGCCTGGCGGCGCTCTCGACAGTGCTGAACGGTCTTTTTACATGGGCACTCATTCACGAGTATCGTGCTCCCGATCCGGTGCTGCGGAGCGCGCTATTGGAAGGTTGTCGTAGTCAGTTCGGCGACTTTATCGACCAAGTTGGACTTTGGCTTTTCACCGCTGCCTTAGCATGGATCGGTTTGAAGCCTGCGATAAGAGGGGGCAGATCGCATGGTGCGTCCCAATCCTAACCCCGGACAGCCCACCCAGCGCCAGCTGCGCGTGGGCGAACAGGTGCGCCACGCGCTGGCCGATGTGCTGGCCCGCGCGGATGTGCATGACGATGCCCTCACCGGCATGATGATTTCGGTGCTTGAGGTGCGCATGTCGCCGGATCTTCGCCACGCCACGGTGCTGGTGATGCCGCTGGGCGGCAAGGAAGAGGCCGAGGCTGTCGCCGCGCTCAACCGCAACGCCAAGGAACTTCGCGGCGCGGTCTCGCGCCGCCTGCGCGAGCTGAAGTTCTCGCCCGATCTGAAATTCCGCCTCGATGACCGCTACGACGAAGCCGCGCGCATTGAGAAGATTTTCCATGATGACCGCGTCAAACGCGATCTCATCCAGGACGATGAAGAAGAATGACTGAAAAAACGCCCCAGCAGCCCCGCCCGAAAAAGCGCGATGTCCATGGCTGGCTGATCCTCGACAAGCCCGTCGGCATGACATCGACGCATGCGGTGGCGATTGTGAAGCGCGTCTTCCGCGCCAAGAAGGCCGGCCATGCGGGCACGCTGGATCCGCTGGCTTCTGGCTGCCTGCCGATCGCGCTGGGCGAAGCGACGAAAACCGTTCCCTATGTGATGGACGGCAAGAAGGCTTATCGCTTCACCGTGACATGGGGCATTGAGACCACCACGGACGATACCGAAGGCACGGTAGCGCAAACTTCGGACAAGCGCCCCAGCCAAGCCGAGGTGGAAGCCCTGCTGCCGCGCTTTACCGGCGCTGTGATGCAGGTGCCGCCCAAGTTCTCCGCCATCAAGATCGACGGCGAGCGGGCCTATGATCTTGCCCGCGATGGCGAGGTGGTGGAGCTGGAAGCACGCGAAGTGCTGATCGATAGCCTTGAAATCGTCGAGCATTCGGAAACCGCCACGACGCTGGAAGCGGCTTGCGGCAAGGGCACCTATGTGCGTGCCATTGCCCGCGATCTGGGCCGTGCGCTGGGCTGTTTCGGCCATGTCACGGCGCTGCGCCGGACGCGTGTAGGCCCGTTTGAAGAGCAGGAATTCATTTCCGCCGAGGATTTGACGGCCACTTTCGAGGACCCCGCCGAGGCGGAGGCCCATGCGCAGGATCTGCTTTCGCCGGTCGATCGTGGCTTGCAGGAGTTGACCGACGTTCAGGTCTCGCGCCACGAGGCCCAGCGTCTCCAGCGCGGGCAGGGCGTCATTTTGCGTGGTCGCGATGCGATCATCGCGGAAGGAGCCGTGGCGGTGCATTGCGGGCATGATCTGGTCGCCATTGGCGAAATGGACCGTGGCGAACTCAAGCCCCACCGCGTGTTCAATTTCGGCTGAATACCTGCCACCTCACCGCGAGCCACTGGCCTTGGGCGAAGCCCGAGGCTAGGAGCAACGCGACGCCGAGCTTATGCGAGGGTCTTCTTCGCCCGGCGCAGCCTCGGGCGAAGAGAGAAAGCTCCTTCTTCCCTTTTTTCCGAAAAGGGAGTATCACGCGCCACTTCGGGGCTTATGTCCTGATTTTCCGACCCCGCTGGACGACATCCCGGCTGGGCCATCCTCAAACCCAGTGTTTTCTTTAAACACGCTATGGAGGCATCCGATGTCGATCACTGCAGAGCGCAAGGCTCAGCTCATCACCGAATACGCGACCAAGGCGGGTGATACCGGTTCGCCGGAAGTTCAGGTTGCGATCCTCACTTCGCGCATCTCGACGCTCACCGAGCACTTCAAGACGCACAAGAAGGACAACCATTCGCGTCGCGGGCTCCTCAAGCTCGTTTCGCAGCGCCGTTCCCTGCTTGATTACGTCAAGCGCAAGGACGAAGCGCGCTACAAGACCCTGATCGAGCGCCTCGGCATCCGCCGCTAAGCTTGAACGGATCGAGGCGAGACACCTGTCTCGCCTCTCTTTCTTTCCGGGCCGCATCCCGCGGGCCCGCAAGAC
>JAIUNQ010000059.1 GCA_020161475.1 Pseudomonadota bacterium | reverse complement strand
CCACGGTGATCTTCTGCCGCTCCCAGAGTTCGCGCACCTTTTCGATTACGCGCCAGCGTTCTTCCGGACCCATGCCGGCGGTCGGCTCGTCCAGCAGCAGCACCTTGGGTTCGAGCACCAGCGCCAGTGCGATATCGAGCAGCTTCTGGTCGCCATGGGAGAGATTGGCGGAGAGCATCCGGCGACGCCCCAGCAGGCCGGTCATTTCGAGGCAATGCTCGGCGTGATCGCGTGTCGAGCGCAGCGGAAAACGCGGCCCCAGCGCGGCGGAGTGGCCGTGATGCGCGTGCACCGCCGCGAGCATCGTCTCCTCCACCGTGAGAGAGGGGAAGATGCTCGCGACCTGAAACGCCCGGCCGACCCCGCGTTTGACGATCTCGCCGATGCTCAGGCCTAGCAGGGACTGGCCGTTGAGGTGGATATCGCCCGTGTCAGGCGCAAAAGCGCCCGAGAGCAAGTTGAAGAAGGTGCTTTTCCCCGCCCCGTTTGGCCCGATGATCGCGGTCAGCGAGCCGGAGTCGAACGTGAGCGAGACATCATCGGTGGCGCGCACACCGCCGAAGGCTTTGACGAGATGGACAACCTCAAGCATCGGTGCCGTTCCCCGGGTCGCGGAACCCGCCGTAAGAGTGCCAGGAGGTGCCCGCCAGCCAGCCGCAATCGACCGGAAGATCGATACCGGTGATGGCAGAAGCGGCGGGCGAAGCCAGAAAGCTGACCGCTTTTGCAATCTCTTCCGGCTCCACCATGCGCCCCAGCGGGGCGGAGCCGACAAGGTTGCGGGTGTCGCGCTCGCCCCTGTCGATGGCATCCTGAAGGGCGGGCGTGCGGGTGTAGCCGGGCGAGACGGAATTGACGCGCAGGCCCGCCGGCCCCCACTCCGCCGCCAGGCACCGCGTAATCTGGATAACGGCGGCTTTGGCGGGCGCATAGGCATGCAGCGCCGCCGAGCGTGAGCCGACGATGGAGGCGATGTTGACGATCGCCCCGCGACGCCGCTGGAGCATGGGGCCAGAAAAGGCCACGCAGCCGAGATAGGTGCCGCGCTGGTCGATGTGGACCACGTGGTCCCACACGCTCATGGGCAGCTCTGCCGGGCGCAGGGGCTGCTGAAGCACGCCCGCGCTGTTCACCAGCACTTCCACGGGGCCGATCTCGGCCTCGATCTTCGCGGCAACGGCTTTCAGGCCCGCTTCATCCCCCACATCCCCGAAGAGGGCATGGCCGCCGATCTCTCGGGCGAGCGCCTCGGCCTTGGGCAGATCCCGGTCCAGCACGACCACGGTATACCCCGCCATCGCCAGATCGCGGCAGCAGGCCGCGCCAATGCCGCTGGCGCCCCCGGTGACAACCGCAACAGGTTTCCTGCTCATCTCAATCTCCCTTGAGGGCGCTGACGGGGTGGGCTTCCTCGGCGCGGATGCGGCGCGCGGCGCGCCAATCCATCACGTAGTCCAGCAGCCCCTTGCGCAAGCCCAGCGCCACGAAAAGAATAACCAAGCCCAGCACAAGGCCGTGATGCTCGGCGATGCGGGTGACGTAGTCGTTGAGCAGCAGCAGCACGACGGTGCCCACCAGCGGGCCAAGGAAAGCCGCCGTGCCGCCCAGCATGACGATGAACACCGCCTCGCCCGACATGGTCCAGAAGGCGAATTCCGGATAAGCGCCGGAGACGAAGAGGCTCATCACCACCCCGCCCAGGCTGGCGAACATGCCCGCCAACACAAACGCCGTGAGCCGCGTGCGATAAACGTTGATGCCTAAAAACCCGGCGCGTTTGGCGTTATCGCGCACCATGCGCAGCGTGTAGCCGAAGGGCGAGGACACGATGTGCCGCATGAGCAGCAGGCCGATGACTAGCAAGCCGGCACAGAACAGGTAGAGCTGGCTGTGATCGGCCAGATTGATGCCGAAGAAGGTCGGGCGCGGAATGCCGCCCCGCAGGCCCTGATCGCCCCCCGTGAACTGGGACAGTGCGATGATGAGCGAATGCACCAGCATCTGGAAGGCGAGCGTGACGAAGGCGAAATAGATTTCCGTCAACCGGACACAGATCGCCCCCACCACCAGCGCCACCAACCCGGAGAAGATGACCGTGACCAAAATGGCCAGCGGAATGGGCATGCCGAGCCGCTGCATGATGATGCCGAAGCTGTACGCGCCAAGGCCGAAGAACAGGCCATGGCCGAAGGAGACCATGCCGCCATAGCCCACCAGCAGGTTGAGCGAGGTGGCAAAAAGCCCCAGCGCCGCGCAGCGGATCACGAAATCCAGCAGCGCGGTGGAGGATGTCAGCGCCGGCAGCAGGGCCAGCGCCAGAAAGCCGGCCAGTGCGAAGGCGAAATCCTTGCGAAGCGAGGTGTTCATCTCAGGTGCCCTCGCGTCCGAACAGGCCCGTCGGCTTAACGATGAGAATGATCGCCATGGCCATGTACATCAGCGCCTCGGTGAACAGCGGAAAGCCCAAGGCGCCGAAGGTGCGCACAAGGCCGATGAGAAGCGCGCCCACCAGCGCGCCGGTGATGGAGCCCATGCCGCCGATGACAGTGACGATGAAGGACTCGATGAGGATGGAGAACCCCATGCCCGGCGTCAGCGAGCGTACCGGCGCGGCAAGCCCCCCGGCCAGCCCCGCCAGCAGGCAGCCGAGCCCGAAAACCGCCGTGAACAGCAGCCCGGTATTGATGCCGAGCGCAGAGACCATGGTGGGGTTGTGGGCGGCGGCGCGCACGGTTTTGCCGAAGCGGGTGCCGTTGATGGCGAGTGCGAGCCCCACTGCGATGACCAAGGCTGCTGCGATCAGGAACAGATAGAACGGAGGCACGACACCGCCGAAAATGAACAGTGGCGGCACGCGGAAGGCTTCCGGCATGCCCATGGCCTTGAATTCCGGCCCCCAGACAACCTTCACCAGATCATCGAAGATCAGCACAAGCGCATAGCAAACCAGCAGCTGCATGAGCACATTGGCGCTGTAGATGCGCCGCATGATGAAGCGCTCGACGATGATGCCCACCCCGCAGGCGCCCAGCGCGCCCCCCAACAGGGCGGCGGCATAGCTGTTGGTGGCCTGATAGACGGTCATCGCGACATAAGCGCCGATCATGTAGAAGACGCCATGGGAGAAGTTGACGATCTTCACGACGCCGAAAATGAGGGTGAGCCCCACGGCGACGAGGAAAAGCAACATGCCGATGATGAAGCCGCTCGTGACCTGCGTAACCATGCAGGACGCCGAGGACAGACACTCTGTCAGGGCGGTAAGATCCATTTGCGTGCTCGCCGGATAAGACAAGGGAGGGGCCGCACCTTACGCGGCGCGACCCGGCTGCCCCTGCTGTTTCAGGGGGTTGAAGCTCAGGCGTAGCCCTTCTGCTTCTTCCACTCCGCCTCAAGCTCGAACACCTTGGCCCAGGGCGAGGTCTTCATTTCCGGCACGTAGGGTTCTTTGGGAATGGTGGTGCCCCAGCCGATGGCATAACCCACGATGGTCTGGTCCTCGGCGCGCATGGTCACGGTGCCGTCTGCGCCGAAGGGCGAGTTGATCTTGAGCCCGCGCAGCACCTCGGCCAGCTTCTTGCCATCGGTCGAATTGGCCTTCTTGGCCGCCTCCGACAGGAAGTTGAGGCACAGCGCGTTCTGCCACGACCAGTTGGTGGGATACTCCCCGTACTTGGCGCGGTAAGCATCGCCCCAGGTGGCATTGGCCGGGGTGGCCGGGAAGGTCTTGATGTAGCGGTTGCCCGAATGGATGCCCGGCGGCAGGTTCTTCACCGCCGTCAGGGCGGTGTAATCGGCCATGTTCACTGCGTAGAACTGCATCTGCGAGAAGAGCGCATAAATCGAGGCCTGATCGATGAACGAGGTCAGATCGCCGCCCCAGAGACAGGAATAAAGCGCCTGCGGCTTGGCCTGAATCAGCTTGGTGATGGCCTCGGTGTAATCCGGCTGGAAGATCTTCGGCCAGACCTCGGTGATGATTTCCACCTTGGGGGCGAAGCGCTTGAGATAGCCCACGAATTCCGCCGTGGTATCGCGCCCGTAGGCATAGTCGGGCGAGCAGGTGGCCCAGCGCGTCAGGTTCTTGGCGTTGGCGATTTCCGCCGCGTAGATGCCGCCGATCACCGAGTCATGCACGCCCTGCCGCGCGCAGCGGAAGGCGTTGGGCAGGCGCAGCTTGGGGTCCGCCGAGAGCGAGGAGGTTTCGGAGTTGGTGTGCATGCACAAAATGCCGAGATCGCGCGCGACCTCATGCACGGCAAAGGCCCCGGTGGAGGCCTCGGCATCAATCAACAGCTCGCAACCGTCGGTGTTGATGAGCTCACGCGCCACGCGCGCGGCCTCCTGCGGCTGGCCCTTGGTGTCACGCGCGATCAGCTCGATCGGGCGACCCGCCAGACCGCCCGCCGCGTTGATCTTCTCCACTTCCATCATCGCGGAATTGCGCGAAGAATTGCCGAGCTGGGCCACGCGGCCCGAGAGAATCGTGGGGAACCCGATCTTGATCGTCTTGGCCTGTGCGCTTGCCACCCACGGCATCGAAACCGTGCCGGCCACGGCGGCGCCGGCCTTGAGAAAGCTGCGTCGGCTGATGGCGCTCAACTTCTTTCTGGACATCGTTTCCTCCCGAGTTTCCCGCCTTATTGGATGTGGCTGGGATTATGGTTGCGGCAGCATTTTTCCGCGCCGGTTGAGGGAGATAGTGGTGTGGAGGCCTAGTGACGTCAAGAGAAAAATGAATTATGAGTCATAATCCATGTTTTGAACAAACGCCCTGCGCCGAACAGGGCGCGACAGGTGGGAAATGATCAATCTTTCCAGCTTCATCGCGTTTCACGCCTCGCGCACGCCAGATCGCATCGCGGTGATTTTCGACGGTGCCGAAATCTCCTACAGAGCGCTTTCCGCACGCATCGCGCAGACGGCGGGATGGCTGGCGGCGCAGGGCATTTCCCCCGGCGATGTTGTTGCCGTGCTGATGAAGAACAGCGCCGCGTTTCTGGAGCTGGCGATGGCCATCGGCCATGCGGGCGGCGTGTTCCTGCCGATCAATTTCCGCCTCTCCGCCGATGAGGTGGCCTATATCTGCAAGGACTCGGGGGCCAAGCTGCTGCTGGCGGATGAAGAGCTTCTGGCCTCCGCCACTGGGGTTGCCCGCGTCATCCCGGTGACGCCTGCAGCACAGGCCGACAGCACGCGCCTTGGCACCGCAGCCCCCCTGCCCATGGTGGTGAAGCATCCGCAAGACCTGTTCCGCCTGATGTACACCTCCGGCACCACGGATCGCCCCAAGGGCGTGATGCACACCTACGAAAACTTCTACTGGAAATGCGCCGATCATGTGCTGGCGCTGGGATTGAACGCGCAGAGCCGGCTGCTGATGGCCGGGCCGCTTTATCATGTCGGCGCGTTCGATCTGCCCGGCGTCGCGGTGCTCTGGCAGGGCGGGAGCGTGGTGATCCTGCGCGAGTTTTCCGCCAGCGCCGCGCTGGAACGGATCGAGGCGAACCACATCAACTGCGCGTGGCTTGCCCCGGTGATGACGACGGCGCTGCTCAGCGAAGCGCCGACCAGCGGGCGGGATCTGACATCGCTGCGCTGGGTCATCGGCGGGGGGGAGCGCACACCGGAGGCGCGTATCCGCAGCTTCACGCAGAGCTTCCCCAACGCGCGCTACATCGATGCCTATGGCCTGACCGAGAGCTGCTCGGGCGACACCCTGATGGAGGCGGGCCGCGAGATCGAGAAGATCGGCTCGGTGGGGCGCGCGCTGGCGCATGTCGAGATCGAAATTCGCGACGAGAGCGGTGCGCCCCTCCCTGCGGGTCAGGCCGGGGAGATCTGCCTGCGCGGCCCCAAGGTGACGCGCGGCTACTGGAATGACCCTGCCAAGACCAAAGCGGCCTTCTTCGGGGATTGGTTCCGCACCGGCGACATGGGCTACCTTGATGCGGAGGGCTTCCTCTACCTCACCGACCGGTTGAAGGATATGATCATCTCCGGCGGGGAAAACATCGCCTCCTCAGAGGTGGAGCGTGCTATTCTCGAACTCTCCGGTGTGCGTGAGGTGGCGGTGATCGGCGTGGCGGATGCCCAATGGGGCGAGCGCCCGGTGGCTTATGTCGTGGCGGAAGCCGGTTCTGCACTCGATTCCGCCGCTGTCATCGCCCATTGCCGGGCGCGGCTCGCGCCATTCAAAGCGCCGCGCGATGTGGTGTTTCGCGAGGCTCTGCCGCGCAACCCCTCAGGGAAAATTCTCAAGCGGGTTCTGCGCGAGGAGTTGAAGTTGACGTGAAGAACTGGCACCCATTTCAACCTGAGAAATGCCAAGCCCGATGCCCCCCGTGAAAAGCGCCCCCTCCGCCCTGCTCAAGACATCGCCCCGCCCCAAGCGCGCCACCAAGCCCACACGGAGCGAGAAAAACGACGATGTGAAGCGTCGTCTGTTCAGCGCTGCCGCCAAGGTTGTGGGGCGATATGGCTATGCCGAAGCCTCTGTGGCGCGCATCACGGAGCTGGCGGGCGTGGCGCAAGGCACGTTCTACAACCACTTCGGCAACCGGCAGGAACTGCTGGAGCAGCTTCTGCCGGTGATCGGCCAGCAGATGGTCGCTTTCATCCAGCGCAAGCTCGATCAATCGGCGAGCGAGCTGGAGAAAGAGCAGACACGCTTCAAGGCCTTCTTCGATTTCCTGCTGGAAACGCCCGAGTTCCTGCGCATCCTCAACGAGGCCGAGGTTTATGCGCCCGAGGGGTACCAGAAGCACCTCGACAACATCGCGACCTCCTATGTGCGCACGCTCAAGCGCGGGCGCGGCGCGGGCGGGGTGGGCGATTTTACGGACGAGGAGCTCGAGGTCATCGTCCATATCCTGATGGGTGCGCGCGGGTATCTCAGCCGCCGCTACGCCTATGGCGAGGCCGGGGCGCAGCCCGTGCCGGATCACGTGCAATCGGCCTATATGAAGCTGATCGCGAACGGGTTGATCGGACGCTAGGCGAACGCTCTTCCGAGAGCCTACGACGAAATCCTCGGCATATCAATCTCTTGTGACGAGGGGCGATGAATTTGATTCAGGCCCCTCACACGCGGATTCAGGGTCAGAGCAGCGCCAGACTCAGGACCGGGAACAGGGCAATCGCCACCAGCGCGGCCAGCATCACGAGGATATAGGGCATCGAGCCGCCGAAGATCGTCTCCACCGAGATAGTCGGGTCTGCCAGCGTCGCCTTGACCGTGAAAACCGAGATGCCGAAGGGCGGCGTGAGCAGCCCCACCTCCACCGCGATCACCGTGACAATGCCGAAGTGGATGAGATCGAAGCCGAAGCTCTGGGCGATGGGCACCGCGATCGGCGTCATGATCAGCAGGATCGAGGAGGAGTCGAGGAACATGCCCAGAAACAGGATCACGATCACGTAGAGCAGCATGAAGCCATAGGCCCCCAGACCCGCCGATTGGACCAGCTCGCCCAAGGCGGTGGGCACCCCGGCCATCGAGAGCATGCGGCTGTAAAAGCCCGCCGCAATCAGCAGGATGAGGATCGACACCGAAACCGAGCCGGTTTCGCTGAGCACGCGCCAGATACGCCCCTGCCCCAAGCTCCGCCGCGCCAGCGCGATGACGAGCGCGCCGAACGCGCCGACACCCCCCGCCTCCGTGGGCGTGAAGAAGCCGGTGTAAAGGCCGCCCAGCACCAGCGCCACCAGCAGCGCGATAGGTACCAGCTTGGAGAGGATTTCACGGCCCGACACCGGTTTGATGTCATCTGTCGCACGCGATTGCGGACGCCGATCGAGATCGTAAACATAGCCCGGCGCGAAGGTCGCGAGCAGGAAGATCATGATCACGAAGCCCAGCGCGATGATGACGCCGGGGATCACGCCCGCCACAAACATCTTGCCGATGGAGACCTCCGCCAGCACGCCGTAGATGATCATCAGCAGCGAGGGCGGAATGAGCATGCCGAGGATGGAGGAGCCCGCCACCGTGCCCGCCGCAAAGGCCTTGCGATAGCCGTGGCGGGTCATTTCCGGCACGGCGACCTTGGTGAACACCGCTGCTGAAGCAATGGAAACGCCCGTCACAGCCGCAAACACCGCATTCGCGGCCACCGTCGCGATGCCGAGGCCGCCGCGCACCCGGCGCAGCAAGGCTTCGGCCACCTCAAAGGTATCTTTGCCCACATTGGAGACGGACACCAGTAGGCCCATCAGAACAAAAAGCGGAATGGTGGCAAAGAGATAATCCGCGATGCCATTGTAGGCCGAAACCGAAAGCAGGCGCATGGCCAGCGCCGGGTTGTCGCGGATGATCCAGACACCGGCAAAGGCCACGCCGAACAGCGCCACCGCGATGTGCACGCCCAGCATGACCAGCACGACAAGCGCCGCGATGAGCGAAAGGCCGAAAGCGAGATCCATGATGTTTACCCCGCTGCCGCGTCAGAAGTCCTGAGGCGGGCGATCATCGCCTGCCCATAGGCGATGGCGGCCGCAACACTGCCGATGACCGTGATGGCCCAGAACGGCCAGGTGGGAATGGTGAAAAGCCCCTGCACGCCGAAGAAATCCGCCGTGAGCCAGGCCTGTTTGAGATCGGGCCAGGAGGAAGCGGCGATCAGCAGGAACACCGTAATCCCCAGCACCATGTTGAAGACATCCAGCGCGACAACCGCCCGCGTGGAACGCGCCGCAATGATATTGATGAGGAAGTCCGCGCGCGTCATACGCCCGCCCGCCACCGCCCCTGCGATTTGCAGGAAGACAATGGCGACCACGGAGCGGCCCGCGATTTCCGCAACGCCGGTGATGGGGGCGTTGAAGAAATTGCGGCCCAGTACATCGGCCACGATCATCGCCATGGTGAGAAAGATCCAGAGCGTGCCGATGGCCGACATCACCGCCACCGCGCGCTGATAAAGGCCCTGCGGTGCAGGCTCCGGATCATCAAAATTGGTTCTTTCCGTGCCGTCAGACATTGGTCCGCCCCCGCAAGTGAAGAAAACGGGGGGCCTCAACGCCCCCCGGTGTTGTGATTAGAGGCCTTCGTCCCAATTGCGCAGCGGCTTGGCCCCGCGCGCGCGCAGCTCCTTGAAATAGGCCTTCAGCACGGTTTTGGCGGCATCGCCGTTGGCCTTGAGCCAGGGCTCGACGATGTTGGGCAGGTTCTTCACCCATTTCGCCTTCTCGGCTTCGGGCAGGTCGGCCACCTTCAGGCCCGCGGCCTGCATTTCTTTCAGCGCGGCGGTCGAGCGTTCGGTGACATATTGGCCGTGCTTCTTGGAGGTCGCCTTGCCGGCGGCAATCACGGCGTCCTGCACCTCTTTGGGCAGCTTGGCGAAGAAGGCCTTGTTGGCCGCAACACCGCCGAAATACATCGCGCCAATGCCGACGCGGGTGAGGTGCGGGGCCACTTCATAGACGCGTGTGGGCTGGATGCCGGAGGCGAAGGAGAGCGCACCCTGCGTCACGCCGGTCTGGATGTTGGTGTAATAGGTGGTGAGCGCGCCATCGACCGGGGTGGAGCCGGTGCCCTGAAGCCAGTTGGCGGAGGTGCCGGGCGCGTTGATGCGCTTGTTCTGCAGGTCCGCCATCGAGGCGATGGGGAAGTTGGCGTAAACGTCGTAGCTATCGGTGATCAGCGAGGACAGGTAGACCATGTTCTGGCTGTCCCAGCCCTTTTTCAGCTCCGGCACCTCGGCGGTGAGCTTGTCGAAGATCTCGATCAGCATCTCGTGGTTGTCGGTGGCGAAGGGCGCAAAATAGGTCACGTTCTGCAGCGGCATGGCCGCGCCTTCCCACACCGTGCCGACCATGCCGATATCGGCGATGCCATCGGCCACGGCGGCGCGGGTGTCGGTGAATTTATACAGCGTGCCGCCATAGGCCTCGCGCCAGTTGATGGCGTATTTGTTGCCGCCCTCTTTCAGAATGCGGTCCACCTCCGGCTGGAAGACGTTCTTCATCGCCCAGACCCAGATATTCGCCGTGGGGTGGCTGGAGGCGATGTTGATGGTGACGCGCTGCTGTGCGCTTGCCGCGCCGGAAAAGCCTGCGATGCCCAGCGCGAGCGCGGCAGCGCCAAAAAGACTGCGTTTGGTGAGTTTCATGGGCCGTTTCCTCCAGTTCGGATGTGCGGGGCTCTCTTTTGTCGCCCCTTGTTCTTGTTCAGCGGGTCGGCACGGTACCGAGCGCGTTGAGGATGCGCTCGGGGGTGAAGGGCATGGCGGTGACGCGCGCCTTGAAAGGTTTGAGCGCATCGTTGATGGCGTTCATGACGGCGGCAGGGGCGCCGGCGGTGCCGGCCTCGCCCGCGCCCTTGGCGCCGAGCAGGGATTCTTTCGTGGGCGTTTCCACATGGCCCACCACCATATCCGGCATCTCGGCGGCCATGGGCACGAGGTAATCGGCCATGTTCGCGGTGAGGAGCTGGCCATCCTCGCTGTAAATACAATGCTCGAACAGCGCGCCGCCGATGCCCTGCACGATGCCGCCACGCACCTGCTCATCCACCAGCTGCGGGTTGATGATGCGCCCGCAGTCCTCCACGCACCAATGCTTGAGGAGCTTCACGAAGCCCGTCTCGACATCGACCTCAAGGTAAGAGGCCTGCACGCCGTTGGTGAAGGCGAAGGGGTAATCGGAGGTGATGAAATGCCGCGTGGCGACGAGTTCACGCGGCAGGCCCTTGGGCAGGGTGTCACCCCGGAAATAGACGATGCGGCCCAGCTCGCTCAGGGGCATGCGTGCCTGCCCGCTGGCCTTGTCGATGATCTCGCCCGCAACCACATCCAGCGTCGAGGCCTCGGCCTGCAACATGGCTGCGGCAACGGTGAGGATGTTCTCGCGCAGGGCCAGCCCCGCCTGAAGCGCAGCTTCGCCGCCAATGCCCGCCCCGCGCGAGGCCCAGGTGCCGCCCCCGTAAGGCGTGACCTGCGTATCCCCCGTGATGACCTTGACGCGCTCGATGGGCACGCCCACGCCTTCCGCCACCACCTGCGCGAGGATGGCCTCGGTCCCCTGCCCCTGCTCGGTGACACCGGAGAGCGCCACCACGGAACCATCGGGGTCGAGGCGCACGGTGCAGCCGTCCTGCGCGGAGATGCGTGCCCCGCCGATGCCATACATGAAGGGGCTGGGGTTGGTCAGCTCGATGAAGCTGGCAAGGCCGATGCCGCGATGGATGCCCTTTTTGCGCAGTTCGGCCTGCTCAGCGCGCAGGGCGTCGTAATCCATCAGTTTGAGCAGCTTATCGAGGCTCGCGTGGTGAGACAGCCCCTCGAACCGCATGTTGGCGGCGGAGGTGTAGGGGTAGGCGTCATCCCTGACGAGGTTGCGGCGGCGAATCTCCGCAGGTTCCATGCCAATGGCCTCCGCAGCAAGGTCCACCAGCCCTTCCGTCACCGCGCAGGCGATGGGATGGCCCACGGCGCGATACTGGCAGGTGGGGGTTTTATTTTGCAGCACCACCGTGGTCTGGGCGCGGTAGTTCGTGAAATCATACGGCCCACCACAGAGGTTGACCACCTGATTGCCCTCGATGGCGCTGGTGCGCGGATAGACCGAATAAGGCCCGATGCCGGTGAGGTCATCGATTTCCAGCGCCAGAATTTTACCGTCCTTGTCGACGCCGATGCGCCCCTTGATGCGATGATCGCGGGCGTGAATGTCCGAGGCGAAGGATTCCAGACGGTCCGCCACGAACTTCACCGGGCGCGCTAGGATTTTGGAGATCGCCGCCACGGCCATCTCGTCCGGGTAGACATGCACCTTGATGCCGTAAGAACCGCCGACATCGCCGCAGATGACGCGGACATTGCCCTCGGGCAGGCCGAGGTGCTTGGCGATGATGTTCTGCATCATATGCGGCGCTTGCGTCGAATGATGCACGGTGAGCTGGTTTTCGGGGCGGCTGTAGCTCGCCAGAATCGAGCGCGGCTCAAGGCAAACGCCGGTGTGGCGCCCGGTGTGGAAGGTGGCTTCCACTGTCCGGTACGCACCCGCCATGGCCGCATCGGGGTCGCCGTTCACATGCAGGCGCTGGAAAACGAGGTTATCGCCGAGGTCAGGGTGGATCAGCGGGGTTTCGGGTGCCAGCGCGGTTTCCATATCGGCCACCACGGGCAGCGGTGTAAAGCGCACATCGAGCGCGGCCACGCCATCCTCGGCAGCGGCGCGGGTATGGGCCACCACGGCGACGACCGGCTCGCCCACCCACGTCGCGCGCTCCACCGCCATGGGATGCTGCGGCGCGGATTTGAGGCCCTTCAGGTGGGCCAGCACCGCCACCCACGGCGTGCAGACCTCGGCAAGGTCGCGCCCGGTGAACACACGCACCACGCCGGGCACCTTCTGCGCGGCACTGATGTCGATTTTCTCAACGCGGGCATGAGCATAGGGGCTGCGATAGAAGGCCACATGCACCATGCGCGGGAGCGTGATGTCATCGACATATTGCCCGCGCCCTTCCACAAGGCGCGGCGCATTGGGGCGCGGCACCGTGCGACCGATGTAGGAATTGGGGCGATCTTCCGAGGAAAGATTGATCGTGCTCATCGGGCGGCTCTCCGCGCTTCGGCGACGGTGGAAACGGCATCGACAATGGCTTCGTAGCCGGTGCAGCGGCAGTAATTCCCGGAGATATGCTCGCGGATCTCCTCGCGCGTGGGCTCGGGGTTG
>JAIUNQ010000058.1 GCA_020161475.1 Pseudomonadota bacterium | reverse complement strand
TATGTCCACTGGGTTCGTGCCTTCATCCGTTTCCACGGTGTGCGTCACCCGGCAACCTTGGGCAGCAGCGAAGTCGAGGCATTTCTGTCCTGGCTGGCGAACGAGCGCAAGGTTTCGGTCTCCACGCATCGTCAGGCATTGGCGGCCTTGCTGTTCTTCTACGGCAAGGTGCTGTGCACGGATCTGCCCTGGCTTCAGGAGATCGGAAGACCTCGGCCGTCGCGGCGCTTGCCGGTGGTGCTGACCCCGGATGAAGTGGTTCGCATCCTCGGTTTTCTGGAAGGCGAGCATCGTTTGTTCGCCCAGCTTCTGTATGGAACGGGCATGCGGATCAGTGAGGGTTTGCAACTGCGGGTCAAGGATCTGGATTTCGATCACGGCACGATCATCGTGCGGGAGGGCAAGGGCTCCAAGGATCGGGCCTTGATGTTACCCGAGAGCTTGGCACCCAGCCTGCGCGAGCAGCTGTCGCGTGCACGGGCATGGTGGCTGAAGGACCAGGCCGAGGGCCGCAGCGGCGTTGCGCTTCCCGACGCCCTTGAGCGGAAGTATCCGCGCGCCGGGCATTCTTGGCCGTGGTTCTGGGTTTTTGCGCAGCACACGCATTCGACCGATCCACGGAGCGGTGTCGTGCGTCGCCATCACATGTATGACCAGACCTTTCAGCGCGCCTTCAAACGTGCCGTAGAACAAGCAGGCATCACGAAGCCCGCCACACCGCACACCCTCCGCCACTCGTTCGCGACGGCCTTGCTCCGCAGCGGTTACGACATTCGAACCGTGCAGGATCTGCTCGGCCATTCCGACGTCTCTACGACGATGATTTGTATGCGTCCGGCCAAGTCACATTGAATTGCCATAGGCGGCCCTGGATGCTTGTGTCCACGAACAACTGCGTGGACACATGGACACTTCCCAATCCGATACAGGCGTAGCCCGACCGCCCAAGCGGAGCTGGCGCCGCCACTCCGACGAGTTCAAATCGCGAGTCATCGAGCTGGCGCGTAAGGGCCATGGCTCGGTGGCCGCGGTGGCCCTGGCCAACGGCCTGAACGCGAACATGCTGCGGCGCTGGGTGCGCGAGGCCGAGCTGGCCGATGCTGCGGCTGCGGGCTCGCGCGCACGGGCCCTCGTGAACCCACCGGCGTTTGTGCCCGTGGCGGTGACCGACGTCAGCGATCGCTCAGCCACAGTGGCCAAGCCGCGCGAGACGGCACTGGCGCCGGCCTTGGTCACCGTCGAGATCCGTCGAGGTGCGAGCAGCGTGAGCGCCAGCCTGCCCATGGACGAGCGCAGCGCCGCCTGGCTGCGCGAAGTGCTGGCTTGAAGCGCTGTCATGATCAAGGTTGATGCGGTGTGGCTGGCCGTACAGCCCCTGGACATGCGCCTGGGTACCGAGGCGGCGCTGGCCCGTGTTGTCGGTGTCTTCGGCGCGGCCCATCCGAACCACGCCTACCTCTTCGCCAACCGTCGTGCCAACCGCATGAAGGTGCTGGTGCACGACGGTATCGGCGTGTGGCTGGCTGCCCGGCGGCTGAACGCCGGCAAGTTCGTCTGGCCTGCAGACGCCACCAGTACGCTGCAGCTGACGCGCCCGCAGCTCGAGGCCCTGGTGCTGGGGCTGCCCTGGCAGCGGCTGGGTGACGCAGGAATCATCCGCTTGATCTGAGGCTGCTGAGCAGTTCGGCGGCAATTGCCGGATGTGCCGATGCGCGTGGCACGCCGGCACGGCACCATGGCTGTCCATGATCAGTGCACAGCAACTGGACGCCCTGGAGCCGCAGATGCGGCAGGTCGTGCAGTCGCTGCTGGCACAGGTCCAGCAGCGCGACGCCGAGATTGCCTTCAAGCAGGCGCTGATCGACAAGCTCACGCACGAGATGGCGGTGCTCAAGCGCATGAAGTTCGCCGCCAGCAGCGAGCGCTTCGCCAGCACCCTGGCACCCGAGCAAAAGAGCCTGCTGGAAGAGACGCTGGACACCGACCTGGCCGAGCTCGAGCAGGAGATCGAGCGCGAGCGTCCTGCTGCTGAAAAGGGCAAGGACAAGAAGACGCCTAAGCGCACCGCGCTGCCGCAGCACCTGCCGCGCCACGACGTACCGCACGAGCCGGCGGACACCACCTGCCACACCCCAGGTTGCGGGCAACCGATGCAGCGCTTCGGGGAGGACGTGGCCGAGCGGCTGGACTACCAGCCCGGCGTGTTCAGCGTTGAGCGCCATGTGCGCGGCAAGTGGGCGTGCCGCTGCTGCAGTCAACGAGGAGAAGGTCGGATCGTTCAAGCGCCGGTACCGGCGCACGTCATCGACAAGGGCATTCCGACGGCCGGCCTGCTGGCTCACCTGCTGGTGGCGAAGTTCCTGGATCACCTCCCGCTGTACCGGCAGGAAGCGATCTTCGAGCGTGCCGGCCATCTGATCGCCCGCTCGACGCTGGCACAGTGGGTGGGCCAGTGCGGCGCGCAGCTGCAGCCCTTGGTTCAGGCGCTGGCCGATGAACTGCGTCGCCACGCGGTGCTGCTCGCCGACGAGACGCCGGTGTCCATGCTCAAGCCAGCGCACCTGCGCGATGGTAGGACGCACAAGGCCTACATCTGGACGTACTGCACCACGAGCCTGAACGCGACGAAGGCGGTGGTATTCGAGTTCTGCGAGACCCGCAGCGGCCAGAACGTGCGCGAGTTCCTGCAACTCGGTACCCCCAACGCCTGGCAGGGCACGCTGGTGACCGATGGCTTCAGCGGCTACACCGCCACGACGACCCAGGGCGTGACCTCGGCGCAGTGCATGGCGCACGCGCGCAGGAAGTTCAACGACCTGTGGGCCAACCACGGCAGTGAGGTCGGCCGCAAGGCGCTGCGCTACCACCAGTGCCTGTTCAGGATCGAGCGCGAGATCGAGGGCCTGCCCAGCGATGAGCGACAACGCATTCGGCAGCGCAAGTCACGAAGGGTATTGGCCGTCTTCCATCGCTGGCTGCTGGCGCAGCGGCAGTTGGTGCCCACCGGCTCGGCCACGATGAAGGCCATCGACTACAGCCTGAAGCGCTGGGCGCAACTCACGCGCTTCGTGCAGGACGGCGACGTGCCGATCTCCAACAACTGGGTCGAAAACCAGATCCGGCCGATCGCCATCGGGCGCAACAACTGGCTGTTCGCCGGCAGCCTGCGTGCGGGCAAGCGCGCCGCAGCGGTGATGAGCCTGGTGCATTCGGCGCGGCTGAACGGGCACGACCCCTACGCCTACCTGCGCGATGTGCTGGAACGCCTGCCCACTCAGCCGGCCAGCCGCGTCGCCGAGTTGCTGCCGCACCGTTGGCGGCCGTCAGCCGCCGCAGCTTGAGCAGCCCCGCTGCATCTGCACCGGCGGGCACTTGACCGAGCCGTACGAGCAATACACGCAGCAGTCACCGGTCTTGGGTCGCAGCACCGTCTTGCAGTGCTCGCACTCGTAGAAGAACTGGCAGGCATCGGTGGGCATGACCTCGCGCTTGGCGTGGCCGCACTCGGGGCAGGTCAGTACCGACTCCAGTTCAGGGGCGACGGTGTTCACTTGCGTACCGCGGATGGAAAGCCCGCGTCCGTCGTGGCCTTGACCAGTGCGGCTGCGGTGGTCTTGTCGGCGTCGAACGTCACAGTGGCGGTCTTCTTCGCGAAGTCGATCTGGGCCTGGCTCACACCGGCCACCTTCTCCAGTGACTTCTTCACCGTGACCGGGCACAGCCCGCAGGTCATGTTCTGAACGTCGAGCACGGCCGTCTGCGGCGGTGCGGCGAGCGCGGCCAAGGGCATCAGCGTGACGAACACGGCGGCAAGCAAGTTGCGCATGGACAGTCCCTTCAGAGCATGAGCGGTGCCAACCAAGGCACCGACAACAACGCGAGCAGCGCCAACGCGACCACCCAGAAGATCAGCCGCTGGCGCTTGAGCACGATCGGCTCGGCGCACTCGGCTCCCGGTTCGCAGACCTGCGGCTGCAAGTACAGGCGCCGGAACGCCAGGCCGAGGAACAACAGCGTCGCGGCGATGAACCAGGGCCGAAGCGGCTCCAGCGCCGTCAGGTTGGCGATCCACGCGCCCCCGATGCCCAGCGCCAGTAGCACCAACGGCCCGACGCAGCACACGGACGCGCCGATAGCCGCCAGCGCGCCGGCAACCAGTGAACCCTTGACTCTGAACGTTGCCATGCCCGGATGAACTACTTCGATGGCAGACAGTCTAGAGTCCGTACCATGGTACGGAGTCAAGAGGTTCAGATGACAAGCGAGCTGACGATAGGGCGGCTGGCCGACGTGGCCGGTGTGAACGTCGAGACGATCCGCTACTACCAGCGCCGCGGCTTGATGGCCGAACCCGCCAAGCCGAGCGGCGGGCATCGCCGCTATGACTCGAACGCCATCAAACGTGTGCGCTTCATCAAGCGCGCCCAGGCGCTCGGCTTCACCTTGGAAGAAGTGGGCAGCTTGCTCGAGCTCGACGAGGCCTGCGCGTGTGCCGACACGCGCGACCTGGCTGCGCACAAGCTGCAGATCATCGAAGACAAGCTCGCAGACCTGAAGGCGATGCGCAAGGCGCTGACGGCGTTGCTGCGCCAATGCGATGCCGGGGCGACCAAAGGCAACTGCCCGATCATCCACGCACTGGCTGCCGACTGATCGTTCTTCAAGATGGGATCGCCGGACGTACATGGACGCCCCCGGTTTGCCAAGCTTCCAGTTCGCTGCCGCACTGAGGAAAAGATTGCACCCGTACATTCGGACTTCAGATGCGAGACGAACTCGCTGTCCCTGATGGGTTCTGCTGGTCGGCGCCCAATCGCTTACACGCACTCGAAGTGCCTCGTCCGGCGCGGGCTGTGCCAACCACGGTCTGACCTGTCGTGCCATCAACTTGCTGGTTGCCTGAGCAATCGGCGGTAGGGATCTCCTTTGCTGTCGCTGTAGTCGGTGCTGCTTCAGGCCGCGGCGTATCCCTGCTTGAACTCCCGGCCGTGAGCCAGGAGCGCCCAGACCGTTCTCGCCGTCTTGTTCGCCATGGCGACTGCCGCGATGTTCTTGTTACGGCGCGTCGTGAGCTTCACCAGCCAGCTGTCGGCATCGGCGCGCTGGGTGGCCCGGTAGATGACTGAACGCGCGCCGTGGATCAGCATCGTGCGCAAGTAGGCATCACCGCGCTTGCTCATGCCCAGCAACGTCGGCTTGCCGCCGCTGGAGTGCTGTCGTGGCACCACGCCCAGCCATGCGGCGAACTGGCGCCCGTTGTCGAAGTTCTTCGCATCGCCGACGCTGGCGACAAGCACCGTGGCAGTCAACGGCCCAATGCCAGGCACCTTCTCCAGACGCTGGCTCGCCTCGCTGGCCCGGTGCCACGCCTTGATCTGCAGCTCGATCTCGTCGACCTGCTTCTGCAGAATCTTCAAATGCTCGAGCAGTCGCTGGATGAGCAGCCGGAAGGTGCCAGGAAGTTCGTTCTCTGCATCTTCGATCAGCGCCGGCACGCGTTCAGCGATGTAGCCAATCCCCTGCGGCACTACCAGGCCGTACTCGCCGAGCAGGCCCCGGATCTGGTTGGCCTGCGCGGTGCGTGCCTTGACGAAGCCCTGACGGACGCGGTGCAGTGAGAGCACCGACTGCTGCTCGATGTTCTTGACTGGCACGAAGCGCATCGAGGGCCGGCTAACCGCCTCACAGATCGCCTCTGCATCAGCGGCATCGTTCTTGTTGCTCTTGACGTACGGCTTGACGAACTGCGGCGCCATCAGCCGAACCGTGTGGCCGAACGACTGCAGCTTGCGGGCCCAATGATGAGCGCTGGCACAGGCCTCGATGCCGATCAGGCAAGGCGGCAGGTTCGCGAAAAAGGGAGCTACCTGGTCGCGCTTCAACTGCTTGCGCAGCACCGACCTGCCGCGCTCGTTGACCCCGTGGACCTGGAACACGTTCTTGGCCAGATCAAGGCCGATCGTCGTAATCTCCATGGCGGACGCTCCTTCCGATCGAGTGGTTGCTGACACATCCACTGTGGCACTTCGATGCCGTCGTCAGGTGGGGGCGTCCATCCCATTGCTTACGATGATTTACACGCATGTGCTGAAAGTTGGCGGTGCCGGAGTGCGCTCACCGCTTGATGCGCTGCCGCCCCTCACTAGTGAGAGGTAGGGCAGCGCAAGTCAATCCTGGCGGATTCACTACCCCTGCGCGAAGGCCATCGGTGCCGCATCGAACGGCCGGTTGCGGAAAGTCCTCCCTGCGTCCGCTGATGGCCGGCAGCAGCCCGTCGTTGCCTGATGGATCCAACCCCTCCGCTGCTATAGTGCAGTCGGCTTCTGACGTTCAGTGCAGCCGTCTTCTGAAAACGACAAAAAGGGGCATTCGAGACGCACATAAATATCTCATAAACGTCTCTTGTAATTATGTCTCTCATAATGTAGGGTGGCCTACGTTAATGAGAGGACTGCCCATGCTCGTTGGATATGCCCGTGTTTCGACGACAGATCAGGATCATGCGCTTCAGGTGGACGCGCTGAAAGCGGCGGGCTGTGAGAAGATTTTCACCGAAACGGCATCCGGGGCGCAGCGCGATCGTCCGGAGCTCTTGGCAGCGCTCGATTACATGCGCGAGGGCGACACGCTTGTCGTGTGGAAGCTGGATCGCCTGGCGCGCTCGATGTCACATCTGATCTCGACGATCGAGATGCTGGAGAAGAGATCTGTGGGCTTCCGTTCGCTTACCGAGGCGATGGACACGACAACGGCCATCGGCAAATTCTTCTTCCACTTTTTCGGTGCCCTGGCCGAATTCGAGCGTTCCCTGATCCGGGAACGGACGATGGCCGGCTTGCGGGCAGCCAAGGCACGCGGTGCGATCAGCGGCAGACCGCGAAAATTCACCGATGCGGATCTCGTGGCGGCGAAAGCTCTGCTTGCCGACGGAAAACTGACGGTCCGCGACGTGGCCAAACATATCGGTGTCAGTGAGGCCACCCTCTACCGGCACCTTCCTGCGGCCCGTGCCGAAATTACTACTGATAAATAACAACGAGAAATCTGCGTCACCCGCCTCGCAGGTAGGGTGGTCGCGGTGAACCTGAGTGAGGCGTAAAATGACTGAGAATACGAAGAGCGCCAAAGAGTGGCTGTCTGGCCGCGTTGACCTCCGCGAGAAACTGAACACGCGACCTCCGCCCCTCGATTTTGTTATTCCGGGTTTGGCCGCCGGGACGGTCGGCCTCCTCACCGCCCCTGGCAGCGTCGGAAAGAGCTTCTTCGCGCTTCAAAGCGCGATCCACATCGCAGCGGCGTCGATCAGTGAGGCAGACACCCTTGAAACCGGCACGGTGAAATCCGGTCGGGTTCTGTTTCTCGCGGCAGAGGACGCCGAGAACGCGCTCTGGCATCGGTTGCACTCGATCGGAACACTGTTGCCGCATGAGACCAGCGAGACCTTGGTCGAAAACCTCCACATCGTCCCGCTGGTGGGATCCCGGATGAACATCGGCTCGGACGATTGGTTCAACGCTATTCTCGAAGCGGCGCAGGGGTCGAGGCTGGTCATCGTTGATACGTGGTCTCGCGTCCATCAGGAGGACGAGAGCGTCAATGCCAAGATGGGGCCTTTGTTGAATAGGCTTGAGGCGATTGCCAACGTCACCCGCGCTGCGTTCCTCATCCTGCACCATGTTTCAAAGAGCGTCGCCCTTTCAGGCGCAGGCGATTCCACCCATGCTTCGCGGGGAGCAAGCGCGCTGGTCGATAATTCACGTTTTGCGGCTTTTCTTCAGCGCATGAATGATGCCGATGTGAGGGAAATCAAGAAGTTATACGGGATTGATCTCGCCGAGGAGCCGCGTGAATACCTGAGTCAGTTTATCCGCTACGGCGTCTCGAAGTGCAGTTACGGGCGCATTCCCGCGGATCGCTGGTTCAGGCAGGACACGAATGGGGTTCTGGTCCCGTGGAAATGGGAAAACCATTCTCATACCCCTGCCTCTGCTCCGAAAATGGCGGGGTCACTCTGTGACGTCTAAATCTAAGCGGGGCTTCTCGAGGCTCGATACCGGCATGGCTATTCAGCCAATTTTTACCAATGCCCCGAAGACAAAGCGGAGCCCCGATCAGGTTCTTCATCACATCAAGAGGTTTACGCGCACCTTTGTTCATGAGGGAGGCGAAGAAAAGCATCTGAACTACGAGGTCTCTGTGCCAGAACACGTGATGGTGATGCACGAGACCCTTCTTCTTGCGATCTTGCGGATGGCTCAGACACAGGATCGGGGCTCACTTTACGAGAGGGCATCAACTTTTCTCGAAGAGGTCGAGGGAGAAGCGATACGTCGGGATGTCGCTTTCGTGGAAACGAGCGCGAACGAGCTTCTCGATATGTGCGGAGTCGCGGCGAACAAGGTTGCCTACGACCGTCTTGAGCAAAATCTCGATGATCTGAGCAAGGTTCACGTCAAACTCTGGAACGAGGACACCAAGGCCGCATCCTCGCTCATTGGCTATCGCTGGGATCGCAAAAATAAAGAAAAAATTAGGATCCACGTCTGCTGGCGTCTGGCGGCGGCCTTGGTGGTCGGAGCCGGAAAAACTCAAGATTTTGCGATGATTCAGCTGGACGATCGGATCACGCTACCCACGGACGTGGCGCGCTCACTGCATAGGTTTCTTTCTGCTCATATCCGGCCGGGCAACCGGCAGCGATATGAGTTGGAAACACTGGTCGGGAAGTGCTGGCGCGAGAAAGCTGGATCACCCTCGACGACGCGTTGGCGAGAAGGCGAGGTTCGCAAGGCCGTGGACGCGATCGACAAGCTCCAGGAGTGGAAAATCACCCGCGATGGCAGATGGATAGAGGTAGAAAGGAAGGCCCTTTGAGGGTTTGACGTATCGCCAACATAACTTTGACGTATCGCCAACACATTCTGATTTTCATATTCGTCTAATTTCTACATATTATCAACGGGTTATGGCGATTTTTGAGGCGACTTATCGCTTCCCTACGATAATCTACGAATCCCTAGAGGAGTAGATTATCGTATCATGAGAAATGAGATACGAGAGAAGATAGACTAAAGAGAACTATCCCGCGCGCACGTGTGAGAGCGCGCGTAAGCGCGAGATCGCGTCCGATGCGAACATCGGCATCGTTCATGTTTTTCGATGATGATGTGATTGGCGTCGGTCCTGAGCGAGTTCGCGCCTTTGCGTCGTTTTTTGATCATCATTCAATTTGATCAAAGGCACGCATCATCTCCGAGAGGTCGTTCTGGAGAAATTCTTGGCGCGGGCCAGCCCGCGCGACGATGAGAATTCGCCGGACATCCTCGAAGGAGGATGTTTTTCGACATTAGTATCCCGACACGGCCACGGAATTCATGATGATGGCGAAGTTCATGATGATGGCGAAGTTCATGATGATGGCGGAGTTCATGATGATGGCGGAGTTCATGATGATGGCGGAGTTCATGATGATGGCGGAGTTCATGATGATGGCGGAGTTCATGATGATGGCGGAGTTCATGATGATGGCGGAGTTCATGATGTTCGCGGACGCCCGAAATTGAATAAATGATGTTGGCGAAAATGTTTGACCCGACCCGGCGCGTAGGGTGGCCGGGGCAAGATGTTGCCACGGTAAAATTTCTTGATAATTGCGAGGAAAAATCACCCTTCGTTGGTGTCCGGCGCATTTGAAACGGCGCGATGAGCGCCGTGGCCAGCTTGCTGGCTGAAAGGGGGCATCAGTCTCCCCTGCCCCCCCTTTTTACGAGCCATTGCCGCTCTGTAGGCCCGGATCTGCTCGGGCGTAATCCATAGCGGTAGAAACCGCCTTGCAGTTCTTAACGCGTATGCTGCGTATCGCGGTGCAATATCGCGATGTGCTGATGATCATACATTTCAAGAGCTTGCAGTGTTTTCTTAATGCAATCTCTTAACACGGAGGGGTCATTGTGGCCGGTATTTTCCGGGCCGAAGCTTAGGACGATGTGCAGCGCTGGATCTTTGCAGCGTGACCCTTTTGCGACGATGCGCATCGCATTGGCGGCGGCAAAATTTCTTGATAATTGCGAGGAAAAATCACCCTTCGAGGATGTCCGGCGCATTTGAAACGGCGCGATGAGCGCCGTGGCCAGCTTGCTGGCTGAAAGGGGGCATCAGTCTCCCCTGCCCCCTCTTTTCCGGGCCTTGCGCAGGTTCCAGGCCCGGATCTGCTCGGGCGAGGGTTTCCGCTTGGGCGCAGATGGTGCTGCAACCGGCGTCTCAGACACCACAACGGCTTCTGGCGGCCTTGTGACGGCCATGGCTTCGACGGCAGCCACCTTCCACCGCTTGCGTGGCACCGGCATGGCGTTCATGCGCTCGAGGTGGAGCCTCTTCGCCAAGGCCACGGACTTGTCGAACATGGTGCGCCATTGGGCTGCGAGATCGGTGATAAATCGCAGAAGTTCTGCGGCATCAGGGCGCTTTTCGAAGCGCTTTTTTATCTTTCTGACACGCCGTTCCGGTGCCAGCCAATAATCGGCCAAGGTCTTCTTTTCATTGCGATATCTCTGATATTCCTGGCGGCGTTTTTCGAGAATTTCGTCGCGCTCGGGATTGTCGATTTCGACCTTTTTTGTCGAACGACAGACGCGCTCTACGGCCTCAAATTGTTCGCGATTTTTCATTTCGCTTTTTTTGAGCGCGATGAGAGCATTGAGGCTGAGGCCAATCGCGGAGCCTTTGGCACCTTTGTTTTTATCATCGGGATGATCGCGGTCGAAAAAGATGATGCCCTGATGTTTTTCGCTCATTTTCACACCGATCCCGATTTTGGTCAGGCGCTTCAGGAAATTTTCAACGCTGTCGGCCTGTTTAAGAACTGCGTGGATCTCATCATGATGCGCTTGCGCCCATGATGGCTTCCGGAATCGATCCGCCTCGGCCCTCAAGCGCTCGCCAGATGTGCGCTGAGGCGCGACTTTGATCGCGGGATTGTCGTTTAGGGCCTCTTTAACGGCCTTTTTGGTGTATTTCGACACCACCAGAGGCCAGCCGCGCTCCTTGTTGATGTTGAGCGCGGCCGTGTGAAGCTTCGCGATATCCATAGCGGTAGAAACCGCCCGACCGCCCTTCACACGGTTCACGATGATGTGCAGATGTGCATGCTGCGTATCGCGGTGCAATATCGCGATGTGCTGATGATCATATATTTCAAGAGCTTGCAGTGTTTTCTTAATGCAATCTCTTAACACGGAGGGATCATTGTGGCCGGTATTTTCCGGGCCGAAGCTTAGGACGATGTGCAGCGCTGGATCTTTGCAGCGTGACCCTTTTGCGACGATGCGCATCGCGGCGGCGGCACTATCGACGGTCGGCACGCCCTTCATGGCAATGACCTGGCCGCGGTAGGGTGATTGGTTATTTGTGCCATGGAGGGCGTAGGCGATCGAATTTTCGAACGATCCCGGCCCATCTTCGCGGAGAAGTTTTTTCGCCAGCATCTCACGCCCCAGCAATAACGCGCTCGATGCAGGCGATCAGCGCTTCAGCTTCAGACGGTTCGTGGCCCGGATGATGTCGCTGCCATTGCCGGACGAGATTGGCGACATCGGTCAGCGCAGCGATGATCGGCGCCGTGACGACGACGCCATCGATCGCGTTGATGATTGATCGCAGATGCACGCCGGCCATCGTGATATCGCCGCTGCGTGGCGCGGAAGAATTGGCGCGGCGGACGATCTCGTTGAGCTTCCGCCCTTGCTCGCGGATCGACGCTTCGATCTGCGAGCTGGCGGAGAGCGCTGTGACGCGCGCCATCGCGCTGTCCACGAGCAGGCGCGTGACGGTTGTGCCGGCTGATGCTGCGGCACCTTTCAATGCGGCATGCTCAGCAGGGGTCAATCTCAGCATCGTTCTGATGCTGCGCGGATCGGCCGATTTAGGACGACCTGCGGGATTGAACGACTGCCGATTTTTTTTCGCCGGATCAGGCGTGGGTGAGCTCATTGCGAACCCCCATGAGTTTTGCGCAGGCGGCCAATGGCCGCGATGCACGCCCTCGTGCATCCTGCGCCTTCCTCGTGATGCGCCCTCGCATCACGCTCCGGTGCGCCCTCGAACCGGAGGGTTTCCACGGGCTGAGCGGCAGCGACCCCGTGCAGCCTCGCAGAGCCAGATAGGGCCGGATAATAGGCCCGTCGTTTTTGTGCATACAAAAACATATCTGGCCCCTCTTCCTACCTCTGAATTAGAATTTGCCTGATCTTATCAGGATGAAGGGTTTCGGCGAAGCTAGAATCTTAGAAACTTAAAGATTCGTAATTGACGACGTCGTCATTGACTGACTCCATGATCCTCGAAATCGCTGAAAATCCGAGGATCATTGATGACGGCTGAATCAAACCTTAGAGACATTAAAAGCGCTGACGACGTTGCAGCCATTCAGGCTGCTCTTAAGAAAGGTCGTCGTCATCGGCTTGAGCCGATCTATGAGTTGGTGCTGGCCGAGTTCACCGTAGGCCGCTCGATGGATGCCATTGCGAAGGACATCCGCGCAGCCGGTTTCAACGTCAAGCGCGCAGACCTGATCACGCTGTTCCAAAGTCGCCTCGGTAAATCCGAAACGCGTGAAGCTGCATTGCGCGCCTTTGCAGCCGGGAAAAAGCCGCCGCCCGCTCGGAAACGTCGACGGATAGCAGCGCCGGAAAGCGCTCAAGGCCAGCGGGGTCCGTCGCAAGTGGAAGGCCAGCGGCTTCAGCAGCCCCAACAGCGGCTTCCTCAGGGCACATGATCTGAAGCACGACAAGAGACACGAAAGCCGGGCTCCGCCCGGCATTTTTATGTCCTGTGTTATGTCCTGTGGACGGTGCGATTTTCGGTGATGAAATTGGTGATAATTTATCTATGCTAATATTCATAAGTATTTGAAATTGATGGATATGCTTAGAAAAGCATAGAATCCCCTTGGGAGCGCCATTCTCGCTCAATTCCAATTCTGTCATGAGCAGCCAGCCAGGATCAGCTGGTGGCGGCAGCGGATGATTGCGCTCTGATGCGGGATGAGACAGCAGAGCATATGGCGGC
>JAIUNQ010000057.1 GCA_020161475.1 Pseudomonadota bacterium | reverse complement strand
GCCATGGCCGAGCTTGAAGCCATCGTTGCCGAGCTGGAGCGCGGGGACGTAAGCCTCGAGAAATCCATCGAAAAATACGAACGCGGCGAACACCTGAAGAAGCGCTGCGAAGCCCTGCTGGCCGAGGCTGAACTGCGTATTTCCAAGATCTCGCTTTCCGCTTCCGGCGAGCCGACCGGTGCCCAGCCGCTGGATGTGAACTGAGTGGACATTTCCAGCGCTTTGCCTAGCAAGGCGTTATGTCCATTGAAGATACATTCCACCCCGAAGATCCGGCCCTGGGGGATCGCGACGCCTGCGATCTGATCGAGCAGATCATCATCCCCCGCACCTCCGATCTTGGCGGCTTGCCCGTTCGGCGCGCGCTGCCGGTTGTCGGGCGGCGCATGGTGGGCCCCTTCGTTTTTCTGGATGAAATGGGGCCGGCGGAGTTCCGCCTCGGCGAGGGGCTGGATATTCGCCCGCACCCGCATATCGGGCTTTCCACTGTCACCTACCTTTTCGACGGTGCGCTTATGCACCGCGACAGCCTTGGTTCGGAACAGGAAATCACCCCCGGCGGGCTCAACATCATGCAGGCCGGGCGCGGGATCGCCCATTCCGAGCGCACCACAGCCGAGGCCCGCGCGCGCGGTGCGCGCCTGTCCGGCGTCCAGCTCTGGGCGGCGCTGCCCAAGAGCCATGAGGAGGCCGACCCGGCCTTCACCCATTTCGAAGAGAATGCGCTGCCCCGCCTTGCGGGGGAAGGCAAGCGCGTGCGTCTTTTGATGGGCACGGCTTTCGGCGCTGTCGCGCCGAGCGCCTTTCCCTATCCCGCGCTTCTGGCCGAGGCGATTGTCGCGCCGGGCTCCATTCTGCCGATTGATCCGGATTACGAGGAGCGCGCGCTTTACATCGTTTCCGGCGAGATCGACATCGCGGGCGATACCTTCGGGCCGGGACGGCTGCTGGTGCTGCGTGCAGGCGAGCGGATCAGCGTGCTGGGGCTTTCCAATGCCCGGCTGGTCCTGCTGGGCGGCGAGCCGCTCGACGGGCCGCGCCATCTGTGGTGGAACTTCGTCTCTTCCTCCAAAGACCGCATTGAAGCCGCCAAGGCCGATTGGGCCGCCGGCAAGTTCGATGCGGTGCCCGGCGAGAGCGAGTTTATCCCGCTGCCGAAGGAATAACCCCGCCCCTCGGCAGGGACTTTTGATGGAAAGTCCGCCGAGGCGATCTTTCTCGCAACAGAAGCCAAGGCCCAAAAGGCGAGCCTTGTGCTTCTTGTTCAGGCCTTTGCCAGCTCCTCGAACTGCAAGAACGCCGTCATGGCGTCGGCGGCATACATCAGCGAGGGGCCGCCGCCCATCTGCACCGCCACCGCCAGCACCTCGGCCAGCTCCTGCCGCGTTGCGCCAAGCTTCACCAGTGCTTCGGCATGGAACCCGAGGCAACCGTCGCAGCGCGCCGCGACGCCCAGCGCCATGGCGATGAATTCCTTGGTCTTCTTGTCGATCGCCCCTTCCTTCATCGCTTCCTTGGTCAGCTGCGAGAAGCCTGCAAGCGCGTCAGGCACATCCTTGCGCACTTCGCGCAGGCCCGCGGAAATGGCTTTGGTGATATCGGGATAGGATTTCATCGTCGGACCTTCGTTCTCAGTCTCGGGAAAGCGGCTTCTCCCTTGCATACATTCTAACACTTGAATATGTAAAGACGACCATCGATCAGGAGGGGGCAGGCATGCACGATATCGACGCTCAAACCGCGCTCGAATGGGTCAAATCCGGCCAAGCCCTGCTGATCGACGTGCGCAGCGCCGGCGAATTCGCGGCAGGCCACGCCCCGGAAGCGGTTCATATTCCAGTGGGCTCGCTTTCTCCTTCCGCCCTGCCGCCCGGCGAAAAACGCAAGTTGGTGCTGGTCTGCGCCAGCGGCATGCGATCATCCGCAGGCTGCGGGGCGCTGCGCCCCAAGGGGTTCGAGGCCTATTCGCTCAAGGGCGGCATGAGCGCCTGGGTGCGGGCGGGCGGTGCCACCGAGGCGGCCCCCGGTGCTGCAGAGGCCGCGGCACGCCAGCAAAAGCTGATGGCAGGCGGCGCCGTCGTGCTGGGTCTTGCGCTCACCGGGATGGTGCATCCCGGCTTTCTGATCCTGACGGCGCTGGCGGGGGCACGCCTCGTCTCCTTGCTCAGGCCGCAGCCTTTGGGGGGCTGCTCATCGGGCGGACCGGGCCAGACGAGCTGCTCGACGCCAGAGGCACGCGGAAAAGGCGGCGGATGCAGCAATTGCGGCGCACGTTAGTCGGATTGCGCATGGCACCGTGCGGATTGCCGACGGCGCTTTCTTGCCGGATGCGCCAAAGCCGCTATAAGACAAAAAATGTCCACGCGGCCCTCCACTCCCCTGCTCGATACGATCCATACGCCTGACCATCTGCGCCAGCTTGATGCGACGCAGCTGCGGCAGGTGGCCGATGAGTTGCGCGCCGAGATGATCGACGCGGTTTCTGTCACCGGCGGGCATCTGGGCGCGGGCCTTGGTGTGGTGGAGCTGACCGTGGCGCTGCACCATGTGTTCGATACCCCGCGCGACCGGCTGATCTGGGACGTGGGCCACCAGTGCTATCCGCACAAGATTTTGACCGGGCGTCGCGATCGCATCCGTACGCTGCGCATGGGCGGCGGCCTTTCCGGCTTCACGCGTCGCGCCGAGAGTGAATACGACGCTTTTGGTGCCGGGCATTCCTCCACCTCGATTTCGGCTGGCCTCGGCATGGCCGTGGCGCGTGATCTGGCGGGCGGGGACAACCATGTCATCGCGGTCATCGGCGATGGCGCCATGAGCGCGGGCATGGCCTATGAGGCGCTCAACAATGCGGGGGCGATGCATTCCCGCCTCATCGTGATCCTGAACGACAACGATATGTCCATCGCCCCGCCGGTGGGCGCGATGTCGGCCTATCTGGCGCGTCTTGTTTCGGGCCGCACCTATCGCTCCTTGCGCGAAGTCGCCAAGCAGCTGGCGGCCAAGCTGCCCAAGTTCTTTTACGACAAGGCCCGCAAAACGGAGGAATTCGGTCGCGGGTTCTGGACCGGCGGCACCATGTTCGAGGAGCTGGGGTTCTATTACGTCGGGCCCATCGACGGGCATAACCTCGATCACCTGCTGCCCGTGCTGAAAAACGTGCGTGATCAGGACATCGGCCCTGTGCTGATCCACGTGGTGACGCAGAAAGGCAAGGGCTACGGCCCGGCCGAAGCCAGCGCCGATAAATACCACGGCGTGCAGAAGTTCGATGTCATCACCGGCAAGCAGGCCAAGGCCCCCTCCAATGCGCCCGCCTATACCAAGGTGTTTGCGCAGGCGCTGGCCAAGCAGGCCGAGCGGGACGACAAGGTGGTGGCGATCACCGCCGCCATGCCGTCGGGCACGGGGCTGGACCTCTTCGGGCAGGCCTATCCCGAGCGCACCTTCGATGTCGGCATCGCCGAGCAGCATGCCGTGACCTTCGCTGCGGGGCTTGCGGCGGAGGGCTACAAGCCGTTCTGCGCGATCTATTCCACCTTCCTCCAGCGCGGTTACGACCAGCTGGTGCATGACGTTGCGCTTCAGAACCTGCCGGTGCGCTTCGCGCTTGACCGCGCCGGGCTGGTGGGCGCGGATGGCCCGACCCATGCGGGCAATTACGATGTCGCTTATCTCGGCTGCATCCCCAACATGGTCATCATGGCGCCTTCTGATGAGGCGGAGCTGGTCCATGCGGTGGCGACCGCCGTCGACTATTGCGCCGGCCCCATCGCCTTCCGTTACCCGCGTGGCGAAGGTGTCGGCGTCGAGATGCCGGAGGTCGGCTCGGTGCTCGCCATCGGCAAGGGGCGCATCGTGCGGGAGGGGACGCAGATCGCGCTGCTGAGCCTCGGCACGCGTCTGACCGAGAGCCTGAAGGCGGCCGATGAGCTCGAAAAGCTCGGCCTCTCCACCACGGTCGCCGATGCACGCTTTGCCAAGCCGATTGACGAGGCGATGGTGCGCGAGCTGGCCCAGTCGCATTCCGTGCTCATCACCATTGAGGAAGGCTCTGTCGGCGGCTTCGGCGCGCTGGTGGCGCAGTTCCTGAGCGAGAACGGGTTGCTGGATGGTGCGCTCAAGTTCCGCTCCATGGTGCTGCCGGACATCTATCAGGAGCACGACAAGCCCGAGAAGATGTACTCGGAAGCGGGCCTGGATGCCGCCGGCATTGTTGCCAAGGTGCGCGCCGCGCTGGGCATGCCCAAGGCCGAGCAGGCCGTGCGGGCTTGAGGGCGGTGTCCCTCGCAGCGGGGCCAAACGGCTAACGCTCCGTTGTCACGAATCATCTAGCTTCGGTGGATGGCGGAAGCAGACCTCTACCCTCCCGTAAAACGCTTTCTCGAAGCGCAGGGTTATGGCGTGAAGGGGGAAGTGCGCGCCTGTGATGTCGTGGCGGTACGGGGCGATGAGCCGCCCGTCATCGTGGAACTCAAGACAGGCTTTTCGCTGCAATTGCTGCTGCAAGGGGTGGATCGGCAGGCGATGAGCGATGCTGTATATCTCGCGTTTCGTGCGCCCAAACGACGGCAACTCAACGACATTCTCAAACTGTGCAAGCGCCTCGGCCTCGGCGTGCTCATCGTGACGGGTGATTTTGTCGAAGCCTTGGCTGACCCCGTGCCGTATCAGCCGCGCAAGGACAAGCGCCGCACCAGCCTGCTGCTGAAAGAGTTCGCGCACCGCGTGGGCGACACGGAAACGGGCGGTACGACTCGCCGCCCCCGCATGACGGCGTATCGGCAGGATGCCTTGCGCCTCGTGGGTGTGCTTACCACGCGTGGCGCCTGCGCGGTGAAGGTGCTGCGGCAGGAAAGCGGGGTCGAGCGCGCCGCCACCCTGCTGCAAAACGATGTCTATGGCTGGTTCCAGCGCGAGAGCCGGGGTGTCTATGCGCTCTCGCCCAAGGGCGTTGCCGCCGCAACAACCTTCGCCGAAGCGCTGTGCCAGCTTCGGCCTGCCGCGGCGGCCTGACCTCAGATTTTCAGCGTGCCCGCTTTGGCCTGCGCGAAGCGTTCGCCGATCTTCGACCAGTTGGCGACATTCCACCAGTTGGCGAGGTATTCCGCGCGGCGGTTCTGATACTTCAGGTAATAGGCGTGCTCCCACACGTCATTGCCGAAAAGGACCATCTTGCCATCCATGATCGGGTTGTCCTGATTGGGGCGAGTGGTGAGCGCGAGCTTGCCGTCTTTCTCGACGGTGACGAATACCCAGCCCGAGCCGAACACACGCCCGCCGGCGGCGTTGAAATCGGCTTTCAGCTTGTCGAGCCCGCCGAGATCACGATCAATCGCGGCCTTGAGATCGCCTTCCGGGGTCTTGGCACCACCGGGGGCCATGATCTGCCAGAACATCGAATGGTTGGCATGGCCGCCGAGGTTGTTCTTGATGCCCATGCGCGCCGCTTCGGGCAGTTGCTGCCATTCGGCGAGCAGCTTCTCGACCGGCGCAGAGGCAAGCACGCCGTTGTCTTTGGCGAAGTTGTTCAGGTTGGTGATGAAAGCCCCGTGGTGACGCAGGTAATGCGTTTCCATAGTTTTGGCGTCGATGTTGGGTTCAAGCGCATCAAAGGCATAGCCCAGCGGGGCTTGCGCAAAAGGACCGGTCGGGGCGGGGCTTGCGGCCTGCGCAAAAACACGCGGCATGGCAGCGAAAGTGAAGGCGGTGGCCGCACCGCCAAGCAGCGCGCGGCGGGAGAGATGCGAATTCATGAGCATTTCCTTTTGTTTGAACGACATCCTGTCGTTGTTTGCAGGCCCCGAACCTGATACGCGCAACACCTTGGTCTGGTTCTTCGGGGCAGGTCTCCCCGGCACTTGTTTTTATTCTTATGCCTAGCCTAGCAGCTCTTCCGTGACACGCATCCGCATTGACCAGTGGCTGGTGGAAAAAAACATCTTCGAAAGCCGCGCGCTCGCCCGTGCCGCGATCGAGGCGGGCTTGGTGCGCGCGGATGGGCAGGTGATCGACAAGCCCTCGCGCACGGTTGCCCCCGATGCCCGCATCACGGCTGAGCGCCCCTTTGCCTATGTCTCGCGGGCGGGCTTGAAGCTGGAGGCCGCGCTCGATCATATGGGCCTTGATGTGGCGGGGCTGGTGGCGCTCGATCTGGGGGCCTCCACCGGCGGCTTCACCGATCTTCTGGTGCAGCGCGGGGCGGCCAAGGTCTATGCGGTGGATGTGGGGCATGGGCAGCTTCATGCCTCGCTTCTGGCCAACCCGCGCGTCCTCAATCTTGAGGGGCTGGATGCCCGCGCGGTGAGCGAAGCGCAGGTGCCGGAGCTGGTCGATCTCGTCGCAGCGGATCTCTCCTTCATCGGGCTGGCAAAAGCCCTTCCCGCCGGGTTTGCGCGCCTCAAGGCGGGCGGGCGGCTGATCGCGCTCATCAAGCCGCAGTTCGAGGCGGGCCCGAACGCCTCCAAGCGCGGCGTGATCCGCGATGAAGCCTTGCAGACCGAGATCGTCGCGCGGGTGGGCGAAGAAGTTGCAGCGCTGGGCGTGACGATCGAAACAACCCTGCCCTCTCCCATTGAAGGCGGTGACGGCAACCGCGAATTCCTGCTGATCGGCATCAAGAATGGCTAATTCTGAGCTTCTCATCGACCATATAGGTGCCAAGGGCGACGGCATGGCGTTGGTGGACGGGCACCGCATTGCCCTGCCCGGCACCCTGCCCGGCGAGCGCGTGCTGGCGAGCCTTGAGGGCGAGCGCGGCACCTGCCTTGCGGTTCTCTCCGCGAGTGCGGACCGCGTCGCCCCGATCTGCCCGCATTTCGGTGTTTGCGGCGGCTGCGCCGTGCAGCATTGGCGCGCGAAAAGCATCGGCGAGTGGAAGCGTGCGCGGGTGCAAACCGCCCTCGCCCGCGCCGGGCTCAATATCGAGGTTGCCCCGGCGCGCGATGCGCATGGGGCGGGCCGCCGCCGGGTGACGCTGCATGTGCGCCGCAAGGATGGGGCCAGCGTCGCTGGCTTCATGCGCGCGCGCAGCCACGAGCTGATTGATCTGGACACCTGCCCGCTGCTGGTGAGCGCGCTGGCTCCCGCGCCGGATCTTGCGCGCGGGATCGGCCATATCCTGCGCGGCATCGAGAAGCCGCTGGATGTGCAGTTTACCGCCGCCATCGAGGGCCTGGATATCGATATCCGCGGCGCAGGCCGCCTTGACGAGGGGCTGCGCCAGAAGCTGGTGCAATTCGCCATGCAGCATGATCTGGCGCGGCTCACCTTGCACGGCGAACGGTTGATTGAGGCGCGGGTGCCCTCGGTACTGCTGGAAGGCACTGAGATGCGGGCCTTCATTCCGCCGGGCAGTTTTTTGCAGCCGACCGGGGCGGGCGAGGCTCTGCTGGCGGAGCTGGCCGGCGAAGCGCTCAAGGGCGCGAAAAATGTGGCGGAAACCTTCTGCGGGCTCGGCCCCTTCGGCCTGCGCTTCTCGCGCACTATGAAGGTCAGCGCGTATGATTCCGAGCGCGGCGCGATTGAATGCTTCCAGCGCTCCATCCGCGCCAATCCCGGCGGCAAGCCGATTACCGCGGAGGCGCGCGATCTCTTCCGCCGCCCGCTTTTCGCGCCGGAGCTGAAAGCCTTCGATGCCATTCTGCTCGACCCGCCGCGGCAGGGTGCGGAGGCGCAGATGCGCGAGGTCGCCAAATCCAAGCTGTCGCGCATCGCTTATGTCTCTTGCGATCCTGAGAGCTTCGCGCGTGACGCGAAGCTGGCGGTGGATGCCGGCTTCAAACTGAAAAGCGTGACGCCGGTGGACCAGTTCCGCTTCTCGGCGCATGTGGAGCTGGTGGCGGAGCTGGTGCGCTAGTCGCCACCACCGTCACCACCCCCGCCATCTCCGCTGCCGTCGCCGTCATCGGTGTTTTGGTCACCGCCGGGCGCATCGCCCGAAGCGTCGGCTGTCAGGTTTGTGGTCTTGTCATCGCCTGCCCCGCTCCCGATCAGCTTGGCGAGGATAAGCACGGTCGCAACGGCAAAAATCAGCAGGACGAGCGTTGCTCCCATCGCTCACACCTCATCCCTCGGCACAGCGTCAATCTTCACAAGTTCGAGTGCGTCATCATCCAGCGGGCGCATCAGATTCTCGATGTCCTTGACCGTGGCGTCCGGCGAGAGCCAAGGCTCGAATTGGGCGCGGCTCAGGATCACCGGCATGCGATCATGGATCGCGCTCATTGTGGCATTGGCGGACGTGGTGAGGATGGCGCAGGTGTCGAGTTCCGAGCCATTGGGCGACATCCAGCGCTCGAAGATCCCGGCCATGGCCAGCGGCCCCTGCTGCGGGCGGCGGATGAGATAGGGTTGCTTCTTCTTGCCCTTGTCGTCCAGTTTCTGCCACTCGTAAAAGCCATCCGCCAGAAACAGGCAGCGGCGGCGACGGATGGCGTTGCGGAAGCTGGGCTTCTCGAACACCGTCTCCGAGCGCGCGTTGATCAGGAGCGGAAACTCCTTTTCATCCTTTACAAAGCCGGGGATGAAGCCCCAGCGCATCAGCGCGAAGGAATAGGCCGCTTGCGAGAGCCGCATTACCGCCACGGGCTGGGTGGGGCGAATGTCATGGCGTGGGGGAAAATTGGGCTGCTCGACATAGCCGAAATAGGCGCGAACGGCGTCTGGCGGCGAGGTCAGGGCATAGCGACCGCACATTTCAACCCCCTTCTGCGGCAGAAGGGCGGTCGATGTGGCCGAGGTCGCGCGCGGGATCGAGACGGTCTCGCACACGCTTTTTCAGTTCTTTGGAATCGGGGAAACCGCCGTCCACCTTGCGGTCCCAGATCGTTGCGCCGTTACAGGCAATCGTGAAAATGCCGCCGCGCGTCGGCACCAGCGTCACCCCGCCCAAGTCCTCACCGAAGGTGGAGAGCAGCTCCTGCGCCATCCAGGCGCTGCGCAGCATCCAGTGGTACAGCGTGCAGTAGGTGATGGTGATGACGGGCTTTGAGTCGTGCATGGGGAAGAGACTAACCCCGCACCCGCGAGATTAAAGCCACTTCTTCCATTTGAAGAAGCTGTAAGTGCCCACCGCCGCCAGCACCATCATGGCCACCGCCATCGGGTAACCATAGGCCCATTCCAGCTCGGGCATGTTCTTGAAGTTCATGCCATAAGACGACGCAATGAGGGTGGGCGGCATGAAGACCACGGCCGCCACCGAGAAGATCTTGATGATCTTGTTCTGCTCCAGATTCACAAGGCCGAGCACGGCATCGAGCAGGAACTGGATCTTGGATGAGAGGAAGGTCGCGTGGTCTTCAAGCGACTGCAAGTCGCGCAGGGTAGTGCGCACTTCGCCCTTGAGTTCCTCGCCGAGCGCGCCGCCCGCCGTATTGGCGGAAAGGAACAGCAACATGCGCTCCACGGAGACAAGGCTTTCGCGCACCTTGGAGATGCGGGTGCCTTCCATACCCATGGTCTGGAGCGTGGAGCGGAACACGCCGACATCCGCCCCCTCGCGCGATTTTGAATCGAAGGAGGCCGCCGAGACCTCATCGATGCGCTCGCCGGAGAGGCGCAGGATTTCAGCGGCGCGATCGATCACGGTCTCGAACAGCGCGATGAGCATGTAATCCCCGCTCGCGGGGCAGGCATCCGGGCGCGCAAGGCGGTTGATGAACATCTGGATCGAGCGCGGCTCATCATAGCGCACGGTGACGAGGCGGCGATCCTTCAGAATGAAGGTAATGGGCGCGAGCTTGGGGCTTTCCGTGCCCGACTGACACAGCACGCGCACCGACATGTAGCGCACGCCGTTTTCCACATAGAGCACCTCGGAGGGCTCGATGTTCTGGGATTCCTCGCGCGTCGGGATTTCGATACCCAGCGCCTGCTCGACCCGGCGATCTTCCTCGCGCGTCGGCTCAAGCATGTCGATCCAGACGGCATTGGCGGGAATGGGCTCCTGCGCGCCCAAGGTGCGGCGCTCGAAGCGGCAGGGCGCCGCGCGCCCCCCATTCAGGGAAGCATCGGCCGCCGGCAAATGGACTATAATCATGCGGCCCTCCCCGTGACGAGACGGGGGTTGTTTGCCCCCGCGAGGCCGCTGCCGCAAGGAGAAAATGCGTCACAAAAAATTCACGCCGCAAACGGAGGTTTGCGGCGTGGTTTTCGGGCTCAGCCTCAGGCTTTGAGCGGGCCGTAATTCAGCCCGGCCGGCGGAGGAATATCATCGGGCACGAAGAAATCCGGTGCCAGCGCCTGCGTCGGGTCCGCGCGGTAGTGGTCGAAATCCGTGACGCCCTCTCCCGCCATGAAGGTATCGTCGATCAGGAAGTTGCCGGAGAAGGTTTTCGCGTCCTTGTTGAGGATAAGATAGGCCGCATCCGCCAGAATCTGCGGCGTGCGGGAGGCGCGCATCAGGCTGTCGCCGCCGAGCAGGTTCTTGACCGCTGCTGTGGCGATGGTGGTGCGCGGCCAGAGCGCGTTGACGCCGATCTTGCCCTTGGTTTCCCCGGCCAGCCCCAGCACGACGAGGCTCATGCCGAATTTGGCCATGGAATAGCCGGTGTGTCCGGCAAACCACTTGGTCTTCATGTCCAGCGGGGGCGAGAGCATCAGGATATGCGGGTTCTGCGCCTTCTCCAGATACGGCAATCCGCAGCGCGAGACGAGGTAGGTGCCGCGCGCGTTGATCTGGTGCATCAGGTCGAAGCGCTTCATTTCCAGCGCTTTCACCGGTGCAAGATTGATGGCAGAGGCATTGTTGATGACAATATCAATGCCGCCGAAATGCTGCGCCGCCTTGGCGAAGGCCGCCTCCACCGCGGCATCCTCGCGGATGTCGAGCTGAAGCGGCAGCGCTTTGCCGCCCGCCTTCTCGATCTCCTCGGCGGCGGTGAAAATGGTGCCTTCCAGCTTGGCGTGCGCCTCGGCAGTTTTGGCGGCAACAACGATATTGGCACCGTCTTGTGCTGCCTTGAGCGCGATGGCGAGGCCGATGCCGCGCGAGGCACCGGTGATGAACAGGGTCTTGCCTGCCAGTGACATGGTGGTGATCCTCACTTCGACTTGGTCAGGAAGGCCTGGAAGGCCGCAAGCGCCTCGGCCGACTTGAGGCGCGCGCCGAAGATGGCGGCTTCCTCATCCATGCGCGCGGCCAACGCGACGCGATCCCCGCGCAGGAGCTTGCGGGAAATGGCCACCGCCTCACGCGGCTTGGCAGCGATGCGGGCCGCGACGGCCTTGGCCTCGGCTTCGAGTGCCTCCGGCTCGACCACGCGGTTGATGAGGCCGACACGTTCGGCGCGGGCACCATCGAACTTCTCGCCCATCACCAGCATCTCGAAGGCGACGCGATCGCCCATGAGCTGCGGGCCGATGAGGCTGGAGCCGGCTTCCGGCACAAGGCCAAGATCGACGAAGGGGGTGGCGAACACGGCGCGGGCCGTCGCCAGCGCGTAATCGCAGTGGAACATCAGCGTGGTGCCGATGCCGATGGCTCCGCCATCCACACCCGCCACCAGCGGCTTCTCGTTTGTAACGAGGGCTTTCAGGAAATCGAGCACCGGCATCGAGAGCTTGCCGGAGGTGGCGACAGCCACAAAATCCTTGATGTCGTTGCCGGAGGTGAAGATACCGGGCTGGCCGAGGATCAGGATGGCGCCGATGGCAGCATCCGCATTGGCCTTGGCCATTTCCGCGGTGATGGTTTCATACATCGCGCCGGTGAGCGCGTTCTTCTTCTCGGCACGATTGAGAGTGAGCGTGAGAACGCCATTCTCACGCGCAACGATGACATCTTCCGACATGGATCCTCCGTTGGTTTGTTGGGCACCCATGTCACGGGGGCGACATTGCGCCGCCCCACGCCCCGGGTGTTGTCAGTTCAGCAGGTCGGCATAGGCGGAATTGACCACCTCGCCGCCCTCGGTGACCGTGGTTTCCAGCCCCTCTGCGCCGACGCAGAGGTTTTCCGCAAAATAGCGCGCGGTACGGATGCGCTCACCATGGAGTGGGTCCGTCTCGCCCGAAGTGAGCGCCGCACGGGCGGCCAGCGCCTGATCGGCGAGCATCGCGCCGCCAGCCCCCAGCGCGAAAAGGCGCAGGTAGGGCGTGGCACCGGCCAGCGCGGCATCCGGCTCGGCTTTCAGCTTGGCGAGCATGTAGTCGGTCGCGCGCTCAAGGGCATCCACGGCGGCACCGAGCTTCTCGCCCATCTTGCCGAAGGCGGGATCGTTGACGGCCTTGGCGGCCTGCGCGGAAGCGCGGTAGCGGCTAATCAGATCCCTGACGCGCTTGCCGTCCGAGAGCGGCAGCTTGCGGAACACCAGATCAATCGACTGGATGCCGTTGGTGCCCTCATAGATCGCGAGGATGCGGGCATCGCGCAGGTGCTGGGCAGCACCCGTTTCCTCGATGAAGCCCATGCCGCCGTGAATCTGCACGCCGCTGGATGCCACCTCGATGCCGATGTCGGTGGAGAAGGCTTTTGCCACCGGGGTGATCATCGAGGCTTCCTCATGCGCGATGCGCTTGGCCTCGGCGTCCTCGGCGCGGTGGTAGCGGTCGAGCGCCGCAGCGGTGAAGAAGCAGAGCGCACGGCCCGCAGCGATCTTGGCGCGCATCTCGAGCAGCGTACGCTTGATGTCGGGATGGGCGAGAATCGGCGAGGTGTCCTTCGCGCCGGTGGCCTTGCCCTGCTTGCGATCCAGCGCATAGCCCAGCGCTTGCTGGTAGGCGCGCTCCGCCACGGCGACGCCCTGCACGCCCACGCCGAGGCGGGCCGAGTTCATCATCGTGAACATGCAGTTGAGGCCCTTGTTCTCCTCACCCAGCAGATAGCCGATGGCACCGCCCTCATCGCCGAAGATCATGGTGGCGGTGGGCGAAGCATGGATGCCCATCTTGTGCTCGATGGCGTGGCAGCGAACATCGTTACGCTTGCCCAAAGAGCCATCGGCATTGACCATGAACTTCGGCACCACGAAGAGCGAAATGCCGCGCGTGCCGGCCGGGGCATCGGGCAGGCGCGCGAGCACCAGATGCACGATGTTGTCGGTGATGTCGTGCTCGCCGTAGGTGATGAAAATCTTCTGGCCGAAGATGCGATAGGTGCCGTCCCCCACCGGTTCTGCGCGCGAATTCAGCAGCGC
>JAIUNQ010000056.1 GCA_020161475.1 Pseudomonadota bacterium | reverse complement strand
CCGAAAAGCTCGAAGCCCGTATCCGCTGGTGGCAGGCCTATGTCGCGGGCACCGGCGCCTCGCTCGACAACAACCCGTCTCCCGGCAACAAGCGCGGCGGGCTCACCACCATTCTCGAAAAGTCGCTGGGTGCCGTAGCGAAGGGGGGGCGCACCGATCTTGTCGAGGTGGTGGAATATGCCGAGCGCGTGCGCGCCAAGGGCCTGATCTATATGGATACGCCGGGCTATGACCCTGTTTCCGCCACAGGGCAGGTGGCGGGCGGCGCAAACCTCGTCGTCTTCACCACCGGGCGTGGCTCCTGCTTCGGCTGCCGCCCCTCGCCCTCGATCAAGGTGTCGACCAACTCCGACCTTTATCGCCGCATGTCGGAGGACATGGATATCGACGCGGGGCGCATCGTCACCGGCAGTGCTACCGTGGAGAGCGTTGGCCTTGAGATCTACGAGCGCATGCTCGATGTCGCCTCCGGCCAGCGCACGGTGAGCGAGGACTTCGGCTATGGCGACGATGAATTCGTGCCCTGGCACATCGGTGCGGTGCTCTGACGCCAGCCGCCGACGTAAAAATTGCTGCGCAGCAAAGGCGTAGCATTTCCGGCTTCAGTGTGAGCGCGTCCGCGTTACGGCATCGCGCCAACCGGCAATTTTCTGCGCCCGTGTCGGCTCCGCCATGGTGGGGGTGAAGCGCTTGTCGAGCGCCCAGGTCTTGCCGAAGCTCTCGGGCGGCGGCAGCACCCCGGCCTGCAAACCGGCAAGATAAGCCGCCCCCAGCGCGGTGGTTTCGAGCACCTTGGGGCGGTCCACCGGCGCATCCAGCACATCGGCCAGAAATTGCATCGTCCAGTCCGATGCCGTCATGCCGCCATCCACCCGCAGCACAGTATTGGCCTCCGCGCCCCAATCGGCTTGCATCGCCTCGATCAGATCGAGCGTCTGGTAGCCCACACTTTCCAGCGCCGCGCGGGCGATCTCGCGCGGGGAGGTGGCGCGCGTCAGGCCGAACATCGCCCCGCGTGCCTCCGCATCCCAATATGGCGCCCCCAAGCCCACAAACGCGGGCACGAGATAGACCGCTTGCGCCGGGTCCGCGGTGGCGGCGAGCGCGCCGCTCTCGGAGGCGTGCTGGATGATGCCGAGCCCATCGCGCAGCCACTGCACAGCCGCCCCCGCCACAAAAATCGCGCCCTCCAGCGCGTAATGACGCTTGCCGCCGAGCTGATAGGCGATGGTGGTGAGGAGGCGATTTCTGGACGCCACAGGTTTTTCACCCGTGTTCAGCAGCGCGAAGCACCCCGTGCCATAGGTCGCCTTGGCCATGCCGGGCTGAAAACACGCCTGCCCGATCAGCGCGGCCTGCTGATCCCCCGCAATGCCGAGAAGGGGAACCGGCGCACCCAGAAGATCCGAGAGCGTTGCGCCGTAATCCGCGGCGCTGTCGCGCACCTCCGGCAGCATCGCCATGGGCACGTTCAGCAGGCGGCAAAGCTCTGCATCCCACGCGCCGTCATGGATGTTGAACAGCAGCGTGCGTGAGGCGTTCGTCGCATCGGTGGCGTGCACCTTGCCGCCCGTAAGACGCCAAAGCAAAAAGCAATCGACCGTGCCGAAGAGAAGCTCGCCCCGCTCGGCCTGCGCCCGCGCCCCCGGCACATGATCGAGAATCCACGCGATCTTGGTGCCGGAGAAATAGGGGTCGAGCAGCAAGCCTGTTTTGGCCGCAACACCATCGCCATGCCCCTCCGTGCGCAAGGTGGCGCACACCTCTGCGGTGCGCCGGTCCTGCCAGACGATGGCATTGTGGATCGCCTTGCCGGTCGCCTTGGACCACACAACCGTCGTCTCGCGCTGGTTGGTGATGCCGATGCCCGCAATAGCGGAAGACTCAAGCCCCACTTTCGCAACCGCCGCGCGGAGTGTCTCCACCGTGGTGCGCCAGAGGTCTTCCGGGTCGTGCTCCACCCAGCCCGAGGCCGGAAAATGCTGCGCGAACTCCTGCTGCGCCACCGCCGCCACCGAGAGATCCTCCCGGAATACAAGCGCACGCGAGGATGTGGTGCCCTGATCAATCGCCAGCAGAAAACGGCTCATGCCTCACCTCGCGCCAGAAAGGCCTCAAGACCCGCAACATCGATAGGGTTCATCCACAGCCCCAGCTTGGTCCGACGCCATAAAATGTCTTCGGCGGTTCGCGCCCATTCCTCATCGCGCAGGTAGCGCACCTCGCGCTCGGTGAGGCCAGCGCCGAAATCCTGGCCCAGATCCTTCAGGCTGGCGCAACCCGCCAGCAGTTGATGCGTACGGGTGCCGTAAGTGGCCGCAAAACGCGCCAGCAGCGCCGGGGGCAGGGCGGGGTAGGCGGCTTGCAGCGCCGCGATCAGATCCGCACGCCCCGTGGGGGGAAAGTCCCCGCCGGGTAGGGGCGTATGCCCGGTCCACCCGGCTTTGCTGCGCAGCATCGGCAGGTGGGGCGCAAGCTTTTCGAGCGCGGCCTCCGCAAGGCGCCGATAGGTCGTGATCTTGCCGCCGAACACCGAGAGCGCGGGCGGCTGGCCATCGGCTTCGTCCAGCTCCAGCACATAATCGCGCGTGGCGGCCTTGGCTTCGCTCACGCCGTCATCATAGAGCGGACGCACCCCGGAATAGGCCCAGACAACGCCTTTGGGGTCGATCTGCTGCGAGAAATAGGCATTGGCCGAGGCGCAGAGATAGTCGGTTTCCTCCGCCGTGATCTGCACCTTGGCGGGATCGCCCTGATAGTCGCGATCCGTGGTGCCGATCAGGGTGAAGTCATCGAAATAGGGGATGGCGAAGATGATGCGTCCGTCGGCATTCTGGAAGATATACGCCCGGTCATGATCGAAGAGTTTGCGCACCACAATGTGCGAGCCCTGCACGAGACGGGTACGCGCCTTGGAGGCCCCGCCCATGCGCACCCCCAGCACTTCGGACACCCAGGGACCGGCAGCATTGATGAGCGCCCGCGCGCGGATGCTGCGCGTGGTGCCGCTGTTCCGGTCCTCCAGCGTCACCCGCCAGTGCTCCCCCTCGCGCCGGGCCTCAAGCGCCCGCACGCGGGTTTCGATGCGTGCGCCCTGCGCCCTTGCGGCCATGGCGTTGAGCACGGTCAGGCGGGCATCATCCACACGGCAGTCGGAATACTCGAAGCCCAGCGAGAAAAGGTCGCGCTGAAGCGGCTTTCCGACGACATCCTCACCCAGCCGCAGCGTCGTTGTGGGGGGCAGCAGTTTGCGCCCGCCCAGATGATCATAGAGAAACAGACCCAGCCTCAGCAGCCATGCCGGGCGCAGGCCCTTGTGATGGGGCAGCACGAAGCGCAGCGGGGCAATGATATGCGGGGCAATGGCCCAGAGGCACTCGCGCTCCTTGAGCGCCTCATGCACGAGGCGAAACTCGTAATACTCGAGATAGCGCAGCCCGCCATGCACGAGCTTGGTGGACCAGGACGAAGTCGCGCTCGCCAGATCGTTCATCTCGCAGAGGTAAACCGAGGCACCGCGCCCTGCAGCATCGCGGGCGATGCCGCAACCATTGATGCCGCCACCGATGATGGCGAGATCATAGAGATCGTCCATGGCTTCATGCCTTCACTGGGGCACGCGTCGGCACCCTACTTTTGGCGCAGGAGAGCCCCTTCCTTGCGTGAAAGCAAGCCCTAACCCGCTCGTTTGGCCGGGCAAGGACCGGGGCGCGGCGAGTGCCGCCACACCCAACGGACGCGGCGCGAAAAAACGCTGCACGCGTGACGGGAAAAAGAAGAAAACTCTAACGAATTTTCCATGTTTACATGTCCTGATGAGGTACGAACTGGAGAAGCCGGTGACCATTCTGACGTTGCAGAGGCACATGCCCGTTTCATTCGATCAATTGACGCTGCACTATCAGCCGCAGATGACGGCTGACGGCACGCAGGTGGCTTCTGCGGAAGCCCTGCTGCGTGTGCTGAACCCGCGCGGCGAATTGATGGGGCCTGCCGATGTCCTGCGCCATTTCAATGCGCCGGAAGACGCCGAAGCGCTCGATTGGTGGGTGTTGCGCACCGCCTGCAAGGACGCGCTGAAATGGCCCTCCATCACGGTGAGCGTCAACCTCACCGCCGAACGCTTCCGCGATGACACCTTCCCTGATCGCCTCGCCGCGCTGGTGCGCGAGCTGGGGCTGCCGCCGCAGCGGCTCGAACTTGAGATTGTCGAAAACTCCTACATCGCGGATTTTGACCGCGCGGTGACCAACATCACCCGCCTGCGGGCCTTGGGCTTTCGCATCGCGCTGGATGATTTCTGCACCGGCTATTCCTCGCTGACCTATCTGCTCAAGCTTCCCGTGGACAAGATCAAGATCGACAAGTCCTTCGTGGATGACGTTGAGATGACGAAATCCGCCGCCATTGTGCTGGCGCTGGTGGCCATGGCGCGGGGCATGGGCCTCAAGGTGACGGCCGAGGGCGTGGAAACCGAAGGGCAGCACCGCATGTTGCGTGCAGCGGGCTGCCATTACATGCAGGGCTGGCTCTTCTCGAAGGCGGTCGATGCGGAGGCATTGAGCGCGATGCTCCAGCCCAAATCCCATCCGGCCCGGCATCGCGCTTAACGCGCGTTCTTCTCAGTTAAGGTATTGAAAGCCTGAAAGCGCCGGGGATTTCTCCGGCGCTTTTTTTATCAGTTAATCAGCGCCGTGCGATTGGCGTTCGGGCCGACACCGGCAGGCACCGGAATATTGGTGGCGCCATAATTCGAGTTCAGCACCATGGTCGGCCCTTCTGAGAGGGTGAACATACGGGCCACCACAATGGTGTAGGCCGATTGATCCGCCACAGGTTTGGCGGCCGAGATGTGCAGGCGCCCCCGCGACAGATAGATAGTGCCGAGCAGGTTGCGTGCGTTGTCCGACATGATCTCGTGCGTCTTGCCGATCTCCGCCGCGCGATCCTCGAAAATCAACATGCCCGCCATTTCGCCGTCCTTCGGCGCGGTCAGCGAGATGGTGGAAGGACCATCGAAGTTGAGCACCGCGTTCTTGCCGGTGAGGAAAATGCCGACATTGTTGCCGGTGAGGCTGCCCCCGCCTGTCACTTTCAGCTCACCATCCTTGATGATGTAGGTGCCGGAAGCCATGGTGACATTGGCCCCACCCTTGATGGTGATGCCGCCGCAATAGGTGCCCGGCATCAGGGTCATCATGCCGCCGGAGACGACAAGGTTGGTCTGCAGGCAGCCACCGGGGATCGGCTGCGGGCGGGCCGCCAGCGGATCGGGGATGATGGGGCAGTCCGTCTGCGGTTCGGGCTGGAAAGCGCCGGCCTTGTCCTTGTACTTGCCGCCTGCCGTGCAGATGAAGGCGGCCTTGAGCACCGAATCCTTCTTGGCGGCGAGGCCATTGTTCTTTGTGGAATTGGAGAAGACGGAGCATCCCGGCGCTTCAAGCCGCGCGGATTTGTCCATGAGGATGGTCGAGTCTTCCTTCGTATCCAGCCCCACCACGCAGATCGGCGCGCCGCCCACCACCTTGGCGGTGGCGCTGACGCGGATCTGCATCTGGTCAATGCCGACAACCTGCGCCAGCATCATCGGGCGGGTCACGTCGATGGTGACCGTCACGGTCTTGGCGACGGTGTCGATGGTCGGGTTGACAGTGGCGGGAAGGCCGCCGGTGGTCACACCCTGGCTATGCAGGTAGCTCAGGCCGAAATTCTTCGCCACATTGGTCACGGTCTGCACATTGGCGTTGCCGAGGCGGAACTCCTTGGCACCGGCCAGCGCGGCCGCATCGGCGGCAGACTGGATCTTCGCACGCGCCTCGGAAACGTTGGAATAGTCGATCGCCGCGCCCGAAACGCCGAGCAGGCCGACAGCGGCCACGGCGAAGGTGGTGGCGGTCGAGCCGCGCCGGTCCTTGCGCCAGCGCGCGAAAACACGGGACAGCGGGTTGCTCATGCGGCAGCTTTCCCCACCATGCGGTGCGCCTGCACCATGAAGCGGATCTGATGGGCAAGCAGACGCCAGTTGACCGGTTTGCACATGAAGCCGGTGGCGCCGGCGCTGTAGGCGCCATCAATCGAGGCCATGTCCTCGCGCCCGGTCACCACCATGATCGGCAGCTTGTCGTAACGCGGATCGGCGCGTAGCAGGCGCACCAGCTCGATGCCGTTCATGCCCGGCATGTCCACATCCACGAGGAGCGCGGAATAGGAACGCTCGGCCAGCAGCGTGAGCGCGCTCGCGGCGCAATCGGCCGTCTCGACCTCAACCGTGGGCGAGGAGAGATACACCGTGCAGAACTCACGCTGAATCGGATCATCATCTACGGCGAGCAGCGTCATCGTCTCATCGAGGACGTAGGTGTACCGTTCGGAGGTGGCCGATGCCATCATGTTGTCCCTGCCAGACAAGCCATTGAAGCGAATTCTCCTAAACCCTACACAAAACCCCCTAAGGAAGTTTCTTCCGCCCTTGCTAATTTTTCTGCCCCTGCATTTTCAGGCTGTTAACTGAAATGGCCGCAGTTTCAGGGGCATGTCAGCCCGCAAGAGCCTTTCCATTCGCGCGCGCCTCATGGTGCTTGTCATCTCCGGCATCGCGCTGGCAGAGCTCGTCGCCATTGGTTTTGCCGCCTTTCAGGAGGCGAGCCGTTATGGGCACGCCAAGCGCGATGCGCTGTTTTCCACCGCTCAGGTGATCGCCGCGGCCGCTGCACGCGCCACATCCGAGGGCGATGTGTCGGGCGCGTATCAGGTTATCCGCGCCATGGGCCGGATTGAAGGACTGGTCTTTGCCGGGCTGGAACGGGCAGACGGCACCCCTCTGGCAGATGTGGGGGCCACCGAACAGCTCGCCAGCGATCTTGTGCTGGAGAGCCCGCAAGCCCCGCTCGATCTGCTGGCGTTGCTGCGCTCGCGTACCATTGCAGCACAAGTTCCGGTTGTGTTTGGCGGCGTGCAGGTGGGCAGCATCCGCCTGATGGCCGACACGCGTGACTTGCCGGGCCGCATCCGCGCTGCCATTATGACAACCCTGATGGGCGGCCTGATCGCGCTGGCGCTCGCCATGCTGGTGGTCATCCGTATGCAGGGCGCCATTACCCGCCCGCTGATCACCTTGACGCAGACCATGTCCCGCGTGCGTCAGGAGCATGATTATTCGGTCGCCCTTGAGGCGGAACGACAGGACGAGGTGGGCCTGCTGGTCGAGGGCTTCAACGGCATGATCGCGGACATTCGCGAGCGCGATGATCGTCTGGCCCGCCACCGCGCGCGCCTCGAACAGGATGTCGCCGAGCGCACCGCCGATTATCAGCGCGCCGCCATCGAGGCCCGCGCGGCAGACCGCGCCAAGTCCGATTTTCTGGCCACCATGAGCCATGAAATCCGCACGCCGATGAACGGCATCCTCGTGATGGCGGAGCTTCTCGCCGCCGCCGATCTGCCGGATCGTGCCCGCCGACAGGCCGAGGTCATCGCCCGCTCCGGCGCGAGCCTTTTGGCGATCATCAATGACATTCTCGATATCTCGAAGATCGAGGCGGGCAAGCTGGAGGTGGAGCACCTCGATGTCGATCCGTTCGAAGCGGTGGACACCGTGCTCAAGCTGTTCGCCGATCGCGCCGGCGCCAAGGGGTTGGATCTGGCGGCCAACATCGCGCTTGATCGCGCGGTGATGGTCAATGCCGATCCGACCCGTCTGGGGCAGGTGCTGGGCAACCTCGTCAACAATGCGCTCAAATTCACTGAGCGCGGCGGTGTCTCGGTGGATGTTTCGATGGTCGAGGGCGGGCGCGTGCGCTTCTGCGTGGCCGACACGGGCATCGGCATCGCGCAGGACAAGCTCGGCACCATTTTTGAGGCCTTCTCTCAGGCGGACCAATCCACCACCCGCCAGTTCGGCGGCACGGGCCTCGGCCTCACCATCGCAAGACGTCTCGTCGAGGCCATGGGCGGCGATCTGGCGGTGACCAGCACCTTGGGGCAGGGGACGCAGTTCTTTTTCACCCTGCCGCTGGCGGCGAGCCAAGGGGCGGGCGCTTGGGCCCGCTGGAGCGAGAACCTCGTGCAGCCGCCGCGGGCCGTGGTCGCCTTGCCGGGTCGCCAGAGCGCGCAGGCCCTTGTCGTGGCCTTGCGGGGTGCGGGCTACGGGGTGGTTGAGGTGGAGGCAGATGCGCTGCATGAGGCGGCCCCCGGTGCCACGCTGGTCGTGACGGCACCGGATTGTCTGCTGGCGCGCCCGCGCCTGCCGATCACCCGCCACGGCGGTATTCTGGCGCTGGTGCGTCCGCAGGATGATGTCGCCGCGCTCGAAACCTCGCGCCGCATCGATGCGACGCTGGGCTGGCCCTTCTCGCGCACGGAACTCGATGCGTTGATCTGCCGTCAGATCGAGGGGAAGCCGCTCGCGGAACAGCGCAGTGCCAACGGCGCACACAGCGCCACGACGGGCTTTCCCGGCCTGCGCGTACTGGTGGCGGACGATTCAGAGGTCAACCGCGAGGTTGCCGATGCCGCGCTCCAGCGCCTAGGCATCAAGGCGAGCTTCGTCGAAAACGGGCGCGAGGCCCTGCATGCGACGCTGGAAGGCACCTTCGATCTGGTGCTGATGGACGGCTCCATGCCGGAGATGGATGGCTTTGAAGCCACCCGCGCCATCCGTGCCGAGGAGGCCGCGCGCCAGCGTCTGCGTACCCCGGTTGTCGCGTTGACAGCGCATGTGGTTGGTACCGCGGCGGATGCCTGGCGTGAGGCGGGCATGGACGGCGTGCTGCACAAGCCCTTCACGCTCGCGCGGCTGGCCGAAACCATTGAGGCCCACGCGCTGGGGGCCAAACGCGCCCCTGTGCCGCTCTCGGCTCCGCAGGCGCCTGTTATGGAAGGCGCGCTGGACCGCGCGGTGCTCGATGATCTGCTCGCCATGGCGGGCGGTGCCAGCGCCGTGGTGGAGAAGATTACCGGGCTTTACCGCGTGCAATCCGCCGAGCGCCTCAAGGAGCTTCAGGAGGCCGTGCAGGCGGGCAATCTCGAACAGCTTGCGAGCGCAGCCCATGCTCTTAAATCCATGAGTTTCAACGTCGGCGCCCGTCAGGTGGCGGAAGGCGCGGGCGAGATCGAGCGGGCCGCCCGCCTCGAGCAGCGCCTCATCTCCGGTGCGGAGCTGGAGGGGTTGGCCCGTGCCCATAACGCGGCATTGCAGGAGCTTGCCAACTGGCGCGTCGCCGCCTGAGCCTGCAAAAGAAAACGGCCCGCCGGGCTGGCAGGCCGTCTCCTCTGTTTCAAGGCAAGGCTGCGCTCAGAGCAGCATCTTCATCGGCTCGGCGTAGTAGCGGAAGCCCTCGCCTGCGCGGGCGAGGTTGCCGAAGCCCGGCCAGGGGAAGTGATAGGACATCACCGGAATCTGCTTGTCGGCCAGCATGCCCAGCAGCTTGATGCGGGTCTGCGCGCTCTGCTTGGGGTCGGTGTCATAGGCGAATTCCATCGCCGGCTTTTCAAGCAGCAGCACCTGATGGTGGGTCAGATCCCCCATGAAGCAGAAGCTCTTGCCGGCGGAGGTGACCATGAAAATGGTGTGACCCACGGTGTGACCCGGCGCCGCGATGGCGGTGACACCGGGCAGGAACTCCTCGCCGTCCTTGAAGAACTTGATGCGCTCGCGTACCGGCATGAGGTTCTTGCGCGCATGCTCGATGAAGGCCTTGAGGGGCGAGCCCAGCTTGCCCTCATCGGTCCAGAACTTGAAGTCCGCCTCCGACAGCCAGACCTCGGCATTGGGGAATAGCGGCTTGCCGTCCTTGCCGACAATGCCACCGATATGATCGATATGCGCATGCGAACAGACGATGGCGTCGATGTCCTCCGGCTTGATGCCCGCTTCCGACAGGCTCTTGCCGAGGCGGCCCGTGGTCGGCCCGAAGAGCTGTGACGTGCCCATGCCGGTGTCGAACATGATGAGCTTGGAGCCCGTGTTCACGATCGGGATGTTCTGCTCCAGCACGACATTCTTGGTGTCGAGGAAGTTGCGGGTCAGCATGCCCGTCACCTCCTCCTTCGGCACGCCGAGGAAGGCACCGGAGGGATCGCCCAGCGGCAGCGGACCATCGGAGACGACGCTGACTTCGGCGTCACCAAAGGCAAAGCGATAGAAGTACGGCGATTGGACGCCAGCTTTCGGCGCACGCGCCAGCGCGGGCGTGATGAGCGAAGGCGCGGCCAGCGTGGTCGCCGCAAGGCCACCACCGAGGGCAAGAAGCGAGCGGCGCGAAAGATCAGGCTTGCGCGTGGGAACGTTAAACATGGGGGGTTCTCCGAGCTGCGTTTCCGGTGGACGTTCTTCGTCCTTCGTATGAATCGTTCAATAAGCTGAACGATTATCGATATTGTGAAGCCAAAAACAGCGCCATGGCAAGAGAAGAATTTTACTCCTGCCCCCCCAGTGCTTTGCTGAGTTTCTCGCCGCTGGTCCGCGCCAGTCCACCGACGATTCGCTCGGTTTCCGCCGTCACTTCGCCCTCGAGAACCGAGATCGCGATGCCCCCGATCGCTCGGCGCGAGGCAAACCCGAGGATGGGTGCGCCGAAGCAGTAAAGCCCCTCGCGCACCTGCCCGTTATCGATCGAATAGCCGCGCTGCCTCGCCTGCGCGATCTCCCGCGCCAGATCCTCGGCGTGGCGCACGGACATGCGGGTCAAGGGTTCGGGCATGCCGCCCGCGTAGAGCATTTCCACCTCAGGCGGGGGCAGGGTGGAGAGCATCGCCTTGCCGGTGGCCGTGAAGGCGGCGGGCAGGCGCATGCCCATGCGGAAGGTGATGCCGAGCGGAGATTTCCCTTCCTTGCTCGCAACATAGGTGACATCTGGGCCATCCATGGTGGAGAGCGTTACCGTGTGCTGTTGCAGCTCCGGCGTCTCCTCCCACAGCCGCAGGAAGGAGGCAATCATGTCGCTCTTGGCGGCAAAGGCATTGGCCCACACCATCACGTGCCCACCGAGCGCAAAAGCGCTGGCGCCATGCCGGGCGAGCATCCCCAGCGTCACCAGCGTGTTGCATACCCCGTGTACCGAGCTTTTGGGCAGCCCCAACGCTCGCGCGATTTCGGAAACATGAGGGGGCTGCTGGGCTTGGGCGACATAATCCATGATCGCCTTGGCGCGCACAACGGCGGGCACGCCCCCTTGCGCAATGTGCTGAGCCATTTCAGAGGTAAGTGGCATGACGTGCTCCCCGCTTGCATGCGACGTACGTCTTGGGTATCAATAAACAGAATATCGTTCTATTAGCTGAACGAATGCCGTGCGGCAAGCCGCTGGGGTCAAAATCCACATCGAAGCGATTTACCCGGCTACTCCAGACGTACGGCTGCCCCATATTCCCCGCAATGCCGATGCGGTTCTGTCCGCTTCGTCAATGCGTCCCCTTGAACGGAGCCTTGCCATGCTGGACCTGACCCGCGCCCTGACCTTCCGCCGCGAAGCCAATTTCATTGATGGCCAATGGGTCGGAGCAAGTGGTTCTCGCACGATGGAGGTGACGAACCCCGCCACGGGCGACATCATCGGCACCATTCCCGTGGCCGGAAAGGCGGAGACCGAGGCCGCCATTGCCGCCGCCCACAAGGCTTTCCCCGCCTGGGCCGGGCTGCTGGCGCAGGAGCGTGCCACCAAACTCAACGCCATGGCGCAGCTGATCCGCGACAATGTCGAGGCGCTCGCCGAACTTCTCACGTTGGAGCAGGGCAAGCCGCTGGCCGAAGCCAGGGGCGAGGTGCTCTCGGGCGCGGCCTATGTGCAGTGGTTCGCCGAGGAAGCCCGCCGCGTCTATGGCGATGTCATTCCTTCGCCGTTCCCCGGTCGTCGCCTTCTGGTGACCAAGGAGCCGGTGGGCGTGGTCGGTGCCATCACGCCGTGGAACTTCCCCTTCTCCATGCTGGCCCGCAAGGTCGGCGCGGCGCTCGCGGCAGGCTGCACCGTGGTCGCCAAACCGAGCGAATTCACCCCCTATTCCGGCCTTGCCTGGGGCGTGCTGGCGGAAAAGGCGGGCATTCCCGCCGGCGTCGTCAATATCGTCACGGGTGATGCCCCGGCCATCGGCGAGGCGATGACAGGTTCGGATGTGGTGCGCAAGATCACCTTCACCGGCTCAACCCGCGTGGGCAAGCTGCTCGCGGAGGCCTCGGCGCGCACCATGAAGCGCTTCTCGATGGAGCTGGGCGGCAATGCGCCCTTCATCGTCTTCGATGATGCCGATCTTGATGCTGCGGTCGAAGGCGCGATGATGGCGAAATATCGCAACTCCGGCCAGACCTGTATCTGCACCAACCGCTTCTACGTGCAGCAGGGCATCTATGAGGCCTTTGCCGCCAAGCTCGCGGAAAAGGTGAAGACGCTGAAGGTCGGCTCGGGTTTTGAGGCGGGCTCGCTTCAGGGCCCGCTGATCAACGATGCGGCACTCGCCAAGGTGGAAACGCTGGTGGGCGATGCCACCGCCAAGGGCGGCAAGGTTGTGGCGGGCGGCAAGCTCCATGCGCTCGGCGGCACCTTTTACGAGCCGACGCTGATCACCGGCGGGCGCCAGGACATGCGCATTGCGCGCGAAGAGGTCTTCGGACCGGTGGCGGTGCTCTTCCCCTTCGAGACGGAGGCTCAGGCGATTGAAATGGCCAACGCTACCGAGTTCGGCCTTGCGGCCTACTTCTACTCCAAGGATCTCGCGCGCGCCTTCCGTGTGTCGGCAGCGCTGAAATACGGCATGGTCGGCATCAACGCAGGGATCATCACCACGGAGGTTGCGCCCTTCGGCGGCGTCAAAGATTCCGGTGTGGGCCGCGAAGGTTCCAAGTATGGCCTCGACGACTACCTCGACGTGAAATACCTCTCCATCGGCGGGCTGTAAGCAGCCCCTGACAGGCAAAGAAAAAGCCGGGCGAATGCCCGGCTTTTTTGTTTCCTCAAAGGAAGCCGATGGAGAGCCACGGGATCGCCGCCACGACGATGAGCCCGATCAGCAGCGCGAACATATAGGCCCAGATGGGGCGGATGCCCTCATCGGGGGGCACCTTGCCGATGGCGCAGGCCGCGTAATAGCCCACGCCGAAGGGCGGCGCAAAAAGGCCAAGGCCCATGGCGAGGATCACCACCATCGCATAGT
>JAIUNQ010000055.1 GCA_020161475.1 Pseudomonadota bacterium | reverse complement strand
GCCGGGCCAAGGTATCGAGCTGCGCGCCCGAGCTGCCCTTGGGGAAAACGGCAAGAGACACCGCAATCATGCCGCGCAGCACGCGTGTGTAGGCCTCGCGCATGGCGCGGCTGGCCTTGCCGATCTGGATGGTGCGGGTGATGTCCGTGGTGCCGTCGCGGTATTGCCCGCCTGAATCCACCAGAAACAGCCCCGGCGTGATCTTGCGGTTGGTTTTTTGCGTCACGCGATAATGCGGCAGGGCGGCATTCGGCCCGGCACCCGCGATGGTGCCAAAGGAGATGTCCTCCAATTTGCCGCTTTCGAACCGGAAACCTTCGAGCGTGGTGACGGCGTCGATCTCGTCGATGCCGCGTGGAGCATTGGCTTCCAGCCAGGTCAGGAACTTCACCATGGCCACGCCATCACGCAGGTGCGCTTCTCGCGCGCCCTCCCGCTCTGCCGCGTTTTTGGCGGCCTTCATCCGCGTGATCGGGTCGGTGCCGATGTCCGCAACGCCGCCCGCCGCTTCAATCGCCTGAGCGAGCAGCGCGGGTGCGGTTTCCGCATCCAGACGGATGCGCCCGCCCGCCTTGGCCAGTGGGACGAGGGCCGACACCAGCTCTTCACGTCCGTCGCCCGATGCGCCCTGAGGCGCGACGATGATGGCAAAGCCGTCCAGTGCTCTGGCAAGATCGGGCGCAAGGCGAGCCGGGTCCACGAACAGCGTGGGCTTGCCCTGCGGCGGCACGAGCGCAAAAGCGCGCAGGATCGGCAGATGTTCGACATCCCCCGCCCGCAGGTTGAACAGCCAGTTGACGCCGGGGTTTTCGGACACCACCAGCGCGGCCCAGCCTTCGCGAATGATCTCAGCTTGCAGCCGATCAAGCTTGGCTTGCCGCGTCTCTCCGGCAAAGCTCAGGGGGTGATCGACGACGGGGGTCGCGGGCGCGGCGGGGCGATCCGTCCAGAGCGCGGGAAACGGATCGGAGATCGGCTCCAGCGTAATCCCGGCTTTCTCTGCCGCTACAAAGCGCTTGAGGCCGCGTGCGGTGAAGAGCGCGGGATCGTAGCCGATCCGCCCTTGCCCATTTTCCACCAGCCAATCCTCCGGCGATTGCTCGGCCAGCGGTACGACGGTGATGGCGGCGGGATCGACCTCCTCACGCGCCTGCACCGTGTAGCGCCCATCCACGAAGAGCGCGCAGGCGCCCGCACAGACGATGGCAAAGCCCGCCGAACCGGAAAAGCCGGTGAGCCAAGCCAGCCTGTCCTCGCTCGGCGGCAGATATTCGCCTTGAAAAATATCAGCGCGCGGCAACAGCAGGCCGCTCAGCCCCTGCGCGGCGAGCGCTTCGTTGAGAGCGGCCAGACGAGATGCTGCGCGCTCCGGATTCGTGGCGGGCGAGAAGGACTGGAAGCGGGTTTTGGACACGGTGGGCGTTTTCCTTGAGGTCAGCAAAACCTAGGCGCTGAGGGGCGGAGCAGCAAGGCAGCCCGATGCGCGAGAGTTTAATCAATTATGAAGAGATGATGGAATCGCCATGCAATGCACGCATGGCGTGTTTGCCGGATCGGGTGTTGTTGCGGTGCAGCATTGGTATTAGACTTAAGTCATCAGATTGGAATTGCGGTTGAATCATCGGCACGGTGCCCCTCGACCCCCGGTTCCAAAACACTGGAGAGACCTATGGCCAGCATGACCTTTGAAGGTGCGCTGCTTCCCCTGCCGGAAGTCGTTCCCGCCAAGAGCGCAGTCGCCGACACGAAGGGCTTTTTTGCCCGCCTCATGGACGCGATTGTTGAAAGCCGTTACCGCGCCGCCGAGCGTGAAATCGCCCGCCACCGCGCCCTGATGGCCGGCCCTGTCGCCACCCTGAAGTGCGACAAGACCGATCTGCCGTTCGATCACGCCTGAGGTGCAGATATGATCGTTGCGACCTTCTTCCACGTCCTCTGGGCGCTCGGCTTCATCAAGGATGACCGCCACCCGGTCTCCGGCGCGGCCAAGTAACGGTCGCAGCCCGCGAAATTCAAAGCCCCGCGCAAGCGGGGCTTTTTTTGTTTCAGGCGTAGCGATAGGCCTTGGCGCCACCACGCTTCAGGATCAGGCTCGCCCAGCCCTCGATCTCGTGCTTGGCCACGAGGTGAAAGCCGAAGGCGCGATATTTGGCCAGCACGCCCGGCACATCCGAGATCAGCAGGCCCGAGAGGATCAACTCACCATCCGGCGCGGTGGCGCGGGCGATTTCCGGCGCAAGCGCCTTGAGGGGGCGCGCGAGAATATTGGCGAAGACAAGATCATAGAAGCCTGTGGCGCGCAGCTCGGCGTGTTGCAGGCCCGCAGCCGTGACCGGGCGGATGAAGTTCACCACGCCGTTGAGGCGGGCGTTTCCGCGGGCGACGGCCACAGAATCGGGGTCGAGTTCGCCCGCGTAGATGAAGCTCTTGAGCGCCTTGGCGGCGGCAAAGGCGAGGACGCCGGTGCCGGAGCCAATATCGACCACGTTGAGCGGGCGGCGGCGCTTGAGCACGGCATCCAGATGCAGCAGGCAACCGCGCGTGGTGCCGTGGTGGCCAGTGCCGAAAGCGAGCGCGGCCTCGATCTCGATATTGAATCGGTTGCTCTTAAGTTCAGAGCGCGAATGCGCGCCATGGACGGTAAAGCGCCCGCAATCGACCGGGGTGAGGCCTTCGAGGGAGGTCGCGATCCAGTCGCGTGCCTCAATCCCTTCAAATTCGAGGGCCTCGGCGGCGTCATTGCCCGCAATCGAGCACACGAGATCGCGGATGGCGTCTTCATCGGGCGCTTCGCCGAAATAAAGCTCGCACAGCCAGGGGGCTTCGGCATCGGGCAGCAGGGTGCCCATCGCGCCCTCACGGAAGTTCTCCTGCCGCATCGGGCGCGGCACGGAGGTCGGAAGCGCGTTCACCTCCGCAAATTCGAAGGCGGAGGCGGCCAGCTCCTCGGGGTCGAAGAGTTCGGAGAGCGCATCGGCAATCGCTTTGGCCGTGGCTTCATCGGTGATCAGGCGGGCGAGGGTCGTGGTGCTCATGCCAGCGCTTTTAGGCCAAACAGGGCGGCAAAGGCCAGAAGGAAACGTTAGCCTACCTTCTTGACGAAAATCCGCTGCTTGCGCTTGTTCAATTGCATCTCACGAACCCGCCCAACGTTCGGCCTTTTTGCCGAGAAGCCCTTGAAATGAACAACAGCAACCAAGTTTGATCGCAAATCTTCTGCCAGTTCGGGATCAGCTTTAAGTTCGGCAAGAGACCGGGCGCGAGGCAATTCACCCCCTTCTTCCAGCAAAAGCTGCAGGTGCTGGGTCAGCGCGTCTGGCGCATTGCGCATCGCTTCCTCGAAGCTGTCTCCACCCGAGAAACAGCCGCGTACATCTGGGAACCATACGCCAGTGGCGTGTTCCGCATCTCCTTCTTCCACGATGGCCAGATAATGCTGCATGAACCCACTTTACAACCAACCTGCTATCTTGGCGATATGGCGAGCGGTGCCGGGCGGCAAGTCTTTTTTGGGGTGTGGCACTGTGATCAACTCGCGCGTGCCGGGCTTCTTGTAATGGTGATGTGACCCTTCAATACGCACTAATTCCCACCCGTCTTCGCGGAGGCGACGAATGATGTCGCGGGAGTTCTTGGGGATCAGCGGCACAGCGACGCTCCTGATTCTTAGATGCGTCTCCTATTAATTGGCATTGAGTCAGGGTTTCAACCGATGAAAGCGAGGTTAAATTTAAGTTCGCAGTTATTCGACTTACTCACAGGGCGAAATTTTATGGGAACGCCTATTGACAAGAAGGGCGTCACGCCGCCTGCACGAAGCTTTCGAGCACCATTTTCTGGCCGGCCTTGTCGAAATCCACGGTCAGCTTGTTGCCGTCCACCGCTGTGACGGTGCCGGGGCCGAACTTGATGTGGAAGACGCGGTCATCCACCGCAAAGCGCGAGGACGTGGCGACCGATGAGGCCAGCACGCGCCCTTCGATCTGGCGGGGCGGGGTGCTGGTGGGCCAACGGGTGGTGAAGCGCCCCTCGGCGGAGGCGGCTTGCGCGCGCTGCCAGCCCGGCGTCTGGTGGTTCGAAGCCTGAAAGGGGGCCGCGCGGTCAAACCGGCTTTGGGTGCCACCGTACCCGCCGCCGTAGACCTGACGCTGCGATGCGCCATAGGTGCCTTGCCCCTCCATCACCTCGACATGGGCGGGGGGCAACTCATCGATGAAGCGCGAGGGAATGGCCGCATTCCACATGCCGTGGATGCGGCGATTGGTGGCAAAGAAGAGTTTCGCGCGCTGCTTGGCGCGGGTGAGGCCCACGTAAGCGAGGCGACGCTCTTCCTCTAGCCCCGCCTTGCCCTGCTCATCGAGCGCGCGCTGGTGCGGGAAGACGCCTTCCTCCCAGCCCGGCAGGAACACGGTTTCAAACTCCAGCCCCTTGGCGGCGTGCAGCGTCATGACCGAAACGCGATCATCGCTTTCGGAATTGGCGGCCTCCATGACGAGGCTGACGTGCTCGAGGAACCCGGCCAGATTTTCGAATTCCTCCATCGAGCGCACAAGCTCTTTCAGGTTTTCGAGGCGGCCCGCGGCATCGGCCGAGCGGTCCTTTTTCCACATCTCGGTGTAGCCCGATTCCTCCAGCACCAGCTCGGCCAGCTCGTGATGGGGCAGGGTTTCAACGGCCTGTGTCCAGCGTGCGAAGTCATCCATCAGCGCGCGCAGGGTGGCACGCTGCTTGGGCTTCAACTCCTCGGTTTCCACCAACACGCGCGCTGCCTGCATCAATGGCACGCGCGCCTCGCGGGCATAGGCATGGAGCGTGGAAAGCACCACATCGCCAAGGCCGCGCTTGGGCTGGTTGAAGATGCGCTCGAACGCCAGATCGTTCGAGGCGTTGGAGACGCATTTGAGATAGGCCATCGCGTCGCGGATTTCGGCGCGTTCGTAAAAGCGCGGGCCGCCGATGACGCGGTAGGGAATGGCGTTGGTGATGAAGCGCTCTTCGAACTCGCGCATCTGGAAGGAGGCGCGCACCAGCACCGCCATCTCGTTCAGCGCATGGCCCTTGTGCTGGAGCGCCTCGATCTCGTCCGCGATCTGGCGGGCCTCTTCTTCCGAATCCCACGCGCAGGCGACCGAGACCTTTTCGCCCAAATCGCCTTCGGTGAAGAGGGTTTTGCCCAAGCGGCCCTCGTTGCGGGCGATGAGATGGGCTGCCGCCCCCAGAATATGGCCGGTGGAGCGGTAGTTACGTTCCAGCCGGATGACCACCGCGCCGGGGAAATCTTTCTCGAAGCGCAGGATGTTGTCCACCTCCGCGCCGCGCCAGCCGTAGATCGACTGGTCGTCATCGCCCACGCAGCAGATGTTGCGCCGCCCCTGCGCGACGAGGCGCAGCCAGAGATACTGGGCGGTGTTGGTGTCCTGATACTCGTCCACGAGGATGTATTTGAAGCGCTCCTGATACTCTTTGAGCAGCTCCTCGTTGTCACGGAAGAGGCGGATGGTCTCGACCAGGAGATCGCCGAAATCGACCGCGTTGAGCGTTTTGAGGCGCTCCTGATAGGCGGCGTAAAGCTCACCACCCCGGCCTGCGAAGGCCATGCCCTCGCCTGCGGGCACCTTGTTGGGGGGCAGGGCGCGGTTCTTCCAGCCGTCGATCTGTATCGCGAGCTGGCGCGCGGGCCAGCGCTTCTCGTCGATGTTCTCGGCCTGAAGGATCTGCTTGAGCAGGCGGATCTGGTCGTCGGTGTCCAGAATTGTGAAGTCGGATTTGAGGTCCACAAGCTCGGCGTGGCGGCGCAGCAGCTTGGTGCCGATGGCGTGGAATGTGCCGAGCCAGGGCATGCCCTCGGCCACCCCGCCCAGCATATGGCCGATGCGCTCCTTCATTTCGCGCGCGGCCTTGTTGGTGAAAGTCATGGCCAGAATCTCACCGGGGCGGGCGCGGCCCGTGGCGATGAGATGCGCGATGCGCGAAGTGAGCACCTTGGTCTTGCCCGTGCCTGCGCCGGCGAGCACCAGCACCGGTCCATCCAGCGTTTCCACGGCGCGTTTCTGCTCGGGGTTCAGACCGTTCAGGTGCGGCAGATTTGTGCTGGCAGCGGCGCGCGCCATCGCCGCCAGCCCGGAGAGGGGCTGGGCGGGGCTGGCGGGTTTGGGTTCATCCCAGCCGTCGAGCGAAAAGGGGTCAGACACGGGCAAGCCTTCCGGGCAATGCGGCCAAGGGCGCGATTTACCTCCATTACGATTGATTCGTCATGCTCTGCCCGCTTGCCGATTGGGGAAAACGGGCCTTGCACAGGGACGAAAACAGCGTATGTTCTCTAAATGTTCCGGTCAAGATGAGGTAGCGCTACCAAAACGACAAAAGATCAGCTAAGAGGCTTTGCGCCAGATGTCTTGACCCACCCTTGCTGGGGGGCGCATCTGGGGCGCTGATACTGGCTACAGGAGCATTCTGGAATGGCGCGGACGCGTGTTGATTCGGCTGTGATGGCCGAGGTTGTCTCTCAATTGCAGGCGCGTTTTTCCAACCGATGCTCGACCTCGGTGAGCGTGCGCGAGCAGCACGGCAACATCACGACCTGGCTACCCAACGAGGCGCCCGACGTTGTGGTGTTTCCGCAGGATGAGGCCGAGGTGCAGGAGATCGTGAAGATCGCAGCGGCCAACAAGGTGCCGGTGATTGCGTTTGGCACTGGGTCTTCGCTCGAAGGCCATGTGAATGCACCCTATGGCGGTATTTCCATCGATCTTTCCAACATGAAGAAGATCATCGCGGTGCATCCCGAGGATCTCGATTGCGTCGTCGAGCCGGGGGTGACGCGCAAGGAACTCAACGATTATCTGAAGAGCTACGGCTTGTTCTTTCCGATTGATCCGGGAGCGGACGCCTCGCTCGGCGGCATGGTAGCCACGCGTGCTTCGGGCACCAATGCCGTGCGCTACGGCACCATGAAGGACAATGTGCTGGCCCTTGATGCCGTGATGGCGAACGGCGAGATGATGCGTACCGCGCGCCGCGCCAAGAAGACCTCCGCCGGTTATGATCTGACGCGGCTGCTGGTCGGCTCGGAGGGCACACTCGGTATCGCCACCAAGATCACCTTGCGGCTTTCGGGTTTGCCGGAGGCGATTTCGGGCGGTGTCTGCCCGTTCCCCTCGGTGAAGGCGGCGGCGGATGCTGTGATCATGACCATCCAGAGCGGTATTCCGGTGGCGCGCATCGAGATCATGGATGAGTTGCAGGTCAAGGCCGTGAATACCTATTCCAAGCTCACCCTGCCCGAGCAGCCGCTGCTGTTCCTCGAATTCCACGGCTCCGACACAGGCGTGGCCGAGCAGGCCGAGCGTTTCGGCGAGATTGCGGCTGACTTAGGCGGCGGGCCGTTCAACTGGGCATCGCGCCCCGAAGAGCGCAGCAAGCTCTGGGCGGCGCGCCATGACGTCTACTGGTCCTGCAAGGCGCTGCGTCCGGGGGCAGAAGCGCTGGCGACCGACGTTTGCGTGCCGATCTCCGCGCTTGCCGATTGCATCGACGAAACCAAGGAAGACATCGCGAAGACCGGTCTGCTTGCGCCGATTGTCGGGCATGTCGGGGACGGCAATTTCCACGTCTCGGTGATGGTGGACCGCCATAGCCCGGCCGAGGTCGAGGTTGTGGAAGGCTTCCTCAAGCGTCTGGTGGAGCGTGCCCACAAGTTTGATGGCACCTGCACCGGCGAGCACGGCGTGGGGCAGGGCAAGAAGAAGTATCTGAAGGCGGAACTGGGCGAAGAGGCTGTTATGGCCATGCGCGCGATCAAGCAGGCGCTGGACCCGGATAACATCATGAATCCGGGCAAGATTTTTGATGTTTGAGGGGGTGGTCTTTATCCGATGAGCGTCATAGTCGGGCTTGGCCCGACCATCCGCGACCTCATCAGGCGGCCGGCAAGTCGTGGATACCCGGCCCAAGGCCGGGCATGACGGGCGTAACAGCGCCTTACCCCAGACTCACATTCGCGCGCGTCATCATCCATTCCATGAGGTGGACGCGGATGGCGCTGGAGAGATTGACGCCGGAGCGCTCGGCATCGATGCGCTCAACATAGGCTGCAATGCTCATGTCCTCGCTCTGTGCCACCCGCGCCAGCAGCTGCCAGAAAGGCTCTTCCAGCGAGATCGAGGTGGCGTGTCCGGCGATGCGCAGCGAGCGCTTTCGAACGAGCGTCATTGCACCTCAACGCCCTTGAGCAGCTCCTTGTAGCGCTGCACCTCGCTCTGGACGAAGCTCTGCACGAAGGCCGGGTTCAGTTCCTCATCACGGGCGGGCAGGGTGCTCAGTTCAGCGAGGCGGCGCGAGAAACGCTCGGAGGTAACGGCCTTGCGCAGCGCTTCGTTGAGGCGCGTAACAATCGGCTCCGGCGTGCCGCGCGGCAGGAACAGCGCGTTCCAGCCTTCATTGGTGAAGGCGGGAATGCCGGCTTCCGTTGCGGTCGGCACCTGCGCCATGGTGGGCACGCGCGCCTTGGAGGCGGCGACAAGCCCCTGCACGGTGTTGCCGTTGATGGCGGAGGCGACGGAGGTTGCCGCATCGCAGACGCCATCAACATGCCCGCCCATGGCATCATTGAGTGCTGGGCCCGCCCCGCGATAGCCCATCAGCTCAACCTGAACGCCGGAAGCCTGAAGAAACAGCTTGCAGATCAGATAATTGGAGGAGCCGATGCCGGCATGGGCAAGCGTGACCTTGCCGGGGTTGGCGCGGGCATGGGCGAGAAATTCCGGCACTGTCTTGGCCGGAAAGGTGTTGCGCAGCGCGATGACCGGCACGGTTTTGGCGATGATGCCGACGGGCTGGAACGCCTCGGGCGTGAAGGTCACCTTCTTGTGCAGGGTGTAGATGGCGGCGCTGGTGCCGGCATTGCCGATGCCGAGCGTGTAACCATCCGGGGGAGCCGAGGCGAGGCGGCTCAACCCAATCGAGCCACCAGCCCCGCTGATGTTCTCCACCGTGATCCGCTGACCCAGAATCTGGCCCATTTCCTCGGCGGCGAGGCGCGCGATGATGTCGGACGTTCCGCCTGCCGCGAAGGGGACGATCATGGTCAGGGGGCGATTGGGGAAGTCCTGCGCGCGGGCGGGAGCCGAGCAAAAAGCTGCCACAGCAGCAACAACCAGAGCGCGGAACATGAAACCTCACGGGACGGATGATCAGAACCCGGATAGCGGTATCATGCCTGCGTCCGCGCGCAAATGGCTACTCCGGCTTGTCCCGTTTGCCGGCATCGTGTGCCTTGTCCGCGCGGGCCTTTTCCAGCTTGCGCACAATCTTTTCCTGCTTGGTCTGGCCAAAGCGGATGCGGTTTTCCTCCGCCTGCTTTTCGGCAGCGGAGCGTTCCTTCGCCTTGCGGGCCTTTCGCAGGTTGATGATATCGGCCATGGGCTTGCCCAGCGTGGAGAGTGACGGGGTATCAGCAACACTCGGCTTTGCCGGTCCCGTCAATCCTTGATCGCAATGAAGGATTTGGTGAGCCCGAAGAAGCGCTCCTTCTCGATGCGCGCCGGGGGCGGGAAGAGCGCGCGCATGCGGCGCTCGTCCACGAGGATCGCGTCTTCCAGAAAGCGCATCGCATCGTCCACCGTTTCCGCCTTCGGATAATAGCCAAGGCTGAAATGCATGGTGAGCCAGATGCGCATGGGCATGGGCAGCCAATGCAGCAGGGGCGTGCGGAAATGCGGCTCTACCGGAAAACCATAGGCGGGGGTCTGCACAAAGAAGCAGGGGGCGAGGCGAGCGCATTCCTTGGCCATGGCGCGCATCTGCTTCCAGCGGCCGACGTGCTCGATCACCGAGTTGGAATGCACGATATCGAAGCTGTTGTCGGCAAATTCCGGCATGGCGCAGGCATCTCCCGCCAACGAGGTGAAGCGCGCATCGCTCACCGGCTCGGCCTGAAGATTGATCAGCGTGAAGGTGAGGTCACGCCCACGCCAAAGCGGCTCAAGCTTGAGCCAGTAATCGCAGGTGCCGCCGATATCGAGGATATGGGCCTTGCCCTTTTGGGCGATCACCTTGTCGATCAGCCCCAGCATCAGGGCAAAGCGCTTGATGCGGAAGGAGGAGATCGGCGCAACCGTATCGACGGTGCCGTGCTCGGTGGTGCTGGTGGTGGCGGTCAAGGGCGGCTCCTTGCGGCGTAATGTGACTGTGGTCCTGTGCTCCGCCCTAACAGGAATTGCTTGCGAAGGGCTGAAACGGCGGCGGGCGGACACCGTGAGTGCCCGCCCGCCTTGTTTCATGCTTTACAAAAGCTGGAGGCCGGTTGTGCCTCCCGCTTGGCGCTGCGCTTTTCAGCCCGGGCCGATCATCTTGGAGGGATCGACGATCAGGTCGAAATCCTCGCCGGAGATGCCGAGCGCGATGGCTTCCTCACGCAGTGTCGTGCCGTTCTTGTGGGCGTATTTGGCGACCTTGGCGGCCAGATCGTAGCCGTACTTTTCCTTGAGCGGGGTCACCAGCATCAGCGAGTTCTTCAGGCCACGCTCGATGTTGTCGAGACGCGGCTCGATGCCGACAACGCAGTTGTCGGTGAAGGAGACGGCAGCGTCCGCCAGCAGGCGCACCGACTGGAGGAAGTTATAGGCCATCATCGGGTTGAAGACGTTCAGCTCGAAGTGACCTTGGCTGCCGGCGAAGCCGATGGCGGCGTTGTTGCCGTGGACATGGGCCGCGACCTGCGTGAGGGCTTCGCACTGGGTGGGGTTGACCTTGCCCGGCATGATCGAGGAGCCCGGCTCGTTCTCCGGCAGGGCGAGTTCGCCAAGGCCCGAGCGCGGGCCCGAGCCGAGGAAGCGGATGTCGTTGGCGATCTTGAAGCAGCTCATCGCCACGGTGTTGATGGCACCATGGGTGAAGACCATCGCGTCATGGGCGGCGAGCGCCTCGAACTTGTTGGGGGCCGAGGTGAAGGGCAGGCCAGTGATGGCGGCGATGCGCTCGGCCACCTTTTCGGCAAAGCCGATGGGGGAGGCGAGGCCAGTGCCGACCGCGGTGCCGCCCTGCGCGAGCTCCATCAGCGCAGGAAGGGTGAGTTCAATGCGCTTGATGCCGTTTTCGATCTGCTGGGCGTAGCCGGAGAATTCCTGGCCGAGGGTCACCGGGGTCGCATCCTGCGTGTGGGTGCGGCCGATCTTGATGATGTCCTTCCACGCCTTCGCCTTGTCATCGAGGCCCTTGTGCAGATGCTTCAGCGCCGGGATCAGGCGCTCGACCACTTCCACGGCGCAGGCAATGTGCATGGCGGTGGGGAAGGTGTCGTTGGACGACTGCGACATATTGACGTGATCGTTCGGGTGAACCGGCTTCTTGGAGCCCATCTCGCCGCCGAGCATCTCGATGGCGCGGTTCGAGATCACCTCGTTCGCGTTCATGTTGGACTGGGTGCCCGAGCCGGTCTGCCAGACGACAAGCGGGAAATGCGCGTCGAGCTTGCCGTCGATCACTTCCTGCGCGGCCTTGATGATGACCTCACCCAGCTTGGCGTCCATCTTGCCCAGCGCCATGTTGGCTTCGGCTGCCGCGCGCTTGACCACGCCGAGGGCTTTGACGATCGGCTGCGGCTGCTTTTCCCAGCCGATCTTGAAGTTGCCGAGCGAACGCTGGGCCTGAGCGCCCCAATAGACGGAAGAATCGACTTCAATCGGGCCGAAGGTATCGGATTCGGTACGGGTCGCCATGGTAAGCCTCGCTTCGCTGATGCAAAATTCCCGCGCTCGCTACCACGCGCGGCAACGCCCTTCAACCGCGACGGAAGGCGAGGACTGCATCAGACCCGTCGGCCATCCAGCCAAAGCGCGCTCAGCATCAGCAGGAAGGCGAGGCCGCTGTTGATGGCGCGGATCAGGTTCCAGAATACCCATTTGGCTTCATAGGCCGCGCGTATCGCTTCTGGATCGGCCAGCGTGGCCGCGGGGCCTTGGTCGGCAAGCCAGTTGTTCAGCGGCACGTTGACGGCAGCGGTGAGGGCGAAGGCGCCTCCCAGATACAGCAGTGCCGCCGTGCCCACGAGCAGGGCAAGGGTACGCCGTGGATCGCTCAGGAAAACAAGGCCGGAGAGGAAGCTGAGCAGGGCCGCCCCGAAAAAGGCCGGCGCGAAGGCCGCGTTACGGATGGTGGCGTTGACCGCCTGCATCGCCTCGATGAAGGCCCGGTCGGGCAGGCGCGCAAAGCCACGCATCACCGAGACTTCATAGGTGTAGAAAAAGCCCGCGATGAACCCCAGCGCCAGCGTGGTCAGCAACAGGAGGACGCTTTTGGGCGCGGGGGATGAAGAGGGGAGGGCAGCCATGGTTCCTCGGGGGGCTGGATTTTCTTCCTGCTTTCCCTAGCCCGGCGGATGCGGCGCGGCGAGTTAACTCCTCTCCATGTTGGTTTGAGCGCAAGGCCGCTTGCCGGGGCGCGTCCTCTGTCGCACTCTGCGTGTTAGCGCTCCCCAAGAGAGCGAGAGAGAGGAAATGCCGGATGAAAACCACCCTGACCCATGCGCTCGGTGCCTTGAGCCTTGCTGCTTTCACCAGCCTTGCCGCGCCTGTTGCGGCGCAGACCGTGCCGCTCGAAAAGCCCAAAGTGGTCTCGCTCGGGATCGACAAACCCGCCTCGATCCTCTGGGTCGGCAACTCGTTCTTCTATTACAACAATTCGCTGCACGGGCACTTTACCCAGCTTGTTGCGAGCGCGGACCCTGCCCATAAACTGCGCCAGACCTCGGTGACGATTTCCGGTTCCGGCTTCGACTGGCACGATATGGCGAGCTATTTCCGCCCCAAGGCCATCGGCAGCTATTCCTTCGATGCCGGCAACAATGTCGTGTTCAACAAGCTCGACAAGCTGTTCGACGTTGCGGTGACGATGGATTGCTCGCAGTGCCCCATCCATCCCACGCTCGCGTCTGTATTCACGGAATTTGCCAAGAAGAACGCCGAAACCGTGCGGGCCAACCAGGGCATTCCGGTCTATTTCATGTCCTGGGCCTATGCGGACAAGCCGGAGATGACGGCGCAACTCGCCAATGCCTATATCAAGGCGGGCAATGACAACAATGCGCTGGTGATCCCTGTGGGGCTGGCCTTTGCGAACTCCATCGCCAAGAAGCCCGACCTGAACCTTTACGCGCCGGACAAGCGC
>JAIUNQ010000054.1 GCA_020161475.1 Pseudomonadota bacterium | reverse complement strand
GGATGGCGCGCTTGCCCTCGCGGGTGAAGGCGATTTCCTTGTCCGGCCCCTCAATGCGCTCCTGCAGCCAGCTCTTCGCAGCCGGATCGGAGATATGCATGAACTCGTAGCCGATCGTCTCGCAATAAGTGCGGCGCAGAATGTCCAGCATCTGGCGGATGGTGGCGAATTCCAGCCCGAGCACGTGATCGATGAAGATCGGGCGATCCCAATCGGCTTCCGTGAAGCCGTAGGACGAGGGATGCAGCTCTTCGTGATCCTTGCGTTCCTCGATGCCCAGCGGGTCGAGGTTGGCATGCAGATGGCCGCGCATGCGATACGCGCGGATCATCATCAACGCATGCACCGAATCGCGCGCAGCACGCTGGAGGTCCGCTTGCGAAGCCGCAGGTGCCGCGCCGCCCTTGGCGGCATCGGCCTTGCCCTTCAGCTTGTCGGTCACGGCCTTTTCGACCGAAGCCCAGTTGCCGTCGAGCGCGGAGATCAGCTCGTTGCGCGGCGTCACCGGCCAGTTGGAACGCGCCCAGCTCGGCCCCGGCGTCACGTCACCGGTAATCTGCTCAAGATAGGCGGCATTGGCGCCCGAGAGCGCGGAGTTATTATCGAATTCACGATCCATGACGGTCGACCCTAAGTCTCTGGATGTCCACGGGTTGCCACATGGCACCCGGCCCGATTGTCTTGTTCCGTCGCATTCTCTTCACGCAAACCGGCAAACCACTTTGCTTGAAAATGCGCTTTACGCCTTGCGGCGGTTTCTCCGTCCCCCGGCCTCTGCGAAAGAGACCCGAATTCTTGCTTTTTGGCGGCAGGAACGCGCCCGCCTGCAGTCTTTTGAGGAGAGAAGCACGGCGCACCCCCCGATGCGCCGCGCCTTTTGGGCTTACTTGCCCTTCAGCACATCCACCAGCGTCTTGCCGAGGCGGGCCGGCGACGGGGAAACGCGGATGCCCGCGGCTTCCATCGCGGCGATCTTGTCTTCCGCGCCGCCCTTGCCGCCGGAGATGATCGCACCGGCATGGCCCATGCGGCGGCCCGGAGGGGCCGTACGACCGGCGATGAAGCCGACCATTGGCTTCTTGCGGCCACGCTTGGCTTCGTCCGCAATGAACTGGGCGGCTTCTTCTTCCGCCGAGCCACCGATTTCACCGATCATGATAATCGACTCGGTCTTCGGGTCCGCGAGGAACATCTCGAGCATGTCGATATACTCGGTGCCCTTCACCGGGTCGCCGCCGATGCCGACCGCCGTGGTCTGGCCGAGGCCTTCCTGCGTGGTCTGGAACACCGCTTCGTAGGTCAGCGTGCCGGAGCGCGACACGATGCCGACGTTGCCGGGGCGGAAGATGTTGGCCGGCATGATGCCGATCTTCGACTCACCCGCGGTGACGACGCCCGGGCAGTTCGGGCCGATGAGGCGCGACTTCGAGCCGACGAGGGCACGCTTCACGCGGATCATGTCCTGCACCGGAATGCCTTCGGTGATGCAGACGATGAGCGGGATCTCGGCCTGGATGGCCTCGCAGATCGCATCCGCAGCGCCGGGCGGCGGCACGTAGACGACCGAGGCGTCAGCGCCGGTCTTCTCGCGGGCTTCGGCAACGGTGTCGAACACCGGCAGGCCGAGGTGGGTCGAGCCACCCTTGCCCGGCGAGGTGCCGCCGACCATCTTGGTGCCATAGGCGATCGCCTGTTCGGAGTGGAAGGTGCCGTTCTTGCCGGTGAAGCCCTGGCAGATCACCTTGGTGTCTTTGTTGATGAGAATGGACATCTCTATTTCCTCTGCGGCGCAATGGCCGGAAAACGGTTCATTTCACATACTTTGCTGCCAAAAAGGCGCTTCCGACCAAATACGCTCCAACCCACGCGGCTCCCGCAAGATCAATGCGCATTCCTTTCGGAACACCCCCGAAAGTCGCTCCGACCAACCAGAGTGGGGTTGAGGCGAAAACCGCCACCATTCCCCACATCATGATCCAAGCGCCCTTCTTTCCCCACATCAGAACTCCTGCCCCGCAAATCAAAAACGGAAACGAGAGCATCAGAATGTAGAGAATGGCATTCAATGCGTCTTACCCATTCACGGCCTTGACGATCTTCTGCGCGGCGTCATCAAGGTCATCCGCCGGGATGACGTTGAGACCGCTCTCGCGGATGATCTTCTTGCCCTCTTCCACGTTGGTGCCTTCGAGGCGGACAACGAGCGGAACCTGCAGGCCGACAGCCTTCACCGCGCCGATCACGCCGCGGGCGATGACGTCGCACTTCATGATGCCGCCGAAGATGTTGACGAGGATGCCCTTCACGTTCGGATCAGCCGTGATGATCTTGAACGCAGCGGTCACCTTCTCTTCAGAAGCGCCGCCGCCGACGTCGAGGAAGTTCGCGGGCTCGGCGCCGTAGAGCTTGATGATGTCGAGGGTCGCCATGGCGAGGCCCGCACCGTTGACCATGCAGCCGATGGTGCCATCGAGCGCGATATAGGCGAGGTCGTACTTGGAGGCCTCGATTTCCTTCGCGTCTTCTTCGGTGAGGTCACGCAGTTCCATCACGTCGGGGTGACGGTAGAGCGCGTTCGAGTCGAAGCCGACCTTGGCGTCGAGGCACTTCAGCTTGCCGTCCTTGGTGACGATCAGCGGGTTGATCTCGAGCATCGACATGTCTTTGTCGACGAAGGCCGCGTAGAGCTGGGCGGTCAGCTTTTCCGCCTGCTTGGCGAGATCGCCCGACAGGTTCAGCGCCTTGGCAACCGCGCGACCGTGGTGCGGCATCACGCCGGTGGCCGGATCGACGGAGAAGGTGATGATCTTTTCCGGGGTGTCATGGGCCACCGCTTCGATGTCCATGCCGCCTTCGGTCGAAACCACGAACGCGGTCTGCCCGGTTTCACGGTCCACGAGCAGGGAGATGTAGAACTCCTTCTCGATGTCCGAGCCGTCCTCGATGTAGAGGCGGTTGACCTGCTTGCCGGCTTCGCCGGTCTGGATGGTCACCAGCGTGTTGCCGAGCATTTCTTTCGCGTGCTTCTCGACCTCGTCGATCGAGAAGGCGAGGCGAACACCGCCCTTGGCATCGGTCGGGAGTTCCTTGAACTTGCCCTTGCCGCGGCCGCCCGCGTGGATCTGGCTTTTAACAACATAAAGCGGGCCCGGAAGCTTCTTGGCAGCTTCGACGGCTTCCGCCACCGTCAGCGCCGGGAAGCCGGCGGAAACATTCGCGCCGTAGGCCTTCAGGATGGCCTTGCCCTGATATTCATGGATATTCATGGAAATTCCTCAGACTGGGGAAAGCGAGGGAAAGGGCCGGACAGCAGCCCGGCCCGATACTCTGCCGATGCTCTTAGTTGGCGAGCGCCGGGTTGATGGTCTTGCAGGCTTCGACGAGGCCCTGAACAGACGCGATGGACTTGGCCATCATTTCCTTCTCGGCGGCGTTGAGGCGCACCTTCACGACGCGCTCGACGCCCTTGGCACCGATCACCACCGGAACGCCGACGAACATGTCTTTCACGCCGTAGTCGTTCTTCAGATACGCGGCGCAGGGCAGAACGCGCTTCTGGTCCTTGAGATACGACTCAGCCATCGCGATGGCGGAGGCCGCCGGGGCGTAGAAGGCCGAACCGGTCTTGAGCAGGTTGACGATTTCGCCGCCGCCCTTGCGGGTGCGCTCGACCATGGCGTCCAGCTGCTCCTGGCTGATCCAGCGCATCTTGACCAGATCGGTCAGCGGGATGCCGGCAACGGTGGAGTAGCGCACCAGCGGGACCATGTCGTCGCCGTGGCCGCCGAGCACGAAGGCGTTCACGTCCTTCACCGAAACATTGACCGCATCGGCGATGAAGTGGCGGAAGCGGGCCGAGTCGAGCACGCCGGCCATGCCGACGATCTTGTTCGGCTTCACGCCCGAGAACTTCTGCAGCGCCCACACCATGGCGTCGAGCGGGTTGGTGATGCAGATCACGAAAGCCTTCGGCGCATACTGCTTGATGCCCTTGCCGACCGATTCCATCACCTTAAGGTTGATGCCGATGAGGTCATCGCGGCTCATGCCGGGCTTGCGCGGCACGCCGGCGGTGACGATGACGACATCCGCGCCTTCGATGCCCGAATAGTCCTGCGTGCCGGTGTACTTGGCGTCGAAGCCGTCAACAGGGGCGGATTCGGCGATGTCGAGACCCTTGCCCTGCGGGATGCCTTCGGCGATGTCGAACAGGACGACGTCGCCCAGTTCCTTGAGACCCGCGAGGTGCGCGAGCGTGCCGCCGATCTGGCCAGACCCGATAAGGGCGATCTTCGAACGTGCCATGGGAAAATTCCTGAATGGTGGGCGCGGGGGCGCCACGTAATGTCACGAGAAGCCAGTCCAGGACGCCGGGGAAAATGCCCCCTTGAACGTACGGCTTCGGGTTCATGCCCGACCATGCGAGCGGCAATGGCGTAGTCCCCTTCACGCGCGGGTGCAACCGCTCAAATGCAAACCTCGACCAATTGAGGGGGGTAGCCTGCCCTACTTTGAAACACCCGCGCGAGGTTTTTTGCGCTGCACCTTGAATTTCAGACACTTGGGCGAATCGACGATTCCGCGTTGCGGCAAAATTCGCGCAAAATGACGCTTTACAGTTTTCAATTATTGTAATTTGAAGGCGGCTCAGCGCCCAACCAGAGCCCGCACCGCCGCCCGGATCGCACGGTCGCGCCGCTGTTCGGAAACCACATCCCCGCCACGCACCAGAACCATACGCGGATCACAATAGGAGGCCGCCAGATCGCCCGCCAGTTGTGCCGCCCGCCGCACTTCGCTCAGATGGAACAGGCGGGTCGAAATCCCCTCCTCTGCGATGCGCTCCAGCCACCCCTCGACACGCCGCAGATGGCGCTCCGCCTCGCGCACCGCGACCCCGGGCTCGGCCAAGAGGCGAAAAATAGCGCCATCCGCCTTCTGCCCCTCGGCATAGGCGCGCGCCAGCGTTGTCAGGAAGCGTTCCAGCTTGTCGTCCGCCGGGTCGGGGCCATCGACGATGTCCTGAAGGCGCACCTCAACCGTGCGTAGCCAGACGTTGAGGACCGCCTCCACCAGGGCCGCCTTGCTGGCGAAGTAATGGTAGACATTGGCATGGCTCATCCCGAGCCGGGTTGCCACACCTGAAACACTCATCCGGCGCGGCCCGATCTGGCGGATCTCGAGGGCGGCAGCACTCAGGATGCGCGCACGCGTGCTCTCGATCCCGCCGTCGCTCATGTATCGACCAGCCCGGTGGTGTCCCCGCTCGCCTCGCTGTCCGGACGGCCATGGGGCGCCGCCAGATAGCTCTCGGACCGCATTTCAATGAGGCGCGAGACCGTGCGGTCAAACTCGAAAGCCTCATGGCCGATCGGCGCGTGATAGAGATCCTGCGGTTCCACAGCGGCAGAGGCGATCAGCTTGACGTGGTTCTCGTAGAGAATGTCGATCAGGTTGATGAAGCGCTTGGTCTCGTTGCGCATCGAAAAATCGAGCTTGGGAATGTCATCGAGGATCAGCGTATGGAATTCGCGCGCCAGCGCGAGGAAATCCTGCGTGCCGAGCGGCCTCATGCACAGCTGCTCGAAGTTCATGCGGGCCACACCGCCCGCCGCCACCGGAATGTCGAGAAAGCGCCCGCCCAGATCGAGCTTTTTGGCACCCACACGATTGCCCGCCGAGAGTTCCTCGAAAAACGCATCCAGCGCCGCCGTGGCCGTCTCATCATTCGGGCTGTAATAGACCGGGTGCCCTGCGAGCTTCTCCAGCCGGTAATCGGTTTTGGCATCGAGCCGCACGATCTCCATGTGCTGGCCGATCATATCGATGAACGGCAGGAACAGCGTGCGGTTGAGACCGTTGTGATAGAGGTTCACCGGCTCGACGTTCGAGGTCGCAAGGATCACCACCCCGCGCGCCAGCAGCGCCTGAAACAGCCGCCCGAGGATCATCGCATCCGCGATATCGGTGACGGAAAACTCGTCGAACACCAGCACCCAGGCCTCATTCGCCAGCGCTTCCGCCACCGGGGTAATGGGGTCATCTCCCTTCACCTTGCCCGCCTTGGAGAGCTGGCGCCAGGCATGGATGCGCGCATGCACATCGGCCATGAAGGCATGGAAATGCGCACGGCGCTTGCGCTGCACATTCAGGCTCTGGTGAAACAGGTCCGTGAGCATAGTTTTGCCGCGCCCCACCGAACCCCAGAGATAAAGCCCCTTGATCGGCGCATCCGGCTGCTTCTTGCCGAAAAGCCAGCCAAGCGCGGAGCCTTTGCGCGCAAGGCGGTGCGATTCCAGCCGCTGCGCCAAAGCATCCAGCTTGGCGACAATGCGCGCCTGCGCCGGATCGGCCTCGATCCGCCCTTCCGCCACCATGGCCGCATAGCGCGACGCAATCACTCCGGACATATCAGCTCCCCGCCTCGTAAAGCCCCCTTAACGGAGGCAAGCCCCGAGGAAAAGAGCGATAAACGTCGAAATACGAACCATTTGCCGCCCGGCTTTGCTTGGAGCGCTGGTGGTATGCACTCCTGCATAACTGTCATGCGCGGCACAGGCGCGGTTTTTGCCAATATTTGGTCACAAGTGAATTATATTGCATTGCAGCAATAAGGGGTGAATCGACAGGCGAGTGAGGGGCTCGTCGTTTTTTTCGCGGTGCGAGGCACCGCCCATGAGGAAGATCTGACATGCCCAGCGCAGGCCTGAGCCAGCTCACCTACCGCAAGCTGCACATCACTGATCATCTCGCCTTCGAGAAGCACCTGCTCGCCCTCGATCCCGAGTGCCGTCGCACGCGCTTCGGCATGGCCACAACCGATGCCTTTCTCAAGCAATACGCGGATCGCTGCTTCACGCTCAACGCGGTGCTGCACGGCGCTTTTGTGGGTGAGGAGCTGATTGGCGTGGCCGAACTGCGCCCCATCGGCGAACTCTTCGCCGAAGAGGCTGAGGCTGCCTTCTCCGTGAACCAGAACTGGCGCAACTGCGGTGTCGGCACCGAGCTGTTCGCACGTCTGCTGCGCTCGGCCCGCAACCGCGGCTACCACAAGCTCTACATGACCTGCCTGAAGTACAATGCGCCGATGCGTCATCTCGCGCGCAAGTTCTCGGCCGAAATCGTGGTGGAGATGGATGAATCGGTCGCCATGGTCGAAACGCCGCATCGCACAATGATCTCGCTGATGCGGGAGGTTATCGACGATGCCACCGCCTACGCCCATCAGGCGTGGGAATGGCACCGCAAGGCGCTGAGCCGTCGCCAGCCGCTGGGCGTGGACGAAAACTCCCGCGTCGCCCGCCATTAAGCAAAAGCCGGCCAAACAAGCCGCCCCGAAGGGCGGCTTTTGTCATTTGGAGATGCTGACCGGGGCACCGGTGCGGGCTGTCGCCCCGGAATAGCCCCCGCTCGACTGGCGCAGACGTGCCACCACACCACCGCCCGGCTCATAGAGCAGCAGTTCAGAGCCCGACAGCTCCCAGGCATTCACGCGCTGAAGTTCCTTGGTCTGGCAGCCACTCGTACCGGCGCCGTAAAGATCAAGCTTGGGCGCGCTGGAGAGCGTGATGCGGCAGCTGGAGCCTTGCGCCTCACTCACCGACCAGTTGCCGATCACCGCCGTACGGCTGGGCGGCGCAACGGGCGCGGCAGGAGCCGTGGCAACGCGCGGCGGCGCGGGATTGGCCCCGGGTGCGGGCGCAGAACCCGAGGGATAATAGGTCGGCGAGCCCGGAGCAGAGGGCGCGGGCGCAGCCACAGGCGGCGCGGGCGGCGGATCAATCGGCGCAGTCCCGAAATTGCCCGGCGCGCCGAGCCCGCCCGAACGCGGCGGGCTTGCCGGTGTGGGGGGCGGGCTGGAAGGCGGCGGCAAAGACGAGGAGGCGACACTGCCGCCACTCAGGTCGGAGGTCTGCACATCACCAATGGGCGCGGGTGTCAGGGGCGAGGGCGCACCGCGTGAACTCACCCGCGGCGAAGGGCCCACGCTGCCGCCCGGCAACATGGAACCAAGGCGCGAACTGGATTCACACGCTGCCAGTGTCAGCAGAACCGGCAATGTCATCACCACACGGGCCTTGCTCATCTTGGCGGCCATGCACCCCTCCGCATTTCGTCCTTCGCCGAAGTTCCGGCATAGATGAATAACTAGTGCAGAAAAAGGGTGAACAAGGCGTGACTAAGGCGCTGAATGGCATACAGCTTCGATGTTGTGACCATCGGGGTCGATGATAAAGGCCCCATAATACTGCGCATGGTAATGCGGGCGAAGCCCGGGCGGACCGTTATCGACCCCGCCCGCTGCCAGCGCCGCAGCATGAAACGCATCGACCTGCGCCCGGTCTTTCGCTGCAAAAGCAATGTGAAGACGGCTTTCGAGCGGCTTCCCGTCCTCCGAAATCCAGAAGGCCGGCGCATCGGGCGTGCCGAACCCGGCATGTGCGCCATGGCCGGGGATGCTCCCCTTGGGGAACTCCATCACCAAGCCATAGCCCAGCGGCGCAAGGCACTGGAGAAAGAAGGCGCGCGAACGCGCATAGTCGCGCACCGTGTAACCAATATGATCGAGCATAAAAAAACCCCCGCTGTTTCCAACGGGGGTTCGTTAAGAACTGAGGCTGACAGGGTTTGTCAGGATCAGTACTGGCGCTCGACCATCATCTTCTTGATCTCGGCGATCGCCTTGGCGGGGTTGAGACCCTTCGGGCAAGCGTTCGAGCAGTTCATGATGGTGTGGCAGCGATAGAGACGGAACGGGTCCTCGAGGTTGTCGAGGCGCTCGCCGGTTGACTCATCGCGGCTGTCAATCAGCCAGCGATAGGCCTGAAGGAGGGCCGCCGGGCCGAGGTAGCGATCGCCATTCCACCAGTAGCTCGGGCACGACGTCGAGCAGCAGGCGCACAGGATGCACTCGTAGAGGCCGTCGAGCTTGTCGCGGTCGGCCGGGGACTGACGCCACTCCTTCTCGGGAGCGGGAGTGTCGGTCTTGAGCCACGGCTCGATCGAGGCGTGCTGGGCGTAAAAGCGCGTCAGATCCGGCACGAGATCCTTCACCACCGGCATATGCGGCAGCGGGTAGATCTTGATGGGGCCCGAGATCTCATCCATGCCCTTGGTGCAGGCGAGGGTGTTGAGACCATCGATGTTCATCGCGCAGGAGCCGCAGATGCCTTCGCGGCAGGAGCGGCGGAAGGTCAGCGTCGGATCGACCTTGTTCTTGATCCAGAGGATCGCGTCCAGAATCATCGGGCCGCAATCATCACAATCGACGAAATAGGTGTCCATACGCGGATTGGATTCCCCATCCGGATCCCAGCGATAGATCTTGAACTCGCGGATATTGGAACCCGCGGGCTTGGGCCAGGTCTTGCCTTCGGTGAGGCGGGAGTTCTTGGGAAGATTGAATTCGGCCATCTTAGAACTTGCGCTCCTTCGGGGCGATCTTCTCGTCCGGCATTTCGCCGGTCAGGGTCTGGGTGTGCACGGCACGATAGGAGAGGTCGACCTTGCCGTCCTCGCCGACGCGCGCCACGGTGTGCTTGCGCCAATTGACGTCATCACGCTTGGTGAAGTCCTCACGGGCGTGGGCGCCACGGCTTTCCTGACGCGCTTCCGCACCATAAACGGTGGCAATCGCGTTGATGGCGAGGTTGTCGAACTCCAGCGTTTCCACCAGATCCGAGTTCCACACCAGCGAGCGGTCCGAAACCTTGATGTCGGCCTTCTTGCCCCACACCTTGGTCATGCGCTCGCAGCCGTTCTTGAGGGTCGGGCCGTCGCGGAACACCGCCACGTCTTCCTGCATGGCGCGCTGCATCTCAAGGCGCAGCTCGGCGGTCGGGATCGCGCCATTCGAGTGGCGCGCCTTGTCGAAGCGGCCCATGATCAGCTCGTCCTGTTTGGTGTTGATGCCCGGGATCGCAGCCTTGCGATCGAGCACCTGACCGGCGCGGATCGAGGCCGCGCGGCCGAACACCACGAGGTCGATCAGCGAGTTGGAGCCGAGGCGGTTCGCGCCGTGCACCGAGGCACAGCCCGCTTCGCCCACGGCCATCAGGCCCGGCACCACGGCATCTTCGTTGCCGGCGGTCGGGTTGAGGACCTCGCCCCAGTAGTTCGTGGGAATGCCGCCCATGTTGTAGTGGACGGTCGGGATGACCGGGATCGGCTCCTTGGTCAGGTCCACGCCCGCGAAGATCTTGGCCGATTCCGAGATGCCCGGCAGACGCGCGTGCAGGATCTTGGGATCGAGGTGATCGAGGTGCAGGAAGATGTGGTCCTTGTTCTTGCCCACGCCGCGGCCTTCGCGCACTTCCATGGTCATGCAGCGCGAAACGAAGTCACGCGGGGCCAGATCCTTGTAGGTCGGCGCGTAGCGCTCCATGAAGCGCTCGCCGTTGGAGTTGGTGAGATAGCCACCTTCGCCGCGCGCACCCTCGGTGATGAGGCAGCCCGAACCGTAGATGCCGGTCGGGTGGAACTGCACAAACTCCATGTCCTGCAGCGGCAGGCCCGCACGGGCCACCATGCCGCCACCGTCGCCGGTGCAGGTATGGGCCGAGGTGGCGGAGAAGTAAGCGCGGCCATAGCCGCCGGTGGCGAGCACCACCAGCTTCGAGCGGAAGCGGTGGATGGTGCCGTCGTCGAGCTTCCAGGCCATCACGCCCTGGCAGGCGCCGTCATCGCCCATGATCAGGTCGAGCGCGAAATACTCGACGAAGAACTCGGCCTTGTTGCGGACCGACTGGCCATAGAGCGTGTGGAGAATGGCGTGGCCAGTGCGGTCGGCCGCGGCGCAGGTGCGCTGCACGGGCGGGCCTTCACCGTATTCGGTGGTGTGGCCACCGAAGGGGCGCTGGTAAATCTTGCCCTCTTCGGTACGCGAGAACGGCACGCCGTAGTGCTCAAGCTCGTAGACCGCCGCCGGGGCTTCACGCGCAAGGTATTCCATCGCGTCGTTGTCGCCGAGCCAGTCCGACCCCTTCACGGTGTCGAACATGTGCCACTGCCAGCTGTCCGGACCCATGTTGGCGAGCGAGGCAGCAATGCCGCCCTGCGCCGCAACCGTGTGCGAGCGGGTCGGGAAGACCTTGGTGATGCAGGCCGTGCGCAGGCCCTGCTCGGCCATGCCGAGGGTCGCGCGCAGACCCGCGCCGCCCGCGCCCACGACAACGACGTCATAGGCGTGGTCGATGATCGGATAGGCGCGGCCACCGATGGTGACGCTGGCGCCGGCCTTGGGATTGGTGCTTGCCATAAGTGAAGTTCCTTCCAACGATCAGGCGGCGAAGCCGATCTTGAGGATCGAATAGGCGGCGGCAACGCCGACCGCGATGGCGAAGAAGGTGTTGAGCGCCAGAAGCACAACCTTCTTGCCCTCGGAATGGATATAGTCCTCGATGATGACCTGCATACCCAGGCGCATGTGCACCGCCGCCGAAAGGGTGAAGAGCAGCATCAGGATCGCCGCCACCGGATGGCCGATCAGCTTGATCGCACCGGCATAGTCGGTCTTGATCAGCTTGAGCACGATGATCACGAAGGCCACGGTGAGGATGGCGTTCGAGAGCGCGGTGACGCGGCTGAGCCAGAAATGACCCGTGCCGGACTTGGCGGCACCGAGGCCGCGCACGCGGGCAGTCGGGGTGACGAAAGGATTGGTCGATTTTGCCATTGTTGCCCCCTTAGCCGACCAGCACACAGATCCAGACGAGGACCGTCAGCGCCAGCGCACCGATGAGCGTCGCCCAGGCGAGCTTGAAGCGGGTTTCGCGCTCAAGACCGGCAGCCGTATCCCAGATGAAATGGCGGATGCCGCCCAGCATGTGCTGGAACAGCGCATAGGTATAGCCGAACAGCACCAGCTTACCGAGCGCTGAACCATAAATGGCCTGCGCGGTGGCAAACGAGGCCTTGCCCGAGGCGAGCGCGAGCAGGAAGCCGACAACAAGCAGCGTGCCGAAGAACAGCGCCGCGCCGGTGATGCGATGCAGGATCGACATCATCATGGTGATGGTCGGCTTGTAGATCTGGAGATGCGGAGAAAGCGGACGCTCCGCCGGGCTGGTCCGGGCCATTGAGTTACCCCCGATGCTGGAAAGATTCCAAAAGGCAAATTTGCGCTGCGATAACGCAGAATGACCATTTGGGCAATGCAACATTTGCTGCGACCTTTAGGGAAGAAGCCCTATCGTCGCGCTCCCCTCAGATCGTGGCACCGGCCTGCCGCCCCCAATGGGCCTCCAGCGCGTCAAGCGCCACGCCCTGCCCATCCTCAATGCGCAGGGTCTTCAAGCGCGCGGTGTGCCCGGCCACCACCTCGATCACGGTTTTTCGCACACCCAACGTTTTGGAGAGCAGCGCCACGAGAGCCGCATTGGCCGCTCCGTCTTCCGGCACGGCCCGCACGCGCGCCAGAGCATGTGTCTTGCCGTCAGAGCCTTCGGCAAAACCGTCGAAGCTGTCGCGTCCGCCCTTGGGCGTCAGGCGCAGATGCAGCGTGATGGCGCCGCCTTCACACCGCCAAGGCCGATCCATGGCTCAGAAGAACAGGCTGCGCGCGTAATAATTCACCGCAACCTGCAGAAATTGCAGGCCGAGCAGCAGCACCATCGGGGAGATATCGACCGGGCCGAGGTCCGGCATACGGCGACGAATCGGCCCCAGCACCGGCTCGCAGATGCGATAGAGGAATTCGCCGATGGTGGAGACCAGTTGCTGGCGCGCGTTCACAATGCCGAAGCTCGTCAACATCGTGAGCACGACATAGGCGAGCAGCAGAAAGGAATAGATGTCGATGACCTTGTTGAAGAGCCACAAAATCGGAACCATGCCTACTCCTGCCCGCCTCGATGCGCTGTGATGTTCATTCCTAGCCGAGCGCGCCCCCCTCTCGCAAGCGCGAGAAAGGGCCTGCAAAAAAATGCCGCTCAGGGGCGTTGACTTCTGCGCCGCAATGAGGGAAACAACCGCCCTCCGGTTCCGGGGCTGTAGCTCAGTTGGGAGAGCGCGTCGTTCGCAATGACGAGGTCAGCGGTTCGATCCCGCTCAGCTCCACCATCCTTTTTCCTTGAGGAAAACAGGATGTTGGTGATCCAGAAATTTCCCATTCCCGTTCGTTAGCCACCACGCGAATTTCGCGCTGTTGATGACCGTGAGACATCACGCCCGCTGGCGCAGGCCTGTCTTGCGAGCCGTTCCTTTTCCGGTCGCGGTCCTTCATTGCACGGCAGGTGGCGGGCATGAGCGCCGATGCCAGCATG
>JAIUNQ010000053.1 GCA_020161475.1 Pseudomonadota bacterium | reverse complement strand
GGCTTACGCCATGGCCTTCTGGAGGTTCTCGTCCACCTTGTCGAGGAAGCCCGACGTGGAGAGGAACTTCTGGTCCGGGCCGACGAGCAGCGCCAGATCCTTGGTCATGTAGCCCGCTTCCACGGTGTCCACGCAGACCTTCTCAAGGGTGAGAGCGAACTTCTTGAGCTCTTCGTTGCCATCGAGCTTGGCGCGATGCATCAGGCCGCGCGTCCAGGCGAAGATGGAGGCGATGGAGTTGGTGGAGGTCTCCTTGCCCTTCTGGTGCTCGCGGTAGTGGCGGGTCACGGTGCCGTGGGCGGCTTCCGCCTCCACCACCTTGCCATCCGGCGTCATCAGCACCGAGGTCATCAGGCCGAGCGAGCCGAAGCCCTGCGCCACCACGTCCGACTGCACGTCGCCGTCGTAGTTCTTGCAGGCCCAGACATAGCCGCCGGACCACTTGAGGGCCGAGGCGACCATGTCGTCGATGAGGCGGTGCTCATAGATCAGGCCCTTGGCCTTGAACTGATCGAGGAACTCGGTCTCGTAGACTTCCTGGAAGATGTCCTTGAAGCGGCCGTCGTAGGCCTTGAGAATCGTGTTCTTGGTCGAGAGATAGACCGGATAGTTGCGCAGCAGGCCATAGGAGAGCGAGGCACGCGCGAAATCGCGGATCGAATCATCGAGGTTGTACATCGAGAGCGACACGCCGGCGGACGGAGCCTTGAAGACTTCCTTCTCGATCACGGTGCCATCCTCGCCCACGAACTTGATGGTGAGGGTGCCCTTGCCGGGGAACTTGAAGTCGGTGGCGCGATACTGATCGCCGTAGGCATGACGGCCCACCACGATCGGCTGGGTCCAGCCCGGCACGAGGCGCGGCACGTTCTTGCAGATGATCGGCTCGCGGAAAATGGTGCCGCCGAGGATGTTGCGGATGGTGCCGTTGGGCGACTTCCACATTTCCTTGAGGTTGAATTCCTTCACGCGGGCTTCATCAGGGGTGATGGTCGCGCATTTCACCGCCACGCCGTGGCGCTTGGTGGCCTCGGCGGAGTCGATCGTCACCTGATCGTTGGTGGCGTCGCGGTTCTCGATCGAGAGGTCGTAATAGTCGAGCTTGATGTCAAGGTAGGGGTGGATCAGCTTGTCTTTGATGAACTGCCAGATGATGCGGGTCATCTCGTCACCGTCCATCTCGACGACCGGGTTAGCTACCTTGATTTTTTTCATTGGGGAAAGGCCTCGAAATTGTTGAGTGTCTTTTGGGCGATCTGCAGCGTTGCAGTGCAAAAAAGCGCTGAAAACCCTGCATCCTCCTTGCACCCGGGCTATAGCACCCCCTCGCGCAATGGCAAAGATTGACGATAGGCGAAGCCTGCCCCAAACCGTCGCTTTCGAGAGAGGCCAACAAACGACATGAGCGAGAACGCAATCACGGATCCGGCCAGCCCCGCGCCGGTTGTCATTCTGGTGCGTCCGCAGCTCGCCGAAAACATCGGCATGTGTGCCCGTGCCATGGCGAATTTCGGCCTCTCCGAAATGCGGCTTGTGGCCCCGCGGGATGGCTGGCCGCAGAAAACACGCATGAAAAAGGGGGCTTTTCAGGCCGCGGCCGGGGCAAGCGCTATTCTGGAGAACGCGAAGCTGTTCGACACACTGGAAGAGGCGCTGGGCGATCTTTCGCATGTGTATGCCACCACCGCGCGAGAGAGGGGGCAGGCCAAACGGGTGCTGGTGCCGGGACAAGCCATGGCGCAGGCGCATGGCCGCCTTGCGCGGGGCGAAAGGGTCGGGCTGATGTTCGGGCCGGAACGCACAGGCCTAGAGAACGATGATGTGGCGCTTGCCAGTGAAATCATCACCTTTCCGGTCAATCCGAAGTTCGCCTCGCTCAATCTCGCGCAGGCAGTGCTGCTGACAGGCTATGAATGGTATCGCCACCAGACCGGCGAGGCCGTGCCCTTCTCGATGCCCGAGGAGAATGTGCCCGCCAAGCGCGAGAGCCTCTTCGCCTTCTTTGATTTTCTGGAGGGGCATCTGGAGCGCGCGCGCTTTTTCTGGCCCGACGACAAGCGCCCCACCATGATCCGCAACATGCGTAACATCGTGCACCGGCTCGACCCCACCGAGCAGGACATCAAGACGCTGAGGGGGGCGATTGATATGCTCGTCCGCCGCGGCTCCCCGGCTCCGAAGAAGGGATGATGCCGGGCTGCAACGAGCGAAATTCTGTGCTCCGGTGCTCACATACCTTGATGTATGCTCCGCTCCGGTGCTCGAATTTCACCCGTTTGGCTTGCGCAGGCCTTCGGCTCGCCACGGCCTGATCCCTTCTCGCTCACGGGAAGCGTCCCATGAGTGCGGTAATTGACCGTCCGGCTCTGCCGTCTTACCTCAGATCCTCATGAACCCGTCTGAAGCCCCGAAAATCCTTGTGTTCGACTCCGGTCTCGGTGGCCTGAGCGTGCTGGCGGCGCTGCGGGAAAAGCTGCCGGGGGCGGAGTATTTCTACCTCGGGGACGATGCGCTGTTTCCCTATGGCAAGCTCGCCCCGGATGTTCTGATCGCGCGGGTGGATGAGGTCATCGCAAAGGCGATGCAGGGATTTGCTGCCGATTGCATTGTCATTGCCTGCAACACGGCCTCCACCTTGGTGCTACCGCACCTGCGGGCGCGGTATTCGATGCCGGTGGTCGGCACGGTGCCTGCTATCAAACCGGCGGCGGAGCGCACGAAAAGCGGGCTTGTTTCCGTGCTGGCAACGCCCGGCACCGTGAGTCGGGACTACACTGCCGATCTGATCCGGGATTTTGCCACCGGGGTTGATGTGACCCTCGTCGGCGCACCGCGTCTGGCGGAACTCGCCGAGCGGGCGCTGCGGGGCGAGGCTCTGTCCGATGCCGATATTTCAGCGGAAATCGCGCCCGCTTTTGTCTCCGCCGCGCGTGCGGGCGAGGCCGTGCGAACGGATGTCGTGGTTCTGGGCTGCACGCATTATCCGCTGATTCAAGCGCGCATCGAGGCGCTGGCCCCATGGCCGGTGGAATGGATTGATCCCGCGCCTGCGATCGCTCGACGGGTCGCCCACCTTCTCGGGGGGCGAGAAGCACCGGGGCAGGGCGAGGGACGCATCGCGCTCACGGCGGGACGGCCGGCAAGCCCCGCGCTCGCTCAGGCCTTGATCCGGTTCGGTCTTGAGGATCAGGTCGCATTTTAGCGGTCTTCTGATCCTCTTTTTTAGATGCGGCGCAACATAAGACGCGTGGGCACATTCTGGCCGCCCGAGATCCGCGCGAACAAGTAAACATAATCAAATTTCCCTATGTGTATGGGGAATTTTCCTTGTTTAACCGTGTCTTAGGGCGAAGTCTCGAATACTGCCTGAAACGGTGGTCTCTACAAACGGAACGTTCATCATGGCGCGGCTCACGCATCTCTCGATCGGCTCCCGCATTGGAATTCTACTCCTGATTGCATTTTCTGTTTTCGGGCTGTGCTCGGTGTGGCTGGTGCGTGGGCTGGCGCATTCCGTGGAGGCGCAACGCCGCTCCGAGCTGCAGCATCTCACCGAACTGGCCTATGGCATTGTTGAGGAGGAAAGTCGTGCTAGCGCTACCCTCGGCGAGGCCGAGGCCCAGCGGCGGGCCGCGCAGCGTCTTTCCAGCCTGCGTTACGGGCGGGATGACTACTTCTTCATTTCCGATCTGGATGCCCGCATGGTGATGCATCCGATGAAACCCGAGCTGAACGGGGTGGATCAATCAACGGTGAAGGACCCGGACGGCAAGCCACTGTTCCTTGAGTTTGCCCGCATTGCGCGCGCTGAGGGGCGTGGTTTCTATGGGTATTCCTGGCCCAAGCCGGGCGCCGATGCCCCGCAGCCCAAGATCAGCCATGTGGCGCACTTCAAGCCTTGGGGTTGGGTGATCGGCACCGGCGTCTATGTGGATGATCTGAGTGAGCAGGTGTGGAATGCTGCCCGCAACGGCGTCCTTTTCACGCTGGCGGGTTTCGTGCTGGTGGGGGTGATTGCCTTCATTCTGGCGCGGGGCATTGCAGGGGACATCAAGGGGATTGCCTCGGCCATGTCCATTCTGGCCGCAGGGCGGACCGATGTGGAGGTTCCCCATGCCCATAGCCGCAACGAGTTGGGCGTGATGGCTCATGCGGTGGAAGTGTTCCGCGATGCCATGCGTGAGCAGCAGGGGGCTGAGGCCGAGCGCGAGACGCTGAAGGCCCAGATGGAGGAGCGTCGCAGCGCCGAGATGAGCCAGTTGGCGACACATTTCGAGCATGCCGTGGGGCAGATTGTGGGGGGGATCGGCACCGCTGCTGTCCAGCTGGAAGGCTCGGCCCTGACGCTGACCAACTCCACCGAGCGTACCGAGCAGCTTTCCGGCGTGGTTTCCAGCGCGTCGCAGGAAAGCTCGGCCAACGTTCAGTCCATCGCCGCCGCCACCGAGGAAATGGCTGCCTCCGTGACCGAAATCGGTCGGCAGGCGCAGGAATCGACGGCGGTGGCGTCGCGCGCGGTGGAGCAGGCCGAGGCGACCAATGGGCGCATTCAGGTGCTGGCGCAGGCAGCCGAGCGTATCGGCGATGTCGTGCGGCTCATCAACGATATTGCCGCCCAGACCAACCTGCTCGCGCTCAACGCCACGATCGAGGCCGCTCGCGCCGGGGATGCCGGGCGCGGCTTTGCGGTGGTCGCCTCAGAAGTGAAGGATCTGGCCGGGCAGACCGCCCGCGCCACCGAGGAGATCGGCAGCCAGATTCACGCCATGCAGAGTGCGACGGAGGAATCCGTGCGGGCGATTGCGGAGATTTGCGGCACGATTTCGGAGGTTGCCAGCATTGCCGCGCGCATCTCTTCCGCTGTGGGAGAGCAGGGGCACGCGACCGACGAGATCGCCCGCTCCATCCAGCAGACCGCCACCCAGACCGGTGCTGTGGCCGATAACATTGCGCATGTCGCCCGCGAGGCGACGGAGACAGGGCGTGCGGCTTCCGATGTGCATGGCGCAGCGCGCGAACTCAATGCGGCCAGCAGCCGGCTCTCGGAAGAGGTGCGCAACTTCCTCAACAGTGTGCGCGCCGCCTGAGGCGCGCATCCATTGGCTGTCGCCCAACAAAAAACCCCGGTCCTTGCGACCGGGGTTTTTTGTCGGGTGAGGGCGTTTGCCTCAAACCTGCTGTGCGTCGATCAGGGATTGCAGCGCCGCCAGCACGCCTTTCGAGCCTTGTTCCATGCGGACGAAGGCGGCTTTGGCCCCCTCACAATCGCCGATGGAGCAGAGGCGGGCGACCTCGCGGCCATTCACATGCACGGCCTCATGCGGGGCGAGCAGGGCGGCAAAAGCCGGATGATTGCGGATGGACGGCTCCTGCACCGATTCATACCACTTGCCCAGACGGCATTGGCGATGATCGGCCAGTTCATCCGGCCGCAGGCTCTGCATACCCGCCATCACTTCCGCGAGGCGCTTTTTCCACAGCAGGTGATCGGATTTGGCCCGGTAGAGCACGTAACCGGGAATATCGCGGCGGTCGAGTTCAGCGAACTGCTCATTGATCACGCGCTCGGACGAGCCCACCGCACTGAGCACTTCGTCGGCATGCTGGGAAGCGGCACGGGCGTGCTGCTCGATGCCCACCGCATCATTCGCAACGCGGGTCGCGGCCTCGGCTTTTTCGTGGAGAATGTCGGAGATGGCATGCATGCGGCGCGTGTTGGCCTGCATCATGTTGCGCAGGCTGCCGATGCCGGCTTCCACCTCATGGGTCGAGACAATGGCTTCCTTGACGCGGTGTTCCGAGGTGGTGATGCCGGTGACAACCTGAACCACCTGCCCGGTGAGGCGCTCGATGCGCGCACGGATATCATCCGTCGCGCGTTGGGTCTGGGCCGCGAGAGTCTTGACCTCGCCCGCAACCACGGCAAACCCCTTGCCGGCATCGCCGGCGCGGGCCGCCTCGATGGTGGCATTGAGGGCCAGAAGATTGGTCTGTCCTGCGATGGCGTTGATGGTGGCGACGAATTCGCCGATTTCCTGCGCGGCGGCGCTGAGTTCGCTCACCGCGCCGTTCATGTCGCGGAAGCTGTCCCCGATGTGCTGGCAGGCGTTCACCGCCGTGGTGGTGGAGGAAATGCACTGATCCATGGCCTGCTCGGCTGTCGCCATGACGCCGACGGCCTCGACCGCCATGCCATCGAGACTGTCGATCGCCGAGCGCATGTCATTGAGGGTGGAGACAATGGCCGTGGAGCGCTGGGCGGTTTCGCGGACCTGACCATGGATCAGGGCCGCCGCAGCCATGGCTTCGCTGGCGTGCATGGAGTGCTCCACGGCGGCGCCGAGTTCGACCTTGGAGCGCTGCTGCGCGGCACGGCGCAGGCCCGCGAGGGTCTGCTCCAGAACCGGGGACAGTTTCACATGCTCGGGCGGCGTCTTGCCCTCGAATGTCGCCAGAATGGCGAGAACGAGATGTTCCTCGTTGACCGCCGGCGCTGCCGGTGGCGGGGCGAGGGGAGGGGTGGAAGCCTGGCGCAGTCGAGCAAACATGAGCGATCAGATTCTCGGTGAATATTAGATCGATACAACCTAAAGGCGATTGGTTAATATGTCGTCTCATCGCCGTGCGGTCCATAACCTTGACGGGACCGGCAAAAGCCTCTATCGACGCCGCTTCCCGTGGCTTTGCCATGGGATTGCGCACCCGTGTCGCGTTGGTTCAACAGCGACTGTCGCTCCGCAAGGAGAGAGGAGGGGCGTTCCACAGCCCGGAGCACAGGTCTGCTGCGCTCCACCCTTTGAAAAGGCCGGCTGGAACGCGTTCGGCAAGCCCTGAACCCCTTTGCCGGGGCTGGTTTGCATTTCGCTTTCCGCTGGCCGCACCAGGAGCCAGCGATGACCAAGCGTCACGAAGCCAAGTACAAAATTGACCGCCGCATGGGCGAGAACATCTGGGGCCGTCCGAAGTCCCCGGTGAACAAGCGCGAATACGGCCCGGGCCAGCATGGCCAGCGCCGCAAGGGCAAGCTCTCGGACTTCGGCACCCAGCTGCGTGCCAAGCAGAAGCTGAAGGGCTACTACGGCTCGATCTCGGAAAAGCAGTTCCGCCGTTACTATGCCGAGGCCGTCCGCCTGAAGGGCGACTCGGGTGAGAACCTCATCGGCCTGCTCGAGCGTCGCCTCGACGCGGTTGTGTACCGCGCGAAGTTCGTGCCGACCGTGTTCGCTGCCCGCCAGTTCGTCTCGCACGGCCACATCAAGGTCAACGGCAAGCGCGTCAACATCCCGTCCTACCTCGTGAAGGTTGGCGATGTGATCGAAGTGAAGGAAGCCTCCAAGCAGCTCACCCTCGTGCTTGAGGCCGCCGGCCTTGCCGAGCGTGACGTGCCGGACTTCCTCGAAGTCGACCACGGCAAGATGGTGGCGAAGTTCGCCCGCATCCCGGCCCTGACCGATGTGCCGTATCCGGTGCAGATGGAGCCGAACCTCGTGATCGAATTCTACTCGCGCTAAAGCATCCGCCCCGAAATTGGGGACCGGTTTCGGGGTAAAGCGGATGCGGGAAACAAACCTTCATCCGCCCCGAAAGTGGGGACCGGTTTCGGGGTAAAGCGGATGCGGCAAAAAGCCGCGCGCGTGTTGAAAGCTATCAGGGTCGCCCGCAAGGGCGGCCTTTTTTGTTGGCTTCGATCCGCCGTTGGGCGCGATCCATGCCACTTTTGATATGTGTCAACGGGAGCGTTGATGAAGGTCAAGGCCGCAGCGTGCGAACAGGAAGAAGGTCTGCTCGTTTTCAGCGCCCGCTGACGGAGTTCGTCATGACAAAAGTCGCCATTCTCATCCACATCGTTCTCGCCACCGTCATCATGGGCGTGCTGGTGATCGCCATTCTCGCCATGCCTTCGCTGCGTGGTCAGGAGAAGGTGCTGATTCCGGCAGCTGTCGCGCTGGGCTTTCTGGTTTCCATTCCGCTTTCGGCGGTGTTGTCGAAAAAGCTTCTCGCGCTCACCAAGGGCGCTTGAGCCGAGCTTTCGTGGGGGTCGAAAGCAAGACGGGCGCCTCTCGGCGCCCGTCCGGCTGTCTTGCTTCTGTGGAAGACCACAAAAAACGCCGCTCCTTCCGGGGCGGCGTTTTGCTGTCTGAGGGGGGTGAAAAGGCCGGGGGGACCCCGGCCTTCCTGCTGACATCAGCCCGTCGTAACCGCCGTTTCGAGATCCGAGGGGTCGATGCGCTTGTCGAGCGCCTTGTTCAGCTTCTCGCGGTCCAGCTCGCCTTCCCACCACGACACCACAATGCAGGCGATGCCGTTGCCGGTGATGTTGGTGAGCGCGCGGCACTCGGACATGAACTTGTCGATGCCCAGCACGATGGCCATGCCCGGCACGAGGCGCGGATCGACCACCGCGAGCGTGCCCGCCAGCGTGATGAAGCCCGCACCCGTGATGCCGGATGCGCCCTTGGAGGTGAGCATCGCCACGAGCAGGATGGTCATCTGCTGCGTGAAAGTAAGGTCCACGCCCAGCGCCTGCGCGATGAACAGGGTCGCCAGCGTCATGTAGATGTTGGTGCCGTCGAGGTTGAACGAATAACCCGTGGGCACCACGAGGCCGACGACCGGCTTGGAGCAGCCGAGGCGCTCCAGCTTTTCCATCAGCTGCGGCAGGGCGCTTTCCGAAGAGGAGGTGCCGAGCACGATGAGGAGTTCATCCCGGATATAGCGGATGAACTTGAAGATGGAGAAGCCGACGACATGGGCGATGAGCCCAAGCACCACGATGATGAACAGGAACGCGGTCACGTAGAAGGTCGCGATCAGCCCGAAAAGGTTGGTGAGCGCGGCGGGGCCGAACTTGCCGATGGTGTAGGCCATGGCGCCGAAAGCCCCGATGGGCGCCGCTTTCATGACGATGGCGATGACACCGAAGATGGCATGGGCGGAATCATCGATGAACGAGCGCAGCACCTTGCCGCGGTCGCCCAGCGCCATCAGCGCGAAGCCGAACAGGATGGAGAACAGCAGCACCTGAAGGATGTCGCCCTTGGCGAAGGCCCCGACGACGCTATCCGGGATGATGCCCATGACGAAATCGACCGACTTCATTTCGGTGGACTTCTGGAGAAAGCCCGAGACCTTGGCGGCATCCGCGCCGGCGCTCGAGAAGCCCTTGCCGGGCTGGACGATGTTGCCGACCAGTAGGCCGATGGCCAGCGCGATGGTGGAGACGATCTCGAAGTAGATCAACGCCTTGACGCCGACACGACCGACCGAGCGGGCATCCTGAATATGGGCAATGCCGGAGACGACGGTGCAGAAGATGATGGGGGTCACCACCATCTTGATGAGCTTGACGAAGCCGTCGCCCATCGCCTTGATCCAGTCGTTGGTGGCGAAGGCAGGCCAGAGCCAGCCGACGATAGCCCCCAGCACGATCGCGAACAGAACCTGGACATAGAGCAGCTTGTAGAACGGAACGGTCTTCGCTTCCGTGGCGGCAGAAATCGGTGCGGTCATGCCTACCCCCTCTGGCCCGCTTTTGCGGGGCTGTTGAATGCCCGCTGGATAAGCTGCCAGCGGGAATTCGCTATTGGGGATTGCCGCATACGACTTTAGTTTAATTTCTGTCAGTCCGGCAGGCGAGAGAGGAAAGAGGCGAAGCGCATCATGCCCTCCGGCCAGGGGCCGTGGCCGCTCTCGATGTTGATGTGGCCAACCTCGCCCGCATCAATCAGGTGCGCGCCCCAGGCATTGGCATAATCCGCCGCCGTTTCGAAATCGCAGAAGGGATCGTTGCGCGAGGCGACGAGCTGGCTGGGGAAGGGCAGGGGCTCACGCGGGAGCGGCGCAAAATCATGCGCCACGCCGGGGATCAGGTCCGGCTTGTTCCAGTCGGAGAGCGCCACCAGCCACGCCCCCTTCACGGTGTCGGGCAGTTGGGGCGCAGCATGGGCGAGCGCTGCGACGCCAAGCGAATGCGCCACGATGATGATCGGCTTGGTCTGGGCCCGCGCGCCTTCGACGATCGCGGCCACCCATGAGGCGCGGTCGGCGTGGTTAAAATCCGGCACCTTGATGCGATGGGCGTTGGGGAACTTCTTCTCCCAGCCGGAGAGCCAATGCTCCTCCTCGGCGTTGCCGAAGCCGGGCACGAGCAGGATGGCGGTTTGGGCGATCTTCATGGTGTGGTTCCGGTCTTTGCGACGATGGCCGCCAATGCGGCCGGATCGAGCGTGAGGCCGACATGGTCGACGCCCGACGCAATCGTCAGGGTGAGCTTGGGGTTGGTGCCGGCGAGGGCGGCGCGCATCAGCTCTGGATTGAACAGCTCGTCTTTCTCGCCGCTCAGGACGTGGAGGGGCGCCTTGATTTTTTCAAGGGAGGCCTTGTAGCGCAGCGGCAGTAGCGAGGCGTGCAGACGGTAGGAGTAAGCAGCGGTCTGGTGCTTTTCCGAGTTGGGCGGAACCGCGAAGCGGATCGTCTCCAGCCCGTTGAGCGAGGTAAAGCCCAGATAATTCAGGATGGTGAGGCCAACGAAGCGCGGCACATGCGCTGCTGCCCAGCGTCCGGAGTCCTGCCCGCGCATGGTGGGCGCATCCGGCCCCAGCGCGGGGGCGAGCAGCACGAGATTGTCGGGCTGAAGGTTGGAATGCGCGCCGACGAAACGGATCAGGAAGCCCCCGCCGAGCGAGAAGCCCATCAACGTCAGCGGTTTGCCACGCTGCTCCTCGCGCACCTTCAGCATCAGGACCATCAGGTCCATGTCGGGCTGGTGGAGGAAATCCACATCGCCCCGGATGCCGGTGGCGCCATGGCCGCGAATGTCGGGCACGTAGACGGCGAAACCACCTGCTGCGAGCGCTTTGGCGAGCGGATGCAGGCTCACGCTCTGCCCGGAGGAGCCGTGGATGGCGATGACCGCGCCCTTCTCGCCCGTGCCGTACTGGCGGTAGGCCACGGGCGATCCGTGTTTGACAGCAAGCGTTTTGAGCGCCGGGACATCCGAGAAATCGACGGATTTGAACGGCGTGCTGATGGAGGTGAGTTCAGCGGGCGGGGGCGAGGTGCCGAAAATCACCGCCCCGAACAGTCCGGCAAGCCCCAGCGCGATGAGGGCGACGAGGAGCTTGACGGGCCATTTCATGGTTCAATCAGGCTCCGAAAACCCGATCGAAAATCGTCTCGACGTGCTTGAAGTGGTAGCCGAGGTCGAACATCTCCTCGAGCTTTTCCGCCGGGATGCGCGATGAGACTTCCGCGTCGTTCTTGAGCGAGGTGAGGAAGTCCGCGCCTTCCAGCCAGGTCTTCATGGCGTTGCGCTGGACGAGGCGATAGCTGTCCTCGCGCGAGACGCCCGCCTGTGTGAGGGCCAGCAGCACGCGCTGCGAATTGTGCAGGCCGGAGAGCTTGTCGAGGTTCTTCTGCATGTTGGCCGGGTAAACCAGCAGCTTCTCGACCACCATCGCGAGACGATGGAGCGCGAAATCGAGCGTGATGGTGGCATCCGGGCCGATGTAACGCTCGACCGAAGAGTGCGAGATGTCGCGCTCATGCCAGAGCGCCACGTTCTCCATGGCGGGCAGGGCGTAGGCGCGCACCATGCGGGCGAGGCCCGTGAGGTTCTCGGTCAGCACCGGGTTGCGCTTGTGCGGCATTGCCGAGGAGCCCTTCTGGCCGGGGGAGAAATACTCCTCCGCCTCATAGACTTCCGTGCGCTGGAGGTGGCGGATTTCAATCGCGAGGCGCTCGATCGACGAGGCGATCACGGCGAGGGTCGCAAAATACATGGCGTGGCGATCCCGCGGGATGACCTGCGTGGAAACCGGCTCAACGGCAAGGCCCATCTGCTGGGCGACGTATTCCTCCACCTGCGGATCGATGTTGGCGAAGGTGCCGACGGCGCCGGAAATCGCGCAGGTCGCAATCTCGGAGCGGGCGTTGAGCAGGCGGGCGCGGCAGCGGTCAAACTCCGCATAGGCCTGCGCGAGCTTGAGGCCGAAGGTGACCGGCTCGGCGTGGATGCCGTGGCTGCGGCCGATAGTGGGGGTGAACTTGTGCTCCATCGCGCGCGTCTTGATCGCGGCGAGCAGGCGGTCCATGCCGACGAGCAGCAGATCCGTCGCGCGGGCGAGCTGCACCGCAAGGGTCGTGTCCAGCACGTCCGAGGAGGTCATGCCCTGATGGACGAAGCGCGCCTCGGGGCCGACGATTTCCGCCAGGTGCGTCAGAAACGCGATGACATCGTGCTTGGTTTCGCGCTCGATCTCGTCGATGCGGTCGATGTCGAAGGTGGCGGGGCCGCCCTTTTCCCAGATGGTCTTCGCCGCTTCCTTGGGCACCACGCCCAGTTCGGCGAGTTTGTCGGTCGCATGCGCCTCGATCTCGAACCAGATGCGGAAACGGGTTTCCGGCGACCAGATGGCGACCATTTCGGGGCGGGCGTAGCGGGGGATCATGAGCTTCTCGATGCGGGAGTGACGACAAGGCGGCTCTTTATACCCCTAAGGCCAGCGGCTCAACCTTTGCGGCGCGGCCAACCGGGTAAAACCAGCGCGGCCAGCAGCGAAAGGAAGGGCAGTGGCCAGAATAGCAGGTATTTCGGGGAAAAGACGATGAACTGCGCGGCCGTGCGGCCCATGGCATAAAGCGGTATGATGCCGCGCCTGACCGGGAGTTGTTCGGTCTGATCGATCAGAAACTCGTAATGGATGACATAGAGCGCCGTCATCGCACCGATGAAAACCCAGAAGAAGGCGGCGCCCGCCCGCCAACGCCAGAGCCAATGGTGGCGGTCCTCGAACAACGGGGTGAGGAACAGCCCGGCGATGATGCCGGAAAGCCCCGCCGTCAGCACGATCATGCTGGTGCGCTCGTTCAGCACCTCGCCATAGAAATTGACCTGAAGGCGCATGGCCAAGGCGGCCATGGTGCCCATGATCATCGCGTTGAGAAGCTGGCGCAGCACCCTTAGCCCGCGCGGCCGGCTTCCGCCGCCGCCTTGAGGGCCGCGACGTTTCTGGCGAATTCGCTGCGTCCGCCCTTGAAGGCGGCAGAGCCAGCCACCAGCACATTCGCCCCCGCTCGCACCACCTCTGCCGCGTTATCCGGGGTGATGCCGCCGTCCACCTCAAGATCGATGTCACGATCTCCGATGATCGCGCGCGCCTCGCGCACCAGTTCCAGCGCGGAGGGGATGAAGCTCTGGCCGCCAAAGCCGGGATTGACGCTCATGATGAGCACGAGATCCACCATGTCGATGAGCGGGCGGATGCTGCTCGCCGGGGTGCCGGGGCAAATGACGACGCCGGATTTCTTGCCGAGGGCGCGAATGGCCTGAAGCGTGCGATGCGT
>JAIUNQ010000052.1 GCA_020161475.1 Pseudomonadota bacterium | reverse complement strand
GAGCGCACCTCCTGCTCCAGCTTGTCGAGATAGGCGGTGACCGGCGCATATTTGCGGATCATCCGGGTATGACAGCCGCAGAACCAGCACAGCGTATCGCAGAAGGGGATATGCACATAAAGCGAGAGGCGCGTACCGGCGGGAAGCGCCTGAAGCCATTCACGATAGGTGGCGTTGGTAATCGCCCCGGAAAAATGCGGCGCCGTGGGATAGCTGGTGTAACGCGGCACCGGCGTTGCCAGCCGCGCGATTTCTTCCGGTTTGAAGCTGATGGACATCCCAGATCCCATGTATCGCGCCCGCCTGCGTGACCTATGGACCTTAAGGATGCCCCCACCCCGTTTCCTTGTTTGAAGTCAAATTGGAAACCTTAGCCTTCCCAGCGCGAAAAAACCTGCGCCAGCGTCGGCTTGGGCTTCTCCGGCGGCCACTCACTCACCGTCCCCACCGCGAGCAGCGACACCGCATGCTCATGCGCATGAAGACCCAGAGCCTCACGCAGGGGCGTCTGTTCGAGGTAACGGCCCGAACGGATGGCCACGCCGAACCCTTCCGCCTGCGCGCCGAGCAGGAAATTCTCCAGCGCCGCCCCCACCGTCAGCCACTGGTCGGAGGCCGGAATCTTGGCGTGCTCCGCATCGATCACCGCAATCAGCGCCAGCAGCAGCGGGCCTTGCGTCGCCTTCTCGCGCGAGCGCTCACGCTCGGGCGCGGATAGAGCCGGCTGGGCCGCAGCATGCGCCGCTTCAACCGCATCCGCGAAGCGCGCGCGCGCATCAAGCGGGATCTCGATCAGGCGGAAGGGAATAAGACGTCCATGGTCCGGCGCGCGGGAAAACGCCGTTACGATACGTGTGAGCGCCTGCTCGCCGGGCGCGGGGGCAACCAGAAATTTGGCGCTCGCCGAGCGGCGGGCGTGAAGGGCATCAAAAAGCACGGCGGCGCGGGCGGTGTCGGTCACGGTTTTCTCCGGGTAAAACGTCGCGCTTTACCTAGCGCAAGTTATGCGATGGGCAAATCCGCTGTCCTTCACGAGAAATTGCTCACCTGTTGCATCACCAGTACATACGCAGCCTATCGCGCAGGCCTAAACTCGGTTTTGGTATTTCAAGGGGTAGAACAGGGATCAACCCATCCCTCCTGCCCCGTATTCTGGATATGACGTGACGGATCTGAGCGACGACCACACCCTGACGAAAGCCTCGCTGGATCCGGCGGCGGATGCAGCAGCCATGCTGCTGCGCCTCGGTTTTGCGATTTTTGCGCTCGTCGTGCCCAGCACGGGTCTGCTCTCGCGCTGGGTCATTGTGGTGCTGGTGCCGATCGGGGCTGTGCTGATCGTGCTGGCAGGCCTGCTGCGCGGTGATCCGCTGCGTGCGCTCCGCGCCGGCTTCCGCCGTCTGATGACCCTGCCCGGCCTCACGGTGCTGATGCTGGGGCTCTGGGCGTTTCTCACGCTGGCGTGGTCACCCGTGCCGGGTTCGGCGGCCGCCAAGCTGCTGAAGATTCTCGGCATGGTGGTCATCGCCCAGCTGGCGATTGAATCACTCCCCCAGCGGATGCGCGCGTCCAACCTGCATCTTGTCACAATCGGTGTGGCGCTGGCTGCGGTGATGATCCTCTCCGCGCTCATCGGTGATCTCACCGGCCTGTGGTACCTCAAGCTGGCCTCGCTGGTGCCGGGGCGCTCGGCCTTGCTGCTCATTTGTCTGGGCTGGTGCGCGGGCGCATGGCTGCTCATCAAGGATCGTCGTCGTTTCGCGGTCATCCTCGGCGGCATGATCGCGCTGATTGCCCTGCTCGACCCCAGCCGCGAGGTGCTCGCGCCCGCCGGCATCGGTCTGGCGGTCTTTGCGCTGGCCTGGGCCATCCCCGAGCGCGCGGGCCGCTTGCTCGGCCTTCTGGCGGCGGGCGTGGTGCTGTTCGCGCCGCTCCTGTCCGCCATCGCGAAGATGCTCGGTTTCGCGCGTATCGGGGGCTGGTGGGACATTGCCCAACTCGACGGCTGGCGCGTCCTCACCGGGCGCGGCTTCGAGGCGGCGGCGACCTTGCGTGAAAAGGGCATTCTGGGCGAGACCCTGCCCTATTCGCTGCTCACCGACATGTGGTTCGATCTCGGCCTTGTCGGCGCAGCGGGCGTGGCGCTGCTGGTTTATTGCGCCTTCCGCACAGCCGGACGTCTGGGGCTGGAAATGGCGCCGCTCGCGCTGGGCGGCATGGCGGCAGGCCTGAGCTATGCCGCGCTGGAACGGGGCGCAACGCAGACCTGGTGGCTCAACGCCATGGCGGTTTTCGTCATCGTGCTCGCCTCGGTCGAGCGCGGCCGCTATCGCACCGTCAGGCCGCGCGCAGCCATCTCCGGCACGGCGCCGGAGACGACGCGTACACCGGTCTGACCTGCCGATTATTCAGGCAACACGAGGAAGCTTTTTCCGTTTTGAAGAAGTGAGCCTCCAAAACGGGGCTGCTGGTCCCCGCCCAACTTGTCGAACGCCCGAATTATGTTATCCCTATGGGCTATCGACTTGGCCGGACGACTGGGCCGCTAGGGACTACCTCGCGCATGTTCAGACTGCTTCTTGCAAGATCGACCACCACGGGCGGCTTTCAAGCCGCTCACATCAAGTCCCCGGGCTGTGCCGCTTGAACGGGCGCAGGTCGGGTTAGTCTGGACGACGAGGGATAGACGAATGGCCAGCGGCACCGTGAAATGGTTCAACGAGCAGAAGGGTTACGGCTTCATCCAGCCGGATGAGGGCGGCAAGGACGTCTTTGTGCACATCAGCGCCGTGCAGCGCTCGGGTCTTCAGGGCCTGCGCGACGGTCAGAAGGTGACCTACGAACTGCAGGCTGATCGCCGCACCGGCAAGATGGCCGCGGTGAACCTTCAGGCCTCCTGAGCCTCACCTCAACGCTTGTTTTCAAGCATTCGAGGCCGTTCCGCCATCGGAGCGGCCTTAGTGCGTTGCATAATGGCTGTATCGCTGTTAGAGACCGCCCCCAAGACTTGTGCGGCGCGGGCAGCAATTTGAAAAAGGACGGCTAGGCATGGCGAAAGAAGAAGTGATCCAGTTCGAGGGTCTGGTGCTGGAACTGCTGCCGGATGCGCGGTTCCGCGTTCAGCTCGACAATGGTCACGAGATCATCGCCTACACCGCCGGCAAGATGAAAAAGAACCGCATCAAGACGCTCGCGGGTGACCGCGTGACCGTCGAAATGTCGCCTTATGATCTCGACAAGGGTCGTCTTGTGTTTCGCCACAAGGACGAGCGCTCGGGCTTCACCCCCGGCGGTCCCCGTCCCGCCGGCAAGGGCGGCCCGCCCAAGCGCCGCTGATATCGATCTCCCTCGATCCGATCAAAGGCCCCTCACGGGGCCTTTTTTCGTGTGCGGGTCACTCCGGCTCGGCCTCGCGGATCGCAACGGTCTCGATATAGGCCGGGCGGGCATGGCAGGCGTCCAGCCAACGCTTGACGTTCGGCGCCGCCTCGAACAGCGCGGGGGCGGCCATGGCATAGCGCAGCACTTCCGCGACATTGAGGTCCGCAACCGTGAAACGGTCCCCCAGCAGCCAGGGGCTGTCCTTGAGCGCGCCGTCCAGCACCGCAAAAGGCGTACGCAGGGCCTCAATCGCCTTGGTGAGCGCGGCTTCATCGCGCATGGCGCGCGGCAAGCGGTTCTGCATCAGCACGACGATGGTATGCGGCTCAGCCTCCGTTGCCGCCCAGAGCGTCCACATCGTCGCAAGGCCATCCTCGCGGCTATTGGCGGGTGCGAGCGGGCCGCCATGCTTGCGCGCCAGATACAGCGTGATCGCCAGCGATTCATGCAGGATGACCCCGTCATCCTCGATCGAGGGGATGTGGCCGTTGGGGTTGATCGCGAGAAACTCGGGCGAGCGCGTGTGCAGGCGCGTCTTGGCCTCGACATCATTGAGCTTGTAGCGCTGGATGACGGGCACATGCCGGAATGCCAGCCCCATCTCCTTTGCAAGCCACGCAATGCGCATCGCGCGTGACCGATAAACCCCATAGAGCGTGAACATGGCCTCTCCTGATGTAAACAGGGCGCCAAGGTGAAGAAGGCCTCGCCGCGAGGCAAGGCCTTATGTGGTTTCAGTCGGTCACGGTGCTGCGCTCAGGCCGCTTCCACGTGGCGATGACGCTCATAGAGGAAGCGGAGCACGCATCCGCCCAAAAAGTGGGAACCGGTTTTTGGACCAGCGGATGCGTTAGGGGCAGCGGTGCTGCGCTCACGCCGCCTCCACGTGGCGATGACGCTCATAGAGGAAGCGCAGCACCGCCTCGCGTGAGGCGATGTAGCGCAGGTCGGACACCAGATCGAGGCGGTTGCGCGGACGCTCCAGCTTCACCTCTTCCACCTCGCCGATGGTGGCCGCCGGGCCGTTCGTCATCATGACGATACGATCCGAGAGGAGGACGGCCTCATCCACGTCATGGGTGATCATGATCATGGTGTTGCCAAGGCGCGCGTGAATATCCATCACGCTGTCCTGAAGATGCGCGCGGGTCAGCGCATCGAGCGCACCGAAGGGCTCGTCCAGCAGCAGGATCTTGGGTTCCATGGCGAGCGCGCGGGCAATGCCGACGCGCTGCTTCATGCCGCCGGAGATTTCACTCGGCTTCTTGTCCTTGGCATGCCCCATCTGCACGAGGTTGAGGTTGTGCATGATCCAGTCATGCCGCTCGGCCTTGGTCTTGGCGCCGGAGAACACCTTGTCCACCGCCAGCTTCACGTTCTCGTAGACGGAGAGCCAGGGCAGCAGCGAGTGGTTCTGGAACACCACGGCACGCTCCGGTCCCGGTGCATTCACTTCGCGGTTCTCGAACAGCACCGCGCCGTTGGTCACTTGGGTCAGGCCGGCAATCAGGTTGAGCAGGGTCGATTTGCCGCAGCCAGAGTGGCCGATGATGGAGATGAACTCACCCTTGTCGATGGTCAGGCGGACGTCCTTGAGCACCTCAGAGGTCAAACCGCCGCGGGTGAAGGTCTTGTCGATGTGATCGAGCTTCAGATAATCGGACATGGTATTTTCCCTTAGCTTGCTGACGTCCCCGTAAGCATTTTCAAGCGAAGTGGCTCCCGGTTCGCGTGAAGAAAATGCGAACAAGGACGAAATGCGGTACGTCAGCTTGCTGACGTACCGCGCGTCACGACGACGCCGACGAAGGCGACGATACGATCCAGCGCGAAGCCGATGACGCCGATGTAGGCCAGCGCCACGATGATGTCGGTGAGGCGCGAGGAGTTCCACGCATCCCAGATGAAGAAGCCGATGCCGACGCCCCCCGTGAGCATTTCCGCCGCGACAATCGCGAGCCAGCTCAGCCCGATGCCGATGCGAAGGCCCGTGAAGATATAGGGGGCCGCCGAGGGGATCATCACCTTGAAGAAGAACTCGATCGGGTTGAGACGCAGCACCTGCGCCACGTTCCGGTAATCCTGCGGAATGTTGCGGATACCGACCGCCGTATTGATGATGACGGGCCAGATCGCGGTGATGAAGATCACGAAAATGGCGGAAGGGTTGGCATCCCGGAAGGCGGCCAGCGAAATCGGCAGCCAGGCGAGCGGCGGCACCGTGCGCAGCACCTGAAAGATGGGATCGAGCCCGCGCATCGCCCACACCGATTGCCCCACCAAGGCCCCGAGGAAGACACCGGCCACGGCAGCCAGCCCGAAGCCAATGGCGACACGCTGGAGCGAGGTCATCACACGAAGGCCAAGGCCGATGTCCTGCGGACCCGCCACAAAGAAGGGGTGGGTGATCAGGTCTTTCGATTCCGACCAGATCTTGCTCGGCGCCGGCAGGGTGGCCCCCGGCTTGTTGCAGGCAATTTCCCACACCAGCATCATGGCCAGCAGCACCAGCAGCGGCGGAATGACGGTGAGCGCAATGGCGTTGAGACGTTTCATGGTCTTGCTCTTGAGAAGGCCGGCAGCGCCGCCCTTGCGGGCGGGCAGGGCCACGACAGCGGCAGGTGCGGCAGGGCTGGCGGCAGAGGCTTTGGTGGCCAGCACGGTCACATTCGAGGGTTGGGCAGCGGGCAGGGCCATGACGGAATTCCTCAGGAAAGCGGGAAGAAGGCCGTGCCCCGATGGGCACGGCCGCGGCGTTACGCCATGCGTTTGATGCCGAGCGACTTGAGGTAGCCCTGCGGATCGGCCGGGTCGAACACCTTGCCGTCGAAGAACTTCTCGATGCCGCGGCTATCGCCCGAGGGGGTAGCGGCAAGGCCGAGGCCCTTGGCGGCGTCCAGCCACAGGTCGGAGCGGTTGGTCTTGTCCACCAGCCCCTTGATGTCCATAGCGGGATCAAACTTGCCCCAGCGGATGTTCTCGGTGACGAACCAGCTGTCGAGCGACTTCCACGGATAGGAGACTTCGCCCTTCTCGCCCCAGAACTTCATGCCAAGCTTGGTGCCCTTCTCGACGCGGCCACGGCCATAGTTGATGTCGCCCTTGATACGGCCGATGATGTCGGTGACCGGCACGTTGAACCACTGGCGCTTGCCGACGATTTCGGCCATTTCCTGCTTGTTCTCGAGCTTGTCGCACCAGATCTGGGCTTCCATGATGGCCATCATCATGGCCTTGGCGGCCTTGGGGTTGGCGTCCACCCAGTCGGCCCGCATGCCGAGCGACTTCTCGGGGTGCTTGAACCACAGCTCGCCGGTGGTGGCGGCGGTGAAGCCGATGTCCTGGTTGACGAGCTGCTCGTTCCACGGCTCGCCCACGCAGAAGGCGTCCATGTTGCCCACCTTCATGTTGGCCACCATCTGCGGCGGCGGCACAACAATGGTCTGAACATCCTTGTCCGGGTCGATGCCGCCGGCAGCCAGCCAGTAGCGCACCCAGAGGTCATGGGTGCCGCCGGGGAAGGTCATTGCAACCTTCACGTCCTTGCCAGACGCCTTCTTGGCGGCGAAGGCCTCCTTGAGGGCGGAGGAGTCGATGCCGACCTTGACGTCCTTGAACTCGTTGGAAACCGAGATCGCCTGACAGTCTTCGTTCAGCCGCATCATCATGTACATCGGCAGCGGCTGGTTGTTCTGCATAACCTTGCCGGTGGAGTAGAGGTGGATCTTGGGCGAGAGGATGTGCGCGCCGTCGATGCCGTTGGCCTTGGTGCCCAGCGCCATGTTGTCGCGCAGCGCACCCCAGCTGGCCTGCTTGAGAATTTCCATCTCCGGCAGGCCATGCTTGTCGAAGAAGCCCTTTTCCTTGGCGATGATGAGGGGCGAAGCGTCGGTGAGCGCAATATAGCCGAGCTTGGTGCCCTTCACCTCCGGCCCGGTCCCTTGCGCGAAGGCGCCGCCCGGAAACAGGGTGCGCGCTGCCGCCAGCGTCGCGGCGGCCGAAGCACCGGCCTTCAGGAAATCGCGACGGCTGGCCTGCACTGCGACGGCCTTCACGGTGGTTTTGCCAAAGCCTTCAGACATCGAAACTCTCCTCGCTTGGCCCATCCCGGGGCCTGAAAACAAAAAAGCCGGAATGGCTTACGTGGTGACGTAAGACATCCGGCTTCGGTGCCGAATCCGGCTTGATTGCCGGAACAACGTAGAATGATGGGGGCCAACCTTGGCCCGGCCAGAACGCTGGCCTCAAACCCTCTCCAGCACGCAGCGTGCCAATCCGCCGATGCGCCCGGAAAACAGCAGAAAAGGCAGGGGTTTTGCGTGGTTGCGGCGCGTTTGGAGCGTCAGTTTGCGGCTAGGCCTACCCGATGCAGGGCAGGGAACACGCTGGGCCGCTGGCCTTGTTGCAGCGCACTATGCCTAAAGAAGAGGCAGTTCGGAATCCGCGCAATCAGGCCTGATCGAAAAACCCGGAGGCCGTAGCTGCTTCGGCAGCGATCGCGCCGGGCAACAGATCCGGGCGGAAAGCGCTTGTGGCGGCAGCGCAATTGTCTGCGGTATCGGTAACCTGTCCCCAGCGCACCATCTGCGCGAAGAACCAATCTGCGGCTCCGATATCGGGCCTCAACGCGGCTTCATCACCGAAGGGGTCGATTGCGATCTGGCGTCCATCCGCCAGAGGCATGGTGCCGGTCAATGCCGCGCCGATGTCCTTGGCGCTGATGTTGAGCCGGTTGGCGCGGCTCAGGATGTCGATCAGCTCCTCATGATGCTCGGGTTGGCGGCACCATTGAGCCGCAGCTTTCATGGCCCGAAGCGCGGCTTGCAGCACCTGCGGCTTGGCCTCGGCGAAGGCCCGCCGGAACCCGAGCACTTTTTCGGGCCCACCCCGCCAGATCGCCACCTTGGTGAGTACAATGGCGCCCGCCCCCTGATGGGCCGCCCGCGAATTCCACGGCTCGCCCACACAGAAGCCGTCAACAGCGCCGCTGGCCAGTGCATCCGGCATCAAGGGAGGCGGCAGAACGCCGATCTCGACATCCCTGTCCGGGGTGATGCCGCAGGCGGAGAGCCAGTAGCGCAGCACATAGTTCTGCGCGGAATGGGGGTGCACCACGGCAAATTGCAGCGCCTTGCCCGCGCGTGCCTGCACAACCGCCTTGAGCGCCGCCCCGACCGAGACCGGATCATTCACCTGCAGATCAGGCGCAGCGGCGCGCATGGCCTCATAGAGCGCGCGCGACACGGTAATCGCATTGGCCCCCGGCCCCAACGCCATCGGCGTGACCAGCGGCGCCTCGAACGGCGTCAGCCCGAGATTGGCCGCCAGCGGCATGGGAGCCAGCAGATGCGCCGCCTCGAAATGGCCGATGGCGATGCGATCGCGGATATTGGCCCAGGAGGTTTCCCGCATCAGCTGGAGATCAAGCCCTTCGAGCGCGGCAAAGCCCTTGTCCGCTGCGACAATCGGAATGGCGGCATCGATCAGCGGCATGAAACCGAGGCGGATCGGCTCGATCGGGCGGCTCATTTCTCGTCTCCCAGCAGCAGCTCGGCCGAAGCCACCAGCGCCCGGGCGACGTCTCCCATGCGGCGGCTCTGCGTCATCGCGGTGCGACGAAGCAAATGGTGGGCCTCATCCTCGCTCATGGCGCGGGTCTTCATCAGCAGGGCTTTCGCCCGGTCGATCGCCTTGCGGTCTTCCAGCGCTTGGCGCGTATCCTCCAGCTCGGCCTGCAGGCGCGAGAAGGCGTTGAAGCGCGCAATCGCCATATCAAGAATGGACTTCACGCGATCCTGTCGCAGCCCGTCCACCACATAGGCCGACACCCCGGCTTCAATGGCCTGCTCCATCATGTCGCGGTCGGATTGATCGACGAACATGGCGATGGGCTTGCGCACGGCGCGGCTCATCTGCAGCAGGTGCTCCAGCTGGTCGCGGTTTGGGTTCGACAGGTCGATCACGATGACATCGGGCGCGATCTCGGTGATGCGCCGTACGAGGCCATGCATTTCGGTCACGATATGGACGCGCGTATGCCCGGCCTCACGCAGACCCGCCTCGATGATGGCGGCGCGCACGGTGTTCTCGTCCAGAACGAGAATGCAAAGGTCGGGCGAAGTCATGGGCGCAAGGTTTAGGCCGAGCGCCCCTATGGCGCAAGGCTCGGGTCGAAGGCTCGGGTCAAAGGCTCGGGTCAAAGACTTGGAGCCCATCGATAAACCTTGTGTGCCTGCCCGCTTGGCTGTTCTCTAGCGGCCATGATTCGAACCCGGCCCTGAAGGAGAACCGGCGTGCACACCACTTTCATGCGCTTTCTTGGCCTTGCCGCGGGCGGCGTCTCCCTGGCCGGAGGCGCAGCGACCCTCGCCGGGGCATCCGGCCTGCCGATCTATGTGGCGCTGGCGGGGGTGCTGCTGGGCGCCGCCATGCTGATGGCGCCCCAACTCGGGTCTTTCGCACGCTATTTCACGGTGTTCTACGCCTTGGGGTATGTGGGCCTCGGACTGGCGATCCTGTCTCAGCCGGTGCTCCCTGCCGGTCTTGCGGCCGTTGTCCCGCCGCCTCTGACGGCATTTACGGCGGCAGCTTTCGGCCTTCTGGCCATGCTGCTGGCGCGTGTGCCGGTGTTCGCCCGCATCTTCGCCATTGCCGATCCCTATTTCGAAACCAAGGATCGCGGCACGCTCAAGATGCCGCTGGTCGGCCCGGTGACGCTTCCCGAGCGCTGGATTGCCTATGTCCTGCTCGGCACCATTATTCTCATCAATCTCGGTCAGGTCGCCATTTCGGTGCAGCTGAGCTACTGGAGCCGTGATTGGCTCGATGCCATCCAGAGCAAGAATGCCGGAGAGTTCTGGCGTCTTCTGTTCGGGGTCTGGGTGCCGTGGGTGGCGATCCTGATCGCCTCCAATATGATCGAGTTCGTCCTCGTCGGCGTGTTCAAGATCCGCTGGCGTGCATGGACCACCAGCCGCCTCATCGCGCGCTGGCTGGATGACGGCACGCATTACCGCCTGCAGTTCAACGGGCATGCCAATGGCGGCGCGGTGGACAACCCGGATCAGCGCATTCAGGAAGACGTCAACAAATACATCACCACCACCTATTCGCTGACGATCACCATGATCCAGCAGATCTCCACGCTGATCTCCTTCTCGGTGATCCTGTGGGGGCTGTCTGCGGCGCTGACGATTCCGGGCACGGACACCAAGTTGCCGGGCCTGCTGTTCTGGATCTCGCTGGCCTATGCCGCGCTCGGCACGCTCATCACGCATCTCATCGGCCGCAAGCTGATTCCGCTCAATTTCCGGCAGGAGCAATATGAAGCGACCTTCCGCTTCTCGCTCGCACGCCTGCGCGAATACGCCGAACCCATCGCTTTGCTCAAAGGCGAGACAGCGGAAAAGCAGGCGCTGGGCCAGCGCTTCGGCTCGGTGATCTCGAACTATTTCGCCATCATCGGCGTCCAGAAGTGGCTCACCGGCTTTGTCCAGCTCTACGGTTCGGCCAACAGTGTCATTCCTTATGTCATTGCCGCGCCGTTCTATTTTGCGGGCCAGATTACGCTGGGCGTGCTCAACCAGACCGCAGGCGCCTTTTCGCGCGTGGATGCGGCGCTCTCTTTCTTCATCGACCGCTACGCAACGCTCGCGGACTACAAGGCCGTGGTCGATCGTCTCACCGGCTTTGATCAGGCCATCGCTACGGCCATCGAGCGCCGCGAAACCTCGAAGATCGTGGCGGGGGAAGCTTCTGGCACTGATATCGACGTGCCGGCCCTCTCGCTCTCCCTCCCGGAAGGGCGCGAGATTGCCAAGGTCGAGGACCTTGCCCTCAAGGCGGGCGAGCGCACCTTGCTGGTCGGCCCGTCCGGCTCCGGAAAATCGACGCTGTTCCGTGCCGTGGCCGGCATCTGGCCTTTCGGGGCAGGAGAGATCGACGTGCCCGCCACGGCGCGCGTGATGTTGCTGCCCCAGCGGCCCTATATTCCCATCGGCGCGCTCAAATCGGCCATTTCCTATCCCGCAACGCCCGGCACCTTTGCGGATGACGCCATCCGCGCCGCGCTCGAAGCCGTGCATCTGCCCGCGCTGGTGGGGCGCCTGGATGAGGAGGCCAATTGGTCGCAGATCCTCTCCGGCGGCGAACAGCAGCGTCTCGCCGTGGCGCGCGCTTTGCTCGAAAGGCCGGATTGGCTGTTCCTCGACGAGGCGACCTCGGCGCTGGACGAGCCGCTGGAGCAGGCGATCTATGCTGCCGTCCGCGCGAAGCTGCCTCAAACCACCGTGGTTTCCATCGGCCACCGCTCCTCGCTCATTTCGGCGCATGATCGCCGCATCGAGATGAAAAAGGATGATACGGGGCTGTTCCGCGTGGTCGATGCCCCCATCGTGCCGGCGTAACGGCACAGGCGAGCCTTGGCCTTGGCCGCAAGGCCAAGGCTAGGCCCGAACGGGCCGCCGAGCTTATGCGAGGGATCGCGCTCGAAGAGCGCAACACAAGAAGCTCTTGGGCCGCAAGGCCAAGGCTAGGCCTGAACGGACCGCCGCTGCAGGGCTTGCGCGCAAGCCCGGATGCGAGGGGTCTTGCTCGCCCGGTGAAACCTCGGGCGAGCCTCATCAAACAACTTAGGAAACTTTCCTGAGCGCCTGCTCCAGCTTGTCGAACAGCGGGTTCTCGCGCGTGAAGACATAGTCCGGCGCATTCACCAGCACGCGGCGCGCACCCGCCGCAACGAGGCTGTCGGCCACCACGGCCACATCGGCCTTCTTCACCAGCAGCGTGAGCTTTGCGCCCACGTGGGAAAGCACATCGACCCCGCGCGCTTCCAGCCCCGGCAGCAGGGCGGCTTCCGGCGTGGCCGGCAGCACACAGCGCAGCTCACGCCGGGTGCGGGCCTCTTCTTCGGCCTGAATGCGGAACAGCACCTGACGCGCAGCCTCGCGAGCGGCATCGTCCCAGTTGGCATGCAGCGCGGCCACGAGGTTGGCCTCGCTTTTCAGCATGATGCCATCATCGAGGATTTTGAGCGCATTGGCGGCCAGTGTCGCACCGGTGGTGGTGATATCGACGATGATATCGGCGGTGCCCGCAGCAGGCGCACCCTCGGTTGCTCCGAGGCTCTCGACAATGCGGTAATCGCTCACGCCGTTGAGCTTGAAGAAGCGTCGGGTGAGGTTGATGTATTTGGTCGCAACGCGCAGGCGGCGGCCCTTCTTGGCGCGAAATTCAGCAGCCACCTCTTCGATGTCCGCCATATCGTGCACGTCGATCCAGGCTTCCGGCACTGCCACAACGACATTGGCGTGGCCAAAGCCGAGCGGGGCGAGGAGCTCAACGCGTGAAGCAGGATCAGGCAGGTTTTCCTCGATCAGATCCTGTCCGGTAATGCCGAAATGCACCGCACCGCGCGAAAGCTCCCCCGCGATCTCCGAGGCCGAGAGGAAAGCGATCTCGATGCCGGGAAGCTCTTTGACCGAGCCGCGATAATCACGCGCACCGCGCGGCTGCACGATGGTGAGCCCCGCCCGCGCGAAAAAGCCGAAGGCGTTTTCCTGCAGGCGGCCCTTGGAGGGAATGCCGATGACAAGTTGCGGCGCGCTCATTTTGCGCCTCCTTCCAGACGATCAACCCAGATGGCCGCGCCGATCCCCGGCACCGCCTTGCCCAGCCGCTCGAACAGGCGATCGTAACGCCCACCTGCCGCCACGGGGCGGGTTGCGCCGGGGCGCGAAATCTCGAACACGAAGCCGGAGTAATAATCCATCGCGCGGGCAAATCCGCATTTGGCCGTGACGCTGGAAAGCGCGATACCACGCGCCTCCAGAAAGCCGATGCGGGTTTCGAAGCGCTCCAGCGCGGCAGAAAGATCGAGGCCGGTGTCCTTGGCCAGCGCCTTGATCTGGGCGGCGACGGCATCGGGCCCGCCGGAAATGGCCAGAAAACGTCGCAGGATCTCGGCCTGTTCCACACCCAGCACCTGCGTTTCCGCCTGTGCGCGCTCAAGGAAGCGACCGGCAATATCCGCCGCAGAGCGCCCACCCGTGGCGGTGATGCCCGCCATCGAGAGCAGATCCTTCACAAAAGCCTTGGCTTCCACCGGGTCCGCCCCCTTGAGGGCATCGAGCACGCCGGAATAGCGGGCAAGCCCGCGCGCTTCACCTTCAGCGCGCTTGGGCCTAGCGGGGTCGAGCAGGTTGGAGAGCCGCCC
>JAIUNQ010000051.1 GCA_020161475.1 Pseudomonadota bacterium | reverse complement strand
GATCCGCGATCAGCCCGGCTGCACAACCCCGACCAGTTCCGCCGGGCTGATCGCTCGCGTCTTGTCGCCAAAATGGGGGTCAAAATTGGACGCCGATCCGGGGTCATTCTTGCACGCCGATTGACATTCGGCGATCATATCTGATGGTCGGGGCGCCGCTGGTTCCAGGCAGCGGATGTTGGAAATTCTCCACCGGATGCGTGGCGTTTCACTGCATCCGGACCGCGACGAAGGCGTTGATCCGACGGATCGAGCGTCCATCGAGACATGGCTGTCGCGCTCAGCCCGGCTCTCCAAGGCTGCGGAACTCCTCAAGAAGATTGCTTCGCACGACGAGAAGGCCATCGTGTTTGTCGAGGACCTTGGCGTTCAGCGTGTCTTTGCCGAAGCGATGGCAACGATGTTCGACCTTGACCACATTCCAGGACGGATCGACGGGGGCGTAAGCGGTGACAAGCGGCAGAAGATCGTCAACGACTTCCAATCGGCACCGCGTGGATTTGACCTTCTGGTGCTCTCACCACGCGCCGCTGGCGTAGGCCTCACTATCACGGCCGCCAACCATGTTATTCACCTCTCGAGGTGGTGGAATCCGGCTGTCGAAGATCAATGCAATGATCGAGCCTATCGCATCGGCCAGAGGAGGGATGTGACAATCCATCTCCCCTTGGCGATGCATCCCGACCTGAAGGAGCATTCCTTCGACAAGAAGCTTGATCTGTTGCTTGAGGCAAAGCGGGCGCTGTCACGGGACATGCTTGCGCCGCCCGTCGGAGAGGGCGACCTCGACCGATTATTTGGTGACGTTTTTCAGGCTGTGAATAGCCCCTAGGCATCGTGGACAAAGATTGACACGGGACTCGTGGATTGATTCAAGGCTTCTTTTTGGAGGAAGCCTTGGGCGAACGGATTGGTCTGACGGATGAGGAATGGGCGGTGATCGGGCCTTTGCTGCCTGCGGAGCGCGGGCGCGGTTGTCGGCCAGCGCAGGATAACCGCCGCTTTTTTGAAGGCATGATGTGGCTGGCGCGGACAGGGTCGCAGTGGCGGCATCTTCCCGACGAATACGGCAAATGGAACAGCGTTTTCCGTCGTTACCACCGCTGGCTGGAGGTCGGCGTTTTCGATGCCATGCTGGAAAGCCTGGCGGAGATGGTCGAACGAGACCCCACCGCCGACATGATCGACAGCACCATCGTCCGGGCGCATCACTGCGCAGTCGGCATAAAATGGGGACTCAGAAAACCGAGGCGCTTGGCCGATCGCGCGGCGGCTTCACCACCAAGCTCCACGCCCGCTGCGATGCCAAGGGCCGCCCGCTCGGCTTCGTCCTGACGGGCGGGGAAGCGCACGACATCAAGGGCTTCGCGCCGCTGATGCGCATGATCGCCGACAGGATTGAAGCGCTTCTGGCGGACAAGGGCTACGATGCCGACGCGATCCGCGAGGAGTTGGCGGGCGCCGATATCGAGGCCGTCATCCCCGCCAAGCGAAACCGCAAAAGCCCCGCGCCGCACGACGCCGAGAAATACAAATGGCGCAACCTGATCGAGCGGCTGTTCAACAAGCTCAAGAACTGGCGGCGCGTAGCAACCCGCTACGACAAGACCGCACAGTCCTACCTCGGCTTTGTCGCCATCGCCGCAGTCAAGCTCTGGCTACCCTTTGTCCACGATGCCTAGTTTGTTGGACGCTTGGCGGGGAGAGCTTCGTTCTATTTTTGTGGGGCTGTTAACGGCCGCACTGGGGCGCTTACCTGTCCATCGGTCAAAGACACGAGTTTCGGCACTTGCGGCAGCAAGCCGGACGTTGCGATAAGGGTTATGCAGCTGCACAGCTACACAACGGCAAAGAAGGTCGCCAGATTGGCTAAATTCGTCGACTTCATCGGCATTGATTATTCGGGGGCCGAAACGGCAGATTCGAGCTTGAAAGGGCTGCGGGTATATCGCGCTAGTCTTGACGCTGAAGCCCAAGAAATTCCGCCACCACCGTCACCTAAGAGGTATTGGACGCGGCGAGGGCTAGCGGATTGGCTCGTTAGCACTCTTGAGAACGCTCCAAGGACGCTGGTGGGCATCGACCATGGCTTCTCTTTCCCCAAGGCCTATTTCGATCGTCATGGGCTGGAGGCAGACTGGGAAACGTTTTTGATAGATTTCAAGCAATTCTGGCCGACGGACGAACGCTACACCTATGTCGATTTTGCCCGCTACGGTCGCAACCCTACGGGCATGATGCGGCAGGGCGAGAGAAAGTGGCGCCGCAGAACCGAGATTGCCGCAGGCAGTGCCAAGTCTGTTTTCCATTTCGACGTTCAGGGTTCGGTCGCAAAATCCACCCACGCCGGGTTGCCTTGGCTGCTATTCGTACGCAGAGCACTACGAGAAAGGGTCCACTTCTGGCCCTTTGACGGTTGGACACCCGATCCCACCAAACACGTCATCGCCGAGGTGTATCCGCGATTGTGGAATGCCCAATTCCCAGCGCATGATCGGACGCCCGATCAGCATGACGCCTATAGCGTCGCCACCTGGCTTCGAGACGCAGACGCGAAGGGCGAACTAGCAAATCTCTTTGAACCGACGTTGCCCGCCCCCGCGCGGGCGTTGGCGGCGTACGAGGGGTGGATCCTAGGCGTGACCTCTGATGTGGTAGAGGTAGGCAAGAAGCGTAAGAGCACCAAGCAGAAGGTTCACCGAACCGAGGGAGGCTCCGTACCAACGGACCTCCAAACCTATAGGAACACCACGACCCCAGGGTTCATAAACCGGAACAATCAGGTGGTTATCCGATCGACCGGGTTCGCCGGCAACGATCACCACCAGAAGGTCTTCGTTCTTCATTGCGCCGTCTGTGATGCAGTCTATGGGGCCAATGGATCAGATATTCATTTGCGTAAATGTCCCGCCTGCCAGGGTGGCGCGCCGGGGCTCAGGTTTCGACCGGCTTGATCGAAGATCACTATCTGCGCCAAGGTCAGACTTATCTCGCTCGCCAACCTCAGCCCGACCCAACGAATTGCGACATCGCCTCTGCGATGGCCTTTGCGCCTGAGGTTGACCGGTGTTTCGCCAGAGATCCTGGCCATGGCAAGTTCCTGATTGTTTGAGGAAACCCCGTGGTCACGCGGCCACAAAATGGCTCCAAAATCGCTGCAGTCAGCACGAAACCTCTCCGCTAGCGCCGATCCCGCGAAGCGGGTTCGTGCAAGAGGCGCTGACCCGACCATCGCGGCTCGCTTTCGCTTCGGCGCTTTTTCGGCGGCTTCAGCGACGACACGGTAGAAAGTGAGTTGATCCTCCCTTCGTCCGTTTTGGCGCTACCTGATGAAGCCCACTCGCGGCTTTTCCTCCACGTTCATCGCGGTCAAAGCGGACTTAGCATCATCGATGGATATTTCGCGGCGCCCGTGCGCGGCGCAGAGCTTCATCGCAAGCTCGATAGTGCGGTGAACGAGGCGGGGAGAAGCGGAGCGCAGGTGGTCAATGACGGACGGATGCAATTCCGAACTGAACCACCCAAGCCAGCGAGAACATGACTCGCGGTAGGCTGTTTCAACAACAGTCCTCATTTGATCCGCCGTCGGCGGCCGAACTTCAAAAATCTGGACGCGATCCAGCAGAGAAGGTCGGATGCCCTCAATCTCGTTGGCGGTGGCGAACCAGTAGACTGCCGATGCGTCAAAACGCACTTTCAAGCAATCGTCCAGGAACTTTGTCGCGCCCTCCCGCTCCCAAAGCGAGTGTAGGACGTCCAAAGGGTTGTCCATGCCATAATGATCGTGGCACTTTTCTATCTCGTCGAGCGCAACAATCGGGTTGGCGTAGCTACCATTGAACAGAGTGCCAGCGATAATTCCAGGTCTGCTCGTTTTCCATGTCGCGTCTGTGCCGCTCAGCGGCATTGCGCCGGAAAGGGAAGGCATCGACAGCTCCTCGTAATGGACGAGAAGTATTTCGGACAGGCGGCGGCAGAGACGTGTTTTGCCCGTTCCTGGTGGCCCTACGAGGATTGTTGGTGCAATCGAAAGGGGGGCCTGTGCATTTGCGGAGGCGTGCGCTGAGATTTCCAGAAGCGAGAGAAAGTCCGCAAAATTTGGCATTTCAGCGCGCAAATCGTCGAGTCCACGCAAGACGCGTTGATCTGCAACAGACATGGGGCGCCGACCACGAAGCAGATCATGAGCCATGCCGGCAAGCAGGCGATCTTTAGCCTCGAGCTCATGACACTCAGCAGGCGGAGGCGGCGCGAACCCATTGAGTTCCTGGAAGCGCTCCCGCGCTTCATCGACATCAAACACCTTTAGCATGGGCAGGCGTCGGCCGTTGATCTCGACGACGTGTGGAAGACCGCGTGGTGTCGTCACCTCCCGCGGCTTGTGCCTATTCATGGAGCTGTTCATTTCTTCGGGTTGAATCTGTTTGGGGGGTGCCAGAACCGGCGCGGCACCATCAGAAAGAATGTCCAATCAGGGAATTATCTTCAGCTGATGCCACCCAAGGGAATCAAGAATAGCTCTCTGGATCCGCGCCAGCCGATGAGCGGATCGGGGCAGATAAATCTGGGTATCGCGGCGCGCACGCGCGGTCGTGTGTCGTCCGCTCCAAGATCCCCGAAGCTGCAATGGTCGGGAAAGCGACCTTCAAGCCTCATCCGGCTCCAGCGCAAAAGGCGAACCCCAACAGAAATCATCCCAGGCGATCATCAGCGCGCGCCGCTTCTCAAAGGCGTCGAGGCGACGATAAGCCTGCTCGGTCTTGCCGCCATAGGTGTGCGCGAGGACGGCCTCCGCAATCTCAGCAGGAGCATCCTGAAGATCGCCCGCCCAATCACGGAAGGTCGATCGGAAGCCGTGGACGGTGACGTCTACCTTCATTCGATCAAGAACGCGCTCCATTGTGCCATTGGAAATGGGCTGTCTGCGGCGCGTTCCCCGAAAAACATATGGGCTCGCCTCGTCCTGATGTTTGCGCAGGATCTTGATGATTGCTGCCGCGCGCCCGACGATCGGAACGGCAAAGTCCTTCCCCGTTTTCATTTTTCGGGCCGGAATCGTCCAAACCAAATCATCAGGATCAGAATGATCGGCTTGAAACTCGCTCCATTCCGCCAGCAAGGTGTTTGAGGTCCTGACGCATGTCAGGATGGTGAATTCAAGGGCGCGCGAACCGTTACCCGCCCGATCCTGACGCAGGCGGGACATGAACTCCGGCAATTTCGAATAAGGCAGCGCCTTGTGATGGCCCCGCTGAAGCTTGCCCACCTTCGGCAGGATAAGTTTCAAGTGGCCTTCGAAGCGCGCAGGATTGGCAAAACGCTCGTCAATATGGCCTTTCACGCGCGCGGCATCGAGAATGGCTTCGATGCGCCCCCTCACACGCGTGGCGGTCTCATTCTTGGTCGCCCAAATCGGTGCCAGAATGGCCTCAAGGTCAGCCGTGACGATCTCGTTGACGGGTTTGTCGCGAATGGGGGCGGCATATTCGCGCATCGTCATCACCCATTGCGCGGCGTGTTTTTCATTCTTCCAGCCGGTGCGGTGCTGCTCGATGTATTCGTCCGCAAAGTCGCCAAACGTTGGCACGCCGCGTGCCATCACGTCGTTGACGGCGGCGGAGCGCACGGCTTTGGGATCCAGGCCCTGCCTCAGGATCGCGCGAACGCTTTCGGCTTCCGTCCGCGCTTCGGCGAGGGGCATGCCGTTTGGGCCAGCACCGCCAAGGCCGATCTCGCGGCGACGGCGCTCGTATTGGTAGATCATGACCCATTGCCGCGAGCCGGACTTCTGGACCGCGAGATAAAGATTGCCACCATCCGCATGCATGCCGGGAGGGAGCTTCTGGATATCGCTCTGCTTCAGTCGCCTGGAAACACTCACCATGCTCGTGCCCTCCCGTTTTCGGGAGCGCTTGGACCCTAAACTTTACCCTAAGCGCGCCCTAAAGATCGTATGGTTTCGGCCAAACCCGAGAAACACGCGATATGGGGTAAAATAGCGCAATAACAGTGGTTTGGCCACTGTTTTCCGGGAATATCAGAGGGCTGAAAAAGGGGTAAATGGCGGAGAGGGAGGGATTCGAACCCCCGGTACGCTTGCACGTACTCCGCATTTCGAGTGCGGCGCGATCGACCACTCTGCCACCTCTCCGCGGTGCGCGAACTGAATCGCGTGGTCAGGGGGCGGGAGATACTAAAGCGGGCGCGCGATGGCAAGGGGAATTGTGGAGAAGGTTACGGACGCGTGACGCTGCGCGGTTCGTGCCGTCCCCTTGCTGTGAAAAGGTGGGTTCAATCCATTCATTTCGCGCGATGCATGCGAGTGGTCGTCCGACTAGTTCTTTTTGTTCTCCGGGCTGTCGAGACTTTCCGCCGGTCATCCCACGGCTCAATGCCGGCCCTTCCGCGCTCAATAATGCGGGGGTGGGGGCTCCGGGCCGTCGCGCTGGGGGGCGATCGAGAGGATGGATTCGCGCAGACGCTCGACGAGGCGCTCCAGCCGGTCGATCTTGCGGTATTGGGTCGTCACTACCTCGTTGAGGTCGGCGATGATGCGCTCCTGATGCGCGACGTGCGCTTCAAGGGCCTCCAGACGGGCGGCGGTATCGGCTGCGTGTTCGCTCATGGCCGGGACATAGCGCTTTCAGGGCCTGCGCACCATAGGGTGTGCAATTGTGTAGCAAACAGCGGCATTGAAGGCGCTTTTCCCTTGACAGGGCAGGGGGATTTCTTCAGAAGGCACGCTTCCAAACGCGGCACAAGAACCGCGCTCGTCGTTTTGCGCCAAGAGCAAAAGCTCGGGAGCGCATGAACCCAAAAAGGCCGGCCAATGCGCCAAAGCATTGAAGCTGGTGAGTAAAAAGGACTTTAGATATGTTCGCCGTCATCAAGACCGGTGGCAAGCAGTACACTGTTGCCGCCAACGACATCATCACCATCGAACGCCTCGAGGGCAATGCCGGTGACTCGATCACCTTCGGCGAAGTGCTCTTCGTGGGTGGCGAGAACGCCAAGGTCGGCGCCCCGCTCGTGGCTGGCGCCTCCGTCGTCGGCGAGATCGTCGAGCAGGTGCGTGGCCCGAAGGTCATCAACTTCAAGAAGCGCCGCCGCCAGAACTCGAAGCGCAAGAAGGGTCATCGCCAGCATCTGTCGCAGGTGAAGATCACCGCGATCAACGCCTGATCGGCCAAAGAATTTTGAGCATGCCGCGGCCGCAAGGCGCGGCATTTCTCCGGACAAGGCGGAAGGGTCTGCAGCGCTGACATTTTCTGCGTGATTTGAAACGAATTTTCGGGTAGGGTGATCTTCATCAGATTCATCCGTCCCCGCATCGGGAACGAGGGAGCACCACAATGGCTCACAAAAAAGCTGGCGGTTCGTCGCGTAACGGCCGTGATTCTCATTCGAAGCGCCTTGGCGTGAAGAAGTTCGGCAACGAAGCTGTCGTCGCCGGCAACATCATCGTGCGTCAGCGCGGCACCAAGTGGCACCCCGGCACCAACGTCGGCATGGGTGTTGACCATACTATCTTCGCGACTTGCGACGGTGTCGTCTCCTTCAAACAGAAGGGCCCGCGTCAGTACATCAACGTTATCCCGGCAGCAGCCGAGGCAGCAGAATAACGGCGAGCGAGAATGCACTCTCCCCCGCCGAGGTCCCCGAAGGACCTACCCGGCGGAAAACGAGAGTGAAGGGTGCCAGGCGGCATCTGGCTCGAGGGAAAGCAGGGGAGGCTTCGGGAAACCGAGCCTCCCCTTTTTCATTTCCAACCTCACCTTCCCCCAGAGCCCACCGCCAAAGGATGCCTGCCATGACCGCCGAAAAGCTTGAGCCGGAGAGTTACTCGCCCGCCCCGCTGTTCCCTGATCTGTTTCTGGATGATGTCTTCACGCTGGAGACGCCGAGGCTGTTCCTGCGCTGGCCCAAGGCCGCCGACATTCCCGCGCTGGTGGTGCAGGCGGGGGATGCGCGCGTTTCGCGCGACCATGCCGTGCTGCCGCATCCCTACAAGCGTGAGGATGGCGAGCAGTTTGTGGCCTTCGCGCGCGGCGTAAACGCGGAGGGGAACAATCTGCATCTGGCGATCGCCAAGCGTGGTGCGCCGGAGAAGCTGATCGGCTGCGTGGGGCTGCGCACCCGAGCCAATGGCGAGGTCAGCATCGGCTACTGGTTGGGCGTCGAGCATTGGGGGCAGGGGTTCGCCACCGAGGCCACGCAGGCGATCCTCGACGCGGTGTTTCTCTACACCGAGCTTGAGAGCGTGATTGCTGAGGTGCGTGTGACCAACGAGGCCTCTCGCCGCGTGCTGGCACGTTGCGGGTTTCAGTACGAAGGCTCGGGCATGTGCGCGCGCCCGGCCTTCAACGATGTGGTGGCGGCGGATTGCTATCGGCTCACCCGCTCGCTCTGGGCCTCGCTCAAGGGGTGGCGTGCGCCGTTGCCGCATGGGCGGCTGATGGTGGTGGAATGAAGGCCGCCGGGGTGGAGGCAGAGTGGAGCCTCCCGCAAGGCCCGCAACCTCAATGGACTTGCGGGCGCCCCCGGTTTTCTTGTGTTTTTGCCGTTGAGCGTTTAGGCGAATTGCCATGAAGTTTCTTGATCAAGCAAAAGTCTATGTGCGCTCCGGCGATGGCGGTGCGGGCTGCGTGTCGTTCCGGCGCGAGAAGTTCATCGAATTCGGCGGTCCGGACGGCGGTGACGGTGGCAAGGGTGGCGATGTCTGGGTGGAGTGTGTCGATGGGCTCAACACCCTGATCGACTATCGCTACCAGCAGCATTTCAAGGCGAAGACCGGCACCCATGGCATGGGGCGGAACCGCGCCGGGGCCAAGGGGGCCGATGTGGTGCTGCGCGTGCCGGTGGGCACCGAGGTGATCGACACCGATGACGAGACGCTGATCTGCGACATGACGGCGATTGGCCAGAAGGTGCGCATTGCCAAGGGCGGCAACGGCGGCTTTGGCAACCTGCATTTCACCACCTCCACCAATCGCGCGCCCACCCATGCCAACCCCGGCCAGCCGGGCGAGGAGCGCAACATCACGCTGCGCCTGAAGCTGATTGCGGATGCCGGGCTGGTGGGCCTGCCCAATGCGGGCAAATCGACCTTTCTGGCCAGCACCACAGCGGCCAAACCCAAGATCGCGGATTATCCCTTCACCACGCTGCACCCCGGCCTTGGCGTTGTGCGGGCGGTGGGGCGCGAGTTCGTGCTGGCGGATATTCCGGGCCTGATTGAAGGTGCGCATGAGGGGCATGGATTGGGGGATCGGTTCCTCGGCCATGTCGAGCGCTGCCGCGTGCTGCTGCACCTTGTGGAAGGTACCTGCGAGCACGCGGGCAAGGCGTATAAAACCGTGCGCAAGGAAATCGAGGCTTACGGCGAAGGGCTGGCGGAAAAGCCGGAGATCGTCGCGCTCTCCAAAATCGACGCGCTGGATGAGGAGACCCTCAAACAGCAGATGGATCGCCTCAAACGCGCGGCCAAGCGCAAGCCCCTGCTGCTTTCCGCTGTCTCTGGCGAGGGCGTCGAGGCTGCGCTCGCCGAGCTTCTCAAGGTGATCGACAGCGCGCGTGCCGAGGAAGCCCCCAAGGAGGAGAAGGAGTGGCGGCCGTGAGCACGCCCGACCTCAAATCCTTCAAACGCATTGTCATCAAGGTCGGCTCCTCGCTGCTGGTGGACCGCAAGGATGGCCTCAAGGAGGCCTGGCTCAATGCGCTGGCGAGTGACATCGCCGGCTTGCACGCGGGCGGGGCCGATATTCTCGTGGTTTCCTCGGGCGCGGTGGCGCTGGGGCGCGGGGTATTGGGGCTGAAGGCGCGCGAGCTTGCGCTGGAAGAAAAGCAGGCGGCGGCCGCTGTGGGGCAGATCGCGCTCTCAGGCTGCTGGGCGCGGAGCCTTGGCGCGCATAAGCTCACCGCCGCGCAGATTCTGCTGACCTATGGCGACACGGAAGAGCGCCGCCGCTACCTCAATGCGCGCGAGACGATCGAGACGCTGTTCCAGCATCGCGCCATTCCCGTGATCAACGAGAACGACACGGTGGCGACTTCCGAGATCCGCTACGGCGACAATGATCGTCTGGCTGCGCGTGTCGGCACCATGGCAAGCGCGGATTGCGTGGTCCTGCTGTCTGATATCGACGGGCTTTTCACCGCACCGCCCGCCACCAACCCCAACGCCGAATTTGTGCCGGAAGTGCCGCGCATCACCGCGCAGATCGAGGCGATGGCGGGGGGCGCCGCCTCCGAGCTTTCGCGCGGGGGCATGATGACCAAGATCGAGGCCGCGAAGATCGCAACAGCAGGCGGGGCCGCCATGCTGATTGCCAATGGCACGCGCATGAACCCGCTTGCTGCGGTGCTCGATGGCGCGCGCTGTACGTGGTTTCTCTCGCCCTCCACGCCCGTCACCGCGCGCAAGCGCTGGATCGGCGGCACGTTGGAGCCGCGCGGCATCCTGTTTGTGGACAAGGGCGCTGCTGACGCCCTGCGGGACGGGGCCAGCCTGTTGCCCGCTGGCGTAAAACGGGTGGACGGCTCTTTCGCGCGCGGCGATCTTGTGGTGGTGCGCGGGCCGGACGGCGGCGAAATTGCCCGAGGGTTGGTGGCTTATGATGCCATTGATGCCGTCAAGATCATGGGTCGCGCCAGCCGCGATATCGAGAAAATCTTGGGCTATTCGGGGCGCAAGGAGATCATCCACCGGGATGCGCTCGTGCTGTCGTCCGATGGCATCGAGATGTGAAGTCAGGAGTTCCCAGATGAACCGCCACGTTTCCACTCCCGCCGACAAGGCCAAGCTCGTGGCCGAGATGCGCGCCATGGGCCGCGCCGCGCGCGAGGCTTCGCGCGGGCTCGCGCTGATGAGCGCCGATCATAAGGCCCGCGCCCTGCGCGCGGCGGCGGCGGCGGTGCGCGCGGCGGTTCCGGCCATTTTGGAAGCGAACGAGAAGGACAGCGCCGAGGCGAAGGCCGAGGGGCAGAACGAGGCGTTTCTGGATCGCCTGCTGCTCACCGCTGCGCGCATCGAGGCGATTGCGGCCTCGATTGACGACATTGCCGCGTTGCCCGACCCCGTGGGGGCCGTGATGAGCGAATGGACCCGGCCCAATGGGCTCAAGATCGCGCGGGTGCGCACACCCTTGGGCGTTGTCGGCGTCATTTTCGAGAGCCGCCCCAATGTCACGGCAGATGCCGGGGCGCTGTGCCTCAAGGCGGGCAATGCGGTGATCCTGCGCACCGGCTCGGGCGCGCTGCGCTCGGCGCTGGCTATCCATGGTGCCATGGTTGCGGGCCTGAAGGCCGAGGGCGTGCCGGAGGCCGCGATCCAGCTGGTGCCCTATGCCGACCGCGAAGCGGTGGGGCAGATGCTGGCGGGGCTGGATGGTGCGATTGACGTCATTGTGCCGCGCGGGGGCAAAAGCCTTGTCGCGCGCGTCCAAAGCGAGGCGCGGGTGCCCGTGTTTGCGCATCTCGATGGTAACAATCACGTCTATGTGCATGAGAGCGCTGATCTTGCCATGGCGGAGAAGGTGCTGCTGAATTCGAAGCTGCGCCGCACAGGCGTTTGCGGGGCCGCGGAAACGCTGCTGGTGGACGAGGCGATTGCCAAGACGCACCTTGCCCCGTTGGTGAGGATGCTGCTCAATGCGGGCTGCGCTGTGCGCGGGGATGCCGCCACGCAAGGTGTTGATGCGCGTGTCACCCCCGCCACGGAAGAGGATTGGGGCACCGAGTTCCTCGACAAGATCATCGCCGCCAAAGTGGTCAAAAACATCGATGCGGCGCTCGATCACATCGCCCGCTACGGCTCGCACCATACCGATGCGATCATCGCGCAGGACGAGGCTGCTGCAATCCGCTTCCTCAACGAGGTGGACAGCGCGATTGTAGTGCATAACGCCTCCACCCAGTTCGCGGATGGCGGCGAGTTCGGGTTCGGCGCGGAAATCGGCATTGCGACGGGCCGCATGCATGCGCGCGGGCCGGTGGGGGTCGAGCAGCTCACCAGCTTCAAGTACAAGGTGGTCGGCAACGGAACGGTGAGGCCGTAACGGGTGCAGCGCGTCTCGCTTCCTCCTCACGCCAGCGGGATGCGCATCGGGCTTTTCGGCGGCTCGTTCAATCCGCCGCATCAAGGCCATGTGCTGGTCGCCCAGACCGCGCTCAAGCGGTTGGGGCTGGATGCGGTGTGGTGGCTGGTCACGCCCGGCAATCCGCTCAAATCCCATGCCGGGCTCCCACCGCTGGAGACGCGCATGGCGGCCTGCCGCGATCTGATCGGGCCGGATCCGCGCATCATCGTCTCGGGTGTGGAGGCACAGATCGGCACCGCTTATACCGAGCAGACGGTCCGCTTTCTGCTCAAGCGCTGTCCCGGCGTCGATTTCGTGTGGCTGATGGGGGCGGATAATCTCGCCGGGTTCCATCGCTGGCAGAAATGGCGCTCGATTGCCGCCATGGTGCCCATGGCAGTGGTGGATCGCCCCGGTGCAACCTTGCGGGCCATTTCGAGCCCCGCCGCGCGGGCTTTGGCGCGGGCACGTCTGCCGGAGGCCAAGGCGCCGCGATTGGCGCAATGCCCGGCACCGGCCTGGGTGTTCCTACACGGGCGCCGACTGGCCCTCTCCTCGACTGAATTGCGAGAAAAGGCGCGTCCTCGCCAAATCGAGGGATCGCGCTAAGGCAAGCTTAAGACCCGTCGTGTCATAGAAACCGCTGCATCAGATCAAGGATTGATCCCATGGCCGACGGTTTCGCGGTTTCCGGTTATGCCGTTTTTCAGTCGCTCACTGCAGAGAAAATTGCGGTTGGGCAGGCAAAGCTCGCCAAGAGCGGTGTCGTCAAAGGCGATATCGAGCATTTCCGCGCGAAGGTGGCCAAGTGCAAGACGCCCGATGATTTCCTGAAGGATTACCGTCTGCTCAAGTTTGCGCTGACGGCCTATTCCATGGAAGACCAGATCCAGTATCCGGCGCGCATCAAGCAGATTTTCAAGGATGATCCTTCCAACAAGTCGGCGCTCGTCAACCGCATGACGGCCTCGGGATACAAGGAGTTGAACGCCGACTTCGCGTTCTTTTCCAAGGGCGTGAAGAACCTTCAGGACCCCAAGTTCATCGACAAGGTGGTCAAGAAGTACGAGCAGTCGCAATATGAGATCAGCCTCGGCAACACCAACCCCGCGCTGACCGATGCGCTCTACTTCCAGCGCAAGATTGCCGGGGTGACCAACGGCTATCAGATCATCGGTGACCCGGTGCTCTTCGCCGTCGCCAAAACCGCGCTCAACATTCCGCAGGCGGCGGTGACAGGCGATGTGAAGCGCCTGAAGCAGTGGATCGAGAACAAGATCGATCTGAAGAAGGTGTCGCAACCGGCCTATGTGAAGAAGATCGTCGATCGCTTCCTGGTCCTCAAGGATGTCGAGACGCGCCAGTCTTCGGGCGGCGGCCTTCTCGATATGTTCGCGTAAAGGCTGGCGAGGCAAAACGCTGGCAAGCATGGGCGATTCAGGCTAGGGTCCGCCGCATTCCAACATTGCGAGGATGAAAGCCCTGTCGCCCGCGTCCAAGTCGTCGTCTGTATCGGACGACCGTTCGACCTCCGCCGAAGCTGCTCCGGTGCCCGCCCCCAAGCGCACCCGCGCCAAAGCCGCGCCTGCGGCCCCGCTCGATCTCAACAAGCTGGCCGAGACCCTTCGCCAGACGTTGGA
>JAIUNQ010000050.1 GCA_020161475.1 Pseudomonadota bacterium | reverse complement strand
ACCTTAACACAGTCTTTACACGCGAGGGTTGTTTCATCAAAATTTCCCAGAGCGTCGAGACGCCGCTGCATGTGGCCTTCAACACGGCAAAACGCGGGCATTTGCCGCTGCGCGTGATCGTCGAGGTGGCTGCGGGAGCCGAGGTGACGCTGGTTGAAAGCCACATCGGGCCGGATGGCTCGGAGTATTTCGAGAACTCGGTGGTCGAGATCGTTCTGGGTGGTGGCGCGAAGGTCGAGCACATCCGGCTCAATGAGGCTGGCAATGCAGCCAATGCGCTTTCCACGCTGGCGGCGACGCTTGGCGCTGAGGCCGAGCTTTCCTCCATCGCGCTGGTGTCCGGCGGGCAGCTTTCGCGTCATCAGGTGTTCGCGACCTATGCCGGGGAAAACGCCAAGCTCTCGCTAGCGGGGGCGACCATGATCAAGGATCGCCAGCATTCCGACACCACGCTGGTGGTGGACCATGCCGTGCCGCATGGGGAGAGCCGCGAACTCTTCCGCACCGTGGCCGATGGCTCGGCACAGGGCGTGTTCCAGGGCAAGATCATCGTGCGCCAGCATGCGCAGAAGACCGATGGGCAGATGGCCTCCAACGCCATCCTGCTGTCGGATGATGCGGGCATGAGCAACAAGCCGGAGCTGGAAATCTTCGCGGATGACGTGGTGTGCGCGCATGGCGCGACCTGCGGCGCGCTGGATGACGAGCAGCTGTTCTACCTCATGGCGCGCGGGCTGCCGCGGGCCGAGGCCGAGACGCTGCTGGTCGAGGCATTTCTCGATGAAGTGCTCGAAAAGATCACCCATGAGGGCATCCGCGAGGCGCTGACCGAGAAGGTGAGCCTCTGGATGGCATCGCGGAGCTGAGCATGGCCTACGATCTCGATCGCATCCGCGCGGATTTCCCGGCGCTCTCGCTGCAGCCCTACGGCAAGCCGCTGACCTATCTCGACAATGCGGCTTCCGCGCAGAAACCTTCTGTCGTGATCGAGCGGATGAAGCGGGCGTATGAAACTGAATACGCCAATGTGCATCGCGGGCTGCATTACCTCGCCAATGCCGCCACCGATGCTTTCGAGGCGGCGCGCGAGAGCGTGCGGGCGTTTTTGAACGCGCGTGCGGTCGAGGAGATCGTTTTCACCAAGAATGCGTCCGAGAGCCTCAATCTCGTGGCCTCCTCGCTGGGGCGCTACCTTGATCTCAAAGCTGGCGACGAGATCGTGCTCTCGATCATGGAGCACCATTCCAACATCGTGCCATGGCATTTCTGGCGCGAGCAGCGCGGTGTGACCCTCAAGTGGGCACCGATCGATGATCAGGGCAATTTCCTGCTCGATGAATTCGAGAAGCTGCTGACGGACAAGACCAAAATCGTCTCCATCACGCAGATGTCCAACGCGCTCGGCACCATCGTGCCGGTGAAGGACGTGATCCGCATCGCCCATGCGCGTGGGATTCCGGTGGTGGTCGATGGCAGCCAAGCGGCGGTTCACCTTGATGTCGATGTGCAGGATCTCGACGCCGATTTCTATGTGATCACGGGCCACAAGCTCTATGGCCCCTCTGGCATCGGCGCGCTTTACGGCAAGCGCGAATGGCTCGAAAAGCTGCCGCCCTTTCTGGGGGGCGGGGAGATGATCCTCGAGGTTTCGGAGGATAACGTCACCTATGGCGCGCCGCCGCACCGCTTTGAGGCGGGCACGCCGCCGCTGGTGCAGGCCATCGGGCTGGGCGCCGCGCTCGAATACATGAACGGCATCGGCAAGGCGGCGATCCGCGCGCATGAAGATGCGCTGCTGAAATACGCCACAGACCGCCTATCCTCGCTCAACTCCATCCGCCTCTTCGGCACGGCGCGCGAAAAGGGGGCGATTCTCTCGTTCTCTCATGCGCAGGCGCACGCGCATGACATTGCCACGGTGATCGACCGGCAGGGCGTTGCCGTGCGCGCGGGGACGCATTGCACGCAGCCGCTGCTCAAGCGTTTTGGTGTCACCGCCACCTGCCGCGCGAGCTTTGCACTCTATAACTCGATGGAAGACGTGGATCGGCTGGCTGAAGCCCTGATGCGGGCGGACAAGCTGTTCAGCTGACCCTCACGAAAAAATTGATCGGAAAGGTCGGGGTTGGCATTCTGCTCCCGCACGTTCCGCTCTAGGTATGGATGATGACTGAGACCTCGCCAGAAGCCCCCGTTGCCGGCAGCACCGCGATCCCGCCTGAAGAGCTGGACCGCCTGACCGATGACATCATCCGCGCGCTCAAGACCGTGTACGACCCGGAAATTCCGGCGGATATCTACGAGCTGGGGCTGATCTACCGCATCGATATTTCCGATGAGCGCCACATCGCCATCGACATGACGCTGACCGCGCCGGGCTGCCCCGTGGCAGGGGAAATGCCGGGCTGGGTGGAAAACGCGGTGCTCGCCGTGCCGGGCGTCTCTGGTTGCACCGTCAACATGACCTTCGATCCGCCTTGGGATCAGTCGCGCATGTCCGATGAGGCGCGCGTAGCCTTGGATATGTGGTGAGGACAAATGGCCCGAATGACTGAGGCCGTGCTGCAAATGGCGTCTGGCTCCACTCCGGTGCTCACGTACCTAGATGTACGCTCCGCTCCGGGGTTCGCCTGCGCACCATTTTCGCGACGGCCTGAGCCATTCTTGCGTGGCGTTCTAGCGTCCGCCGCCCTGTTGGTCGCTTTTTCTGCCGCCCCGGCGTTCGCACAGGAGGGATTCTGCTCCGGCGTCATCGCCTTTGGCGAGGAGAGCGCCGTGCGGCTGATGCGGGTGGAAAGCACCAATCCGCGTGTCCATTTCATCGAGAACCGCTCGAAGGAAAAGCCGGGCTGCCCCAGTGAGGCTGAGGCCTGCAAGCGCAAGGGCTTCGTGGTGCCGGGGGACGTGGTGCTTGCACCCGTCCAGCCCGCGCCGATCCTCTGCACCAGCTACATCGCCCCCGGCGCCAAGCGTGTGAAGGGAACCTTCACCGAAACTGCCGGCTACCTGCCTGCTTCTGTGCTCAAGGACGTGCCGGTTTCGGCGCCCAAGCCAGAGGACTGGGTCGGCAAGTGGTCGCGCTCGGCGGAGGCCGAGATCACGATTTCCGCAGCCCCCGGCGGCAAGCTCAAGGTGGCTGGCGAAGCAACCTTCGGCGCGCTCGATCCGGGCCGTGTCAGGCGCGGCGCGGTCAACATTGGCGAGCTGGAGGGCGAGCGCGCCCCCAAGGGCAATATGCTCGCGCTGGGCGAGGGCTATGACGGCTCCAAGCCCTTTGGCGATGATCGCGGGGAATGCCGTGCCAAGCTGCGTCTCTTCGGGCGCTACCTTGTGGTGGAAGACAATGGTGGCTGCGGCGGCCTGAATGTCAGTTTTGCCGGTATTTACGTTCGTCTGGCACAATAACGAGGTCGGGGCTCGTCATCGGGCCCGGGCGTGCCTATTTTGTTTGGATCCTTGGAGCACACGCGGCGGGCCTTGAACCTGCCGGGGAGACGCTGGAATGGAAACGACGACACCCAAAGCCCCCCTTCGCCGGATGCAGGCCATGCGCCTCACCGATGCCGCCGCCGCGCGCGTGCGCACCACCATGGAAGCCGCCAACGGGGCCGTTGTGGGGCTGCGCGTGGGCGTGAAAAACGGCGGCTGCGCGGGGATGAGCTACACCATGGAATATGCTGCGGCCATCAACCCCGGTGACGAGGTTGTGGAGGACAAGGGGGTGAAAATCCTCATTGATCCCAAGGCGTTGCTGTTCCTGCTCGGCACTGAGATGGACGTGAAAGAGGACAAGTTCTCGTCCAGCTTCGTCTTCCATAATCCGAATGAGACGGCCGCCTGCGGTTGCGGCGAGAGCGTGGCGATCACGCCGGCGAAAATCGGGGCCTGAAGGGAACCAGTCGTGGCCTTTGACGAAGACTGGCTGCGCGATCTCTTCGAAGGCTTTGGTCCGGTTCGCCTGAAGCGCATGTTCTCCGGCCACGGCATCTATGCGGGCGATTTCTGCGTTGCTTTGGCAATAAACCCCGGCCTTTGCCTGCGCGTGGATCATGAAAACCGCGCGGAAATGGAAGCCATAGGCGCTTCGCCCTTCACCTACGCCAAGCAGGGCAAGACCATTGTGGTGGGCAAATGGTGGAAGCTGCCGGAAGCGCTTCTCGATGAGCCGGAAGAAATCGCGCGCCTTGCGCGGCTCTCGCTGGCCGTGGCGCGGCGCCTGCCGCCCAAGAAGCCACGGGTTGCCAGACCGAAACAAACAAAGACAACAAAAAAGCCGGGCTAAGCCCGGCTATCGCTTGTCATGGTACAGGGAGCTTACTTCTTGCCGCCCATGCCGATCATCAGGAAGCCCGGAATGTCGTTGCCGAAGCCCTTCACCGAGGGGCCGTCATCGTCTCGGTCGCGGCGGCGATTGTCGTTGCGCGGACGCTCATTGCGCGGCGCATCCTGACGCGGACGTTCCGTGCGAGGGGCTTCGCTGCGCGAACGATCACGGCCGGCGCGCTCGCGCGGAGCGTTATCCTGCGCCACAGCAGCGTCCCGCGGTGCGCTTTCCTTGGGCATGCGAGGCTTGCGGGTTTCACCCGCTTCCTCACGCTCTGCGGCATCCTCAAGGATCTTCTGCTCCTTGGCGGTGCGCACGTGCTCGCCGCGCTCACCACGGCGGGCGGGCTTGCGCTCCTCGCGGCGGGGACGACGCGGGCGATCATCCTCAGTCTCCTCGCGCTCGGGCAGGGAGGAGAGGTCGCCGTGCAGCCAGTCGATCGACTTGTTGATCAGCTTCTCGATGCCTTCGAGATATTTGCCGTCAAACTTGGTCACCAGCGTGTAGGCGGCACCCTTGCGGCCCGCGCGGCCGGTGCGGCCGATGCGGTGGACGTAATCCTCGGAGTGGTGCGGAATATCGAAGTTGAAGACGTGGCTGACATCCGGAATATCGAGGCCGCGCGCGGCGACGTCAGACGCCACCAGCAGGGTCAGCTCGTTCTTGCGGAAGGCGTCGAGCGCCTGCATGCGCGAGCGCTGATCCATGTCGCCGTGGAGCGCGCCGGCGGAGAAGCCATGGCGCTGGAGCGAGCGCAGCAGGCTCGCCACTTCCGACTTGCGATTGCAGAAAATGATGCCGTTCTTGAGCGGATGCTCCTCGTTGGCCTGCGCATCGCGGATGAGTTTGCGCAGGGTATCGCGCTTCTCGTAATCCTTGGGGTGGCTGGCCACCAGCGCCTGCGTGATGGTGGTGGCGGTGGAGGAGGCTTTGGCGACCTCGATCACCACGGGGTGATGCAGGAACTGGTCGGTGACGCGCTTGATCTCCGGCGGCATGGTGGCCGTGAAGAACAGGGTCTGGCGGGTGAAGGGGCACAGGCCCGCGATGCGCTCGATATCCGGGATGAAGCCCATATCGAGCATACGGTCCGCTTCGTCGATCACGAGGATCTCGATGCCGGTGAGCAGCAGCTTGCCGCGCTCGAAATGGTCGAGCAGGCGGCCCGGCGTCGCGATCAGCACGTCAACGCCGCGCATGATCTTGGCATCCTGATCGCCGAAGGAGACACCGCCGATCAGCAGGGCCACCGAGAGCTTCTGGTTGCCGGAATACTTGATGAAGTTTTCTTCGACCTGCGCGGCCAGCTCACGCGTCGGCTCCAGGATCAGCGTGCGCGGCATGCGGGCGCGGGCGCGGCCCTGTTCGAGCACGGAAAGCATCGGCAGGGTGAAGGCAGCGGTTTTGCCGGTGCCGGTCTGCGCGATGCCGAGCACATCCTTGCGCTCCAGCACGTGCGGAATGGCCTGCGCCTGAATGGGGGTGGGGTGCGTGTAACCGGCGCTGGCGACGGCATCGACCACGCGCTGGGAGAGGCCAAGCTCGCTGAACAGCGGTTTGTTCTCTTCAACGGTGGGGGCGGGCGTTTCAATGTCGATATGGGTTTCGGATTCAATTTGGGTGTCGGACATGGGATCCAAGCGCTTCTTTCGTTTCGCATCCGTCGGTCCCGCCAACCGGGGTTCCATTTGGCGGACGAATGCTGTGAGGAATGAGCGCTGAACCATCGCGCTCCGAACTGTGGCTTGCGGCGCATTTTTCTCGCCATCTTTGCCACGCAACAGCGGCGCGCAAATCACGGACGGGCGCATCGCATGGGGCGGTTAAGCGCCAATTCCGGCGCAAAAGCAAGAAAAAACCGGCGGGAAGCCGCCGGTATCCTTGAAGATTTCTTCTCACATGCGGCGCAATTGCCGCAGTTTTGCGCGAGATCAGCGGGCCTTTTCCGCCTTGCCGCAGGGCTCCACCTTCTGGATCGAGCCGGTGGTGATCTGATCATCCAGCACGGAACGGGTGAGGGTGTAGAGGCGGGGGGCCTCCTGCGTTGCCTGATGCGCGGAAAGACGCGTTGTCTGGTCCGGAATCGCCTGCTGGATCAGCGAGATGATCCCATTGGCCGCAATGAACGTGCCCGCCGTCAGCACCACCGAAAGCACGGTGTAGCGACGCAGCAAACCGCCCGAGCCGGAATTGAGAATCAGCCAGTCCTTCATGGTTTTCCCCTTGGAAACATGGGGAGAAACTGCGCTTTTATGGTTAACAAAGGGTTGGTGTCGGCTCATTTGCCGTTTCATGGCCGCAACATTGCCAAAGCTTAAGTTGCTTTCGTCTCCTGGCGGGCGCTTCCTGACAGCATCGAAATGCGGGGGCGCATGGAGAAGATGATGAGTGACGAAAAGCTGGAAACCACCTCGATGCGTCCTGACGATGCTCAGGTGCCGCGCAAGGGCCTCGTGCAGCGCATGGGCGGCACGTGGGTCGTGGCTTCGCTCGCCGTGGTGGCGCTCGGCGCTGGGCTGGCCGTGGCCGATTGGTCGCGCAGCGGCGAGGGGGGTGGCCATGGGCCGCGCTGGTGGCGCGGACATGAGGGGCGCGGCCCCAAGGTCGAGCGCATGTGCGAGCGCGATCCGCTGAAATTCGAAGGGGTGGCGCGGGCGTTCCTGAAGGCAGACCTCGACCTGACCCCGGCGCAGAATGCGGAACTCGACAAGCTGGCGCAGCAGCTTGTGCCCTCGCTCAAGGTGGTGCGCGACGAGATGTGCAACAATTTTGCCGCTGGCAAGGATGCGCCGATCCCGGATCGGCTCGAGAAATTCTCGCAGGTGCTGCGCAAGGCGGCGGATGCCGCACAAGCCGCCGTACCGCCGGCGCGCAACTTCTATGCGACGCTGGATGACAAGCAGAAGGCGCGCGTGGAGGAACTTGCCGCCCGTAAGCATCGCTTTGGCCCGCCTCCGGGTATGATGGGTCCCGGTGGTCCCGGACCGATGGGCCGCTGATGCCGGTGCCGAGATCATCGACTTGACGACCCCCTGAACGTTAAAGGGCGCCCTTCGGCGCCCTTTTTCGTGCTGCGGGCAGGTTATGCCGCGCGGACCGTCTGCAGGAATTCATCGACCTGACGGCGCATGCGCGTGGCCTGCTGGGAGAGTTCCTCCGAGGCGGCCAGCACCTGCCCGGCAGCCACGCCGGTGTTGGTGGCTGAGCCATTGACCACGGCCATGGCGTTGGCCGCTTGATGAGCGCCTTGGGCCACTTGCGAGACCTGATCGACAATCTCGCTGGCGGCCTGGCGCTGGCTGGCGAAGGCTTCGGCCATCTCCGCCGTGATGCGATCGATGTTGCCGATGGTGCGCGAGATGTCGGAAACGGCGCTGCCGGCATCGGCTGCGGCGTTCTGGATATCCTTGAGCTGCTCGGCGATGACTCCGGTGGCGCGCGACGTCTGGCTGGCCAGCGCCTTGACCTCGGAGGCGACCACGGCAAAGCCCTTGCCGGCCTCGCCCGCCCGTGCTGCCTCAATGGTGGCGTTGAGCGCAAGCAGGTTGGTCTGGTCCGCAATGTCCTTGATCAGATCCAGCACCTCCTCAATGGCGCGGCCCGCTTCGGTGAGGCGGCACACCGTGGCATCCGTGGTCTTGGCGCGGCCGCTGGCCTCGGAGGCAAGACCGGAGGATTCCTCTGCTTTTGTGCCCACTTCCTCGATCGCTTCGGACAGGGAGCGGCCCGAGCGTGCCAATGTATCGACGGTCTCGACGGTCTGCTGGGCCGTGGTGACGACGCCGCTCGATTGTTCCGAGGCGATGGTGGCGGTTTCGGTCATGGCGCGGGCCGAGGCTTCCAGCTCTGCCGAGGCGGCTGCGACCGAGGCAATGACAGAGGCAGCGGCGCTCTCGAAGGCGCGCACAGAGGCTTCGATCCGCGCGGAGCGTTCAAGGCGTGCGGCATCGGCCTGACGTGAGGCTGCAATGAGCCGCCGGCGCTCAATGCCCGCATCGCGGAAGGTGACCAGCGTGCGGGCCATGTCTCCCAGCTCATCCCGGCGGGCCTGCCCCTCGATGACAACGTTTTCAAGCTCTTCCGTTGTCTCGCCCGGTGCATTGATGCCGACAGCGAGCGCCTGCATCGCCCCGACAGAGCGGCGCAGCGGGTTGGCTACGCGCATGATGACGAAATAGCCCGCGCTGGCGCACAGGCCAATCGCCAGCAGCGAGACGAAAGCCAGCACCATGGCAGAGAATCGTCCGGCCCGATGTGCGCTGTCCACGCGGGTGCGCGCGGTTTCGAATTCCTCGTCGATCAGCTGCTGGGCGACCTCGGTCACCGGATCGATCACAGCATAGGCGTCAGCGATGTCCTTGTCGCCGATGAGGTTCCGGTCGCCCTTGGCCATCACACCCAGCAGCCGATCCAGCAGCGTGCGCGCCTGAGTCATGCGCTTTTCAAGCTCATTGACCGTGCGGCGCATGTTGTCGGGCATGGGCTGGCTGCGCATCGGCGCCCAGACCTTTTCGATCTCGCTGCTCGAGTCCCGCATGATCTTGCTGGCCTCACTGAGCGTGAAGATGCCCGCCCGGGCCTTGTTCGTCGCATCAATGATATCGACCGCGTAACGATCCGCGATGATTTTCAGGTTGCGGATACGGGCGACCGAGCCTTCATAGAGCTCATCTACAGTATCAGCCTGTTTTTGCTGGGTTATCCATGCAACACCGGCCAGTGTTGCCGTACATAAGAACAGCGCGATCAGCGCGGCCGTCAGGCGGGAGGAAATCGTCGTTGGCATCGGGCGCTCGCAACAGGGTTGAGATGCGCACAAAATGCAACCATAGGTTTAAAAAAGACTATATTAGCAACTACTGAGCGTGTTTAAACGTCCACGAGATCATCCGCGAAGGCGGCGCGCTCCTGAATGAACACAAAGCGGGCCTCGGGCTTGTTGCCCATCAGGCGCTCCACGGCGTCATCGGTGTCGTGGCGATCCTCGGCGATGATCTGCACCTTGAGGAGTTGACGCTTGGAGGGGTCCATCGTCGTCTCTTTCAGCTGCGCGGGCATCATTTCGCCAAGGCCCTTGAAGCGGCCGACCTCGGGCTTCTTGCCCTTGAAGGTGGTGGCGAGCAGACGGTCGCGTTCGGCTTCATCGCGCGCATAGACCGATTTGCCGCCGTGCTTGAGCACGAAGAGCGGCGGCACGGCGAGGAACAGGTGCCCGCCTTCGATCAGTTTCGGCATCTCGCGGTAGAAGAAGGTGATGAGCAAGGATGCGATATGCGCGCCGTCGACGTCGGCGTCGGTCATTATGATGACCTTGCCGTAACGCAGCTCTTCGGGCCGATAGTTGGAGCGTGTGCCGCAGCCGAGCGCGAGGATGAGATCCGCGAGCTGCTGGTTGGCGGTGATCTTCTCGCGGCCCGCGTTCGCGACATTCAGGATCTTGCCGCGCAAGGGCAGCACGGCTTGGGTTGAGCGATCACGCCCCTGCTTGGCGGAGCCACCCGCCGAGTCGCCCTCGACGATGAAAAGCTCGGTCTGTTCCTGCACTGAGGAGGTGCAATCCGCCAGCTTGCCCGGCAGGCGCAGTTTACGCGTCGCCGTCTTGCGCTGAACATCCTTCTCGGCACGGCGGCGCAGGCGATCCTCGGCACGCTCGATGGTGAAATCGAGCAGCTTCAGAGCTTTGGTCGGGTTCCCCGTCAGCCAATGGTCAAAGGCATCGCGCAGGGCCTGATCGACGATGCGGCTCGCCTCGGTGGTGGCGAGTTTGTCCTTGGTCTGGCCGACGAATTCCGGCTCACGGATGAAGACCGAGAGCATCACGGCGGCGCCTGTCATCACGTCGTCCGTAGTGAGGTTTGCGGCGCGTTTGGCCTGACCGATGCGTTCGGCGTGGTCTTTCAGCCCGCGCAGCAGCGCCACGCGCAGCCCGCTTTCATGCGTGCCGCCATCGGGCGTCGGAATGGTGTTGCAGTAGGAGGCGACGAGGCCATCGTCATGCGCATACCAGGCGACCGCCCATTCGCAGGCGCCGTGGCCTTTTTTGTCCAGCTTGCCGGCAAAAATCTCGTCCAGCACCATCGGCTTGCCCTCGATCTCGCGGGCAAGGAAGTCAGCAAGGCCACCGGGAAAGCGCAGGGTGGCGCGCTCGGGGATCTCGCCGGTGGCGGGCAGGAGTTCGGGCGCGCAGGTCCAGCGGATTTCAACGCCGCCGAAGAGGTAAGCCTTCGAGCGCGCCATGCGGTAGAGGCGGGCAGGGGAGAAGTGAACCCCGCCCTTGAAGATCTCGTGATCCGGCTTGAAGCGCACCTTGGTGCCACGGCGGTTGCGCGTGGCGCCCAGATGCTCCAGCGGGCCTTGCGGAATGCCGCGCGAGAACACCATGCGATAGAGCTGCTGCTCGCGCGCGACCTCGACCTCGACACGCTCGGAGAGCGCGTTGACGACCGAAATGCCGACGCCGTGCAGGCCGCCCGAGGTCTCGTAGACCTTGGAATCGAACTTGCCGCCCGCATGGAGCACGCACATCACGATTTCGAGGGTCGATTTGCCGGGGAACTTGGGGTGTTCCTCGACCGGAATGCCACGCCCGTTATCGGTGACGGAGAGATAGCCCTCGGCATCGAGTTCGATGTCGATGAAGGTGGCATGGCCCGCCACGGCTTCGTCCATCGAGTTATCGAGGATTTCCGCGAAGAGGTGGTGGAGTGCCTTCTCATCGGTGCCACCAATATACATGCCGGGGCGGCGGCGCACCGGCTCCAGCCCTTCCAGCACCTCGATGGCGGAGCCGTCATAATCGCCCGATTCGGACTTGGCCGCCGGCGGGGGCGGCGCCTTGGCGGGGGCCGGCGCAGGCGCAGGGGCAGGGGCAGGGGCTCTGGGCGTCTCCGGCGCGGGCGCAGGCTTCGGGTTCTCGGCCTTCGCGGGGGCCGCCTTGGCCGGGGTCTGCTTGGCCTCGCGCGCCAGTTCCTTCGCCGCTTGTTCAAGCTGGCCGAAAAGATCCTGCGCGGGGTTGGTCGAAGACGCCATGAAGCTCAAGCCTGTAACGGGAATCAGCCTCTCTCACTATGCCACGGGACGGCGCGTGGAAAGCCGCTCCCCAGCGTTCTCCCCAAGCTGAGCGGCTAGCTCGGCTGGTTTTCGCTGGTTTGCTCCTCCTCGGACCACTCCAGCTGCTTGTAATCGAACCCGAATTCGATGGTCGGCTTGATGATGCGGAAGAAGGGCGAAACGTCGAAATCGCGCGGGGTGTAGAGCGCTGAGTCGCGGATATGCAGGATTTCGCGGCGTTGCGCCCGCCCGAGCGCATCTTTCGCCTCGATGGTCTCCATATCCGGCAGGATCGGATAACGGATGTGCTCGAAGACGCGGGCGATGAGCGTGGAGCAGATGGCTTCCGTCGGCTGCCCCGCACCCAGCGCGATCATGCGGCGGCGGAAACGCTGCGGCACCGGCGGATTCGGCACCCAGTAGCGGATGATGTCGAGCACACTGCCCATGTCATAACGCCCACCGACCTGCGCTCGGGCGTAGGCGATCAGGCGCGTCCGATCCGCCGGGGTCAGGCCGACCGGGCGGCAGATGCGGGTGTTGTAGCGCGCATATTTGGCGAGCGGTGCCGTGATGATGCCCTTTCCCAGTTCGGCTTCCACCAGCGTCAGGGCGTTTCCTTCGGCATCGCGCGCGCCATCATCGCCGACATACAGGGCGGCGTGGCTCCAGGTGCTCTGGGTCAGGTATTTGATCGCCGAGGCGATTTTGGAATTTCCGCCCTCGACCAGCAGCACATCGCCCGGCTCGATGATGCGCTCCACGAAATCCGGGCGCGAGGCGCGATAAGGCTCATAGGCGTGGCGCGGATCGTTCGCACGGGAGGCGACCCAGCGACCGAGGCGATCCAGAAGGCTGTTCCATAGGCTCATGAGCAGAATGTGGGGAGGCTGCGGGGTTCCGCAACGCTTGAGCAAATTTTTTGCATTGCAACAATTTTTTTCGCTGTCTTTGAAACGTCGTTAATTTGGTTTTCATGTTGCGCAGGCATGATGAGGGAACAATAGAAGATTCCTCGGGCCTATAAGGAAAGAAGACCATGACGCCCCGCATCAAGACCCTCGAAGCTCAAGCTTACGCCGCTGGCCGCGCCTTCGCGTATGAAGAGGCCGACTTCGAGCCGCGTTTTGTGGCACCCGCGCGTCAGGGACGCCTTGTGGCCGTGGCGCTGGCCGCCGGGGCTTCCTTTGTGGCGCTGATGCATTTTTTCGGCCTGACCGGCTGGCGTGCCGCCACCTGACCGGGCGATCCTTCTGATCTGTTTCAAAGGCGCCGCAAGGCGCCTTTTTTATTGCTTGGTGCACTGCCCAAAGAAAAAGGGCGCCTTGCGGCGCCCTTCCTGTTTCTGCCGATCCGATCGGATCAGTAGGAGTAGTACATCGAGAATTCGACCGGGTGCGGGGTCATTTCGAACTTCATGACGTCCTGCATCTTCAGCTCGATGTAGCTGTCGATGAAGTCATCCGAGAAGACGCCGCCGGCCTTCAGGAAGCCGACCACGGGGTCGCAGGCACGGGCGTACAAGGTATACAGGATGACCTCGGGGGGCAGCTGGCTGGTCAGGCTGCCGTCCTGCTGCGCCTGCACGATCCACTGGCCCAGACGCTCGCTGACTTCCATCACCAGGTTCACATAGGCCTTGTCCTCGATCAGCGTGCCACGCAGGCTCGAGTTCTGCGACGGCAGCGAGGGCATCTCGCCGGCCAGCTGCGTCTGCAGCGTCCAGCGCGTCACCTCACGCAGGCAATCGAAGGCGCTGGCGCTCGGACGGGCCGCCTGGGCTTCGATGACCTGCAACGCCCGCTCCAGCACCCGCACCATGGCCGCCGCGGCCAATGCTTCCTTCGATGCAAAGTGTTTGTACAGGCTGGCCTTGGCAATGCCGACATCGGCCGCCACCTCGTCGACCGTCATGGCATCGAAGCCTTTTTCGGCCAGCAGCCGGTTCACCGACTGCACGATCGCGTCCTCGCGTACGCGCAGCACCTGTTCACGGAAGGAAAGACGGGCCATGCCTCATTGTATACGCGGCGAGTGAATTTTGAACTGCCCAGTCACAAAAGGACGTTCATGTATAGCCGCGTTTGCGCTTCTGCGGGCCTGGCGCGAGGCCGGGCATGGCTTGAGCTTTGTCGGTTGGCGTCGCGGGGGGCGCCTTGTCGGGCTCCAGCGACAGCTCCAAGCCGAATGCCGTGCCCACGTCGGCGGCGTCGAGTTCGTCCGGTGCAGGTTGGGGTCGAGCCCACCCGAAGAACCTGCCAATGCTGCGTTTGCCGTCCATGCCTGATGCCCCCGTTCGCCCCTGCGCGAGTCTGAGCCGGGCAACCAAGAACCGATCGTTCGATCAGCGCCCCATGCCGCGCCCAGTTTGCGCAAGGGGCCGCGATCCGCGCGTTT
>JAIUNQ010000049.1 GCA_020161475.1 Pseudomonadota bacterium | reverse complement strand
GGCGCGCGAGCACCAGATGCACGATGTTGTCGGTGATGTCGTGCTCGCCGTAGGTGATGAAAATCTTCTGGCCGAAGATGCGATAGGTGCCGTCCCCCACCGGTTCTGCGCGCGAATTCAGCAGCGCCAGATCCGAACCGGCCTGCGGCTCGGTCAGGTTCATGGTGCCGGTCCACTCGCCCGAGATCATCTTGGGCAGGTAGGTGTTCTTGAGCGCATCCGAGCCATGCGCGGTGATGGCCTCAATCGCGCCTATGGTAAGCAGCGGGTTGAGCGCAAAGGCAAGGCACGCCGTGTTCCACATTTCCGAGCAGGCCGTGGAGAGCAGATGCGGCAGGCCCTGCCCGCCGTAATCCGCCTCGCTCTGAAGGCCCAGCCAGCCGGCGGCGGCCCAATCCCGATAGGTCTCGGCAAAACCCGTCGGCATCACGACCTTACCATTGATCAGGCGGGCCATTTCCTTGTCGCCCACCTTGTTGAGCGGGGCGATGCGCTCACCGGCGAACTTGCCCGCTTCTTCCAGAATGGCCTCGGCCGCGCCATCGGCGAGGTCCGCGTAAAGGCCCGTCTCGATCCCTGCATCCAACCCGGCGACATGGCGCATGGCGAACAGGATGTCCTCAACCGGAGCACGATAAGTCACTTCAGCCTCCCTTGCGCGCGACCTTGCCGCGCCTTTGCTTTGATTTGGCGGCTCACCCGCGCATCAAATGTTTGGCGGCAGCGTAGCAAACCGCTAGAACCCGACAAGTCGGGGCTTGCGGTTTCCGCGCGCACCAAAGTTCACATATAAACTATCCTCTGGCAAGCCCTGACTTTCGCTTCCCTGAAAGGCAGGTTTGCCGGCTTCCCCGAGGCGGGGTTGCGAAACTTAACGAGCAGCGCCCTGATGACTGTCAATCATCCGACACAGGCGCCCGGCAGCGGGGCGTGCGAGACGGTTCAACTGGCATCCGATGCCGCCGGCACCGCTGAAGCGGGGCGCCTGCTGGCGCAGGGTGCGCTTGTCGCGTTCCCCACCGAGACGGTTTACGGGCTGGGGGCGGATGCGACCAACCCCGTGGCCGTGGCCGCGCTCTATGCCGCCAAGGGTCGTCCGGCCTTCAATCCGCTGATCGCGCACGTGGGCAGCGTAGCGGAGGCGCTGAAGCTCGGCCGCTTTTCCCCGCTTGCCCGCAAGCTGGCGGAAGCCTTCTGGCCCGGCCCGCTGACGCTGGTCGTGCCGCTAGCCGCCGATGGGCCGGTGTGCGAGCTGGCGCGCGCCGGGCTGCAAAGCCTTGCCATCCGCGTGCCCGACCACCCCATCGCCAAGGCGATTCTCGATGCCGCGGGGCGACCGATCGCTGCCCCCAGCGCCAATCGCTCCGGGCATGTTTCCCCCTCCACGGCCGCGCATGTGAGAAGCGATCTTGAAGGGCGCATTGCGGCGATTCTCGATGGCGGGCCGACGAGCGTTGGGGTCGAAAGCACGATCCTTGCGGTGCTGGATGACGAGGTGGCCATGCTGCGCCCCGGCGGCCTCGCGCGAGACGCTATTGAGGCGGTTCTAGGTCGCCCCCTTGCGGAGGGGCGCGATGCGGGTAGCGCGCCGCTGGCACCGGGCCGTCTGGCCTCGCATTATGCGCCGGACCATGCCTTGCGGCTCAATGCCACGCGCATCGCACCGGGCGAGGCCTGCCTTGCCTTCGGGCCGGTTGTGCCGAAAGGCGCCGACCCGGCCTTGACGATCAATCTGTCGCAGACGGGCGATTTGGCGGAGGCTGCCGCGAATCTCTACGCCAGTTTACGCGCGCTTGATGCTCTGCCTTCGAACGGCATGGCCGCTGCGTCGGTGCCCCGACATGGGCTCGGAGAGGCCCTTAATGATCGCTTGCAAAGGGCTGCGGCGCCACGCGTTGTAATTTAGGCAGTTTTTTGCCGGTTTTTCGTTAAAGCTGTTCACCTTCTTGCAAAAATGCGCATATGCTGCGGGCATTGATGCGCGGTCTGTGGCATGATGCCGGCGTGGAGGAAGCCATATGTCCCAATTGCCGTGGGATGACTTCAGGTTGGTGCGCGCCATCTCCGAGCATCGCTCGCTGGGGGGAGCTGCGCAGGCACTTGGGGTCAACAACTCAACCGTGTTCCGCCGCCTCAATGCGTTGGAGGAAGCCCTCGGCGTGCGCATGTTCGAGCGGGCGCGGTCGGGCTATCTGCTGACTTCGGCGGGCGAGGAAATGGTGGCGCTGGCTACCCGCATGCAGGATTCCATCACGGATTTCGAACGGCGAATCGCAGGGCAGGATGTGCGCCCCTCGGGCGAGCTGCGCGTGACCACCACGGACACGATGTTTTCGCACCTGATCGTGCCACTTTATTGCAGCTTTCGCCAGAAATACCCGGAAATCACGCTCGATTTCATTATCGAGAACCGCATTCTCAACCTCTCGCGGCGCGATGCCGATGTGGCCATCCGTGCCACCGCCGAGCCGCCGGAAACCCTCGTGGGGCGGCGCGTCGCCAACCTGACCTGGGGCATTTACGCCTCGCAGGACATGCTCGACGATATCGGCGTCACGCTGGAACAGGCGAGCGTGGAAACGCCGAAGGATATGCGCTGGGTCGGCTACGGCGAACCCATGACGATTACCGCCGCCGGGCGTTGGCTGGCGATGCATTGGTCTGCCGACAAGCTGGTGATGAAGGCCAACACCATGGCGACGCTGGCGGGTGCCATCGAGGCTGGTGTGGGTGCCGGGCTGCTGCCCTGCTTCATCGGCGAAGGGCTCAAGAACGTCCACCGGCTGGCACGGGTGGAACTCGATACCAGCATCGGCATCTGGGTGCTCACCCACCCGGACATCAAGCGTGCGGCACGTGTGCGCGCCTTCCTCGAGTTTTTCGGCGCGGAACTCAACAAGAAGCGCAAGCTGATCGAAGGCGAGGTTTAGATCCATCCGCCCTCTCGGATGCCCTTTCCATCGGAAAGGGCATGTTCGGGCAAGACCCTCGCATAAGCTCGGCGGCGCCGTCGCGCCTAACCAAGGCCACCGTGATGGCCTTGGTGGTGCCCTCCTCACGCGGGCTTGAGTTCCGGCGCACGGCCCGGTGCGGGTTTCTCGACAATCGGCAGGTTGATCAGCGCCGAGGCGACGCCCAGCCCGATCGAGAGCCACCAGACCACATCATACGAGCCGGTTTTCTCGAACAGGTAGCCGCCCAGCCAAACGCCCAGAAACCCGCCGACCTGATGTGAGAAGAAGGCGAAGCCATAGAGCATCGCCAGATAGCGCGGGCCGAACATCAGCGTCACCAGCGCGGCCGTGGGCGGCACGGTGGAGAGCCAGAGAAGCCCCGTGAACGCCCCGAACAACATGGCCGAGACGATGCCGACGCTGGTCTCAATGCCGAACACATTGAGCGGCACGCCGACATAAGGCACCGAGGCAAGGAACAGCAGGGTCACGATGGAGCGCCCGAAATAGATCGCGGCGAGAAGCCAGCGCTTGGGCATGCGGGTGGAGGCCCAGCCTGCGGCGAGCGAGCCTATCATGTTGAAGGCCCCCACCAGCGCCATGGTCAGCGCGCCCGCGCTGGCCGGCATGGAGATGTCCTTGAAGTAGGATGGCAGGTGGATGGTGACGAAGGCGAGCTGGAAGCCGCAGGTGAAGAAGCCCAGCACCAGAAACACATAGGAGCGATGGCGGAAGGCTTCGGCCAGCGCCTGCGCGATGGATTGCTTCTCCGCTTCGTTCGCTGGCTCAGCAGCGCTTGCGGGCTTCATGGGGCGCGTCGCCACCGCCAGCGCGAGGGGCAGCGCCACCAGCATCAACGCAGCGAAAATGGTGAGCGCGCCCTGCCAGCCGTAATCGCGGATGAGGCCCACGCCGAGCGGGGAAAACAGGAACTGCCCGAAGGAGCCCGCCGCCGTGCCGAAGCCGAAACCCATGGCGCGCTTTTCCGGCGGGAGCAGCTTGCCGAAGGCGGCCAGCACGAGATTGAACGAGGAGCCGGAGAGGCCAAAGCCGATCAGCACGCCCGCGCTGAGGTTGAGACCCATGGGATCCGTGGAGAGGGTCATGCCATAAAGGCCCGCAGCATAGAGCAGGATGCCGCACCAGAGGATGCGCAGGGTGCCGAAGCGATCCGCCAGCGCGCCCATGAAGGGCTGGCCCATGCCCCAGAGCAGGTTCTGGAAGGCCAGCGCGAGCGAGAAAACATCGCGCCCCCAGCCGTTGGCCTGAATGATCGGCTGCTGGAAGAAGCCCAGCGCCGAGCGCGGCCCGAAGGTGAGCATGGCGATGATGCAGCCCGCCGCAACAATGAGCGTGGCCGGCAGCGGCTTGGCATAGGGAGAGGCTGAAGCGGTCACGGGCGCATCCTGAAGCGTTCGGTTTTGCGAACGCTAACAGCCTGAGGCGGCATCAGGAAACACAATGATGTGATGAATGACATTCAGAAATCGAATGAGTGCCGCGCAAAGCTGGATCCCCGGTCAAGCCGGGGATAACAGGAAAAGGCGGCCTCAAGGTGTCATCCCCGGCAAAGACCGGGGATCCAGTCTTCAGCCTGCGATCTTCGAAAAATCCGCGACCTGACGGGTCACGCGACGAAGCGCCGCCAACATGCCGAGGCGGGCTTTGCGCAGGGCAGGGTCTTCCGCGTTGACTAGCACGGCCTCGAAGAAGGCATCGACCGGCGCGCGGAGTGCCGCCATCGCCGTCATCGCGGCGGCGTAATCCTGCTTGGAGAGCGCGAGCGAAGCAGCTTCGCCAGCGATGGAGAGGGCTTCGAGCAGCGCTTTTTCCGCAGGCTCGACCAGCACAGCGGGCTCGACCTTGGCTTCGAAAGCGCCCTCGCCGTCTTTCTTCTCTTCGGCGCGCAGGATGTTGGCCGCGCGCTTGTAGCCCGCGAGCAGCGACTTGCCGTCGTCCGTTTCAAGGAACTTGCCGAGAGCCTCGACGCGGCGCACGACGAGCAGCAGATCGTCATTCATCTCGCCATTGCCGAGCACGGCATCCACCAGATCATGCCGCGCGCCATTGTCGCGCAGCATGACTTTCAAGCGGTCGTGGAAGAAAGAGAGGAGGTCGGCGGCGATCCCGCCGTCTGAAGTCGTGGATGCCCGGGCCAAGCCCGGGCATGACGCATGGCGTGCGACGAGTTCGCTCAGGCTCACCCGGACCCCATTCTCGACAATCAGCCGGATTACACCCAGCGCGGCGCGGCGCAGGGCATAGGGGTCTTTCGAGCCGGTGGGCTTTTCGTCAATCGCCCAGAAGCCGACCAAGGTATCCAGCTTGTCAGCCAGCGCGACGGTGACGGAGACCTTATCGGTGGGCACGGTATCGGTGGGGCCGATCGGCTTGTAATGCTCTTCGCAGGCGGCCGCCACAGAAGCGGGCAGGCCCGCAATGGTCGCATACTTGCGGCCCATCAGACCCTGCACTTCCGGGAATTCGCCCACCACCTCGGTTTGCAGGTCGAGTTTACAAATGGTCACGGCGTCGTTGACGAGTTTCTCATCCGCCCCCGTGACCTTGCAGAGTTCCTTCGCCAGCGCGCGGATGCGCTCGATGCGATCCCACTGGCTGCCCAGCTTCTCGTGGAAGGTGACGTTCCTGAACTTTTCGAGCCGCTTGAACTCGGGATCGTTCGCCCAAACCTTGCGGTCGGTGTCCCAGAAGAACTTGGCGTCCGAGAGGCGCGCGCGGATGACGCGCTCGTTGCCGTTGATGATGGTCGTGCCGCCGTCGGTCGCCTCGATATTCGAGGTGAGCAGGAAGCGGTTGGCCAGCGAACCATCCGATTTGCGAACGACGAAGCACTTCTGGTTGGCGCGGATGGTGGCGCGCACCACCTCGCCCGGCACATCGAGGAAGGCTTCCTCGAAGCTGCCCATCAGCACCACCGGCCATTCGACAAGCCCCGCCACTTCTTCGAGTAGCCCCTCGTCTTCCACCACCTCAAGCCCCTGTGCGAAGCTTTGCGTTGCGGCATCGGCCTTGATGATTTCCTTGCGCCTGTCGGCATCGAGCACCACTTTCGCGGCCTCGAGTTTCGAGACGTAATCCTCAAAGCGCTTCACGGTAATCGCAGCCGGCGCGAGGAAGCGGTGGCCGTAGGTCACGTTGCCGGATTTGATGCCGTCGATCTCGAAGGGGACGATTTCCGGCTCGTCGCCCTCAGCGCCGAAGGTGGCGACAATGGCGCGCAGCGGGCGTACCCAGCGCAAGGAGCCGGGGGTCGCGCTCTGCGGGCCCCAGCGCATGGACTTCGGCCACGGGAAGGCACGGATGGTCGCAGGCAGGATGTCCGCCAGCAATTCCAGCGTCGGGCGGCCCTTCTTCTCGATGATGGCGACGTAGAATTCGCCCTTCTTGGGGTCGCTCTCGATTTTCGCTTCATCGAGCGAATTGAGGCCCGCGGACTTCAAAAAGCCCTGCACGGCGGCATCGGGCGCGCCCACGCGCGGGCCCTTCTTCTCCTCGCGCACATCGGGCTGATGGGCGGGCAACCCGTGAATGGTCAGGCACAGGCGGCGCGGGGTCGCATAGGCCTTGGCACCCTCATAGGTGACGCCCGCATCCACCAGCGCGTTGGTGACCATGCGTTGCAGATCGGCGGCCGCCTGACGCTGCATGCGGGCCGGAATTTCCTCGGAGAAGAGTTCAAAAAGCAGTTCGGGCATGGTTCTCTTCGCGTTCCGGGCTCATTGCCCCTTGGCGCCTAGGGCCAGCAGCTTCGACCAGCGCCAGCCTTCCTTGGGATCGGGGTTCACGATGTCATCGATGACGTAGCCCTCGCCCTCGGGCGAAAGCTCGTAAACGATGCGGGTTTCGGGGGCGTCCTTGAACACCCGCAGCCTCGCCGTCACCACCGCGTTGCGGTTGGGGCGCGGCTCGACGGAAAAATGCAGCGTGTTGCGGAAGTTCTCGTCGTTGTCCTGCGCGCTGATGGTGGGGTCGAAATCGAGACCGGCGACAACCTCGTTGAGCTGGCGCGATTTCTTCTGCGCTGCGGCATAAAGCGCGCGCAGGGACTTCGAATAGGGCCGCTGGGCATCCTTGACCTTGGGGTCATAGACAGCTTTCACCGCGGCCAGCGGGTTGGGATAAACCGCTGCCTTCGCCTGCGCCAAAGCGGGCGAGGCCACCGTGAGCGCACCCAGCGCAAGGAGCGTGCGACGGGTAATCATGCGCCGCCCGCCTCGGTCTTCACCCAAGCCGCGCCGCAGGCTTTCGCCAGCTCGCGCACCCGCAGGATGTAGCTCTGGCGCTCGGTGACCGAGATCACGCCGCGCGCATCAAGCAGGTTGAAGGCATGGGAGGCCTTGATGCACTGATCATAGGCCGGGAGCACCTGAAGGTGACGCCCCTCTTCGCGATCGCCGGCGGCGAGCAGCGCCTTGCACTCCTTCTCGGCCTCCGCGAAGTTGCGGAACAGCTTGTCGGTATCGGCGTATTCAAAGTTGTGGCGGGAGTATTCCTCCTCGGCTTGGCGGAAGACATCGCCGTAGGTGACCTTGTCCTCGCCTTCGAGACCGTTGAAGTTCAGCTCGAAGCCGTTGTCCACGCCCTGAAGGTACATGGCGAGGCGCTCGAGGCCGTAGGTGAGTTCGCCGGCCACCGGCGAGCATTCCTGCCCGGCCACCTGCTGGAAGTAAGTGAACTGGCTCACTTCCATGCCGTCGCACCAACACTCCCAGCCCAAGCCCCAAGCGCCCAGCGTCGGGCTTTCCCAGTCGTCCTCGACGAAGCGCACGTCATGCACCTTGGTGTCGATGCCGATGGCCTCCAGACTCTCGAGGTAAAGCTCCTGAATGTTCACCGGCGAGGGCTTCAGGATGACCTGAAACTGGTAATAGTGCTGGAAGCGGTTGGGGTTTTCGCCGTAGCGGCCATCCTTGGGGCGGCGCGAAGGCTGCACATAGGCCGCATTCCAGCGCTTGGGACCCAGCGCGCGCAGCGTCGTGGCGGGGTGGAAGGTGCCAGCGCCCACTTCCATGTCGTAGGGCTGGAGGATCACGCAGCCCTTGGCGGCCCAGAAGTTCTGGAGGGTGAGAATAAGCCCCTGAAAGGAACGCGTCGGGCTCAGGGAATTGGAAGTCGGAACGGGCTGTGTCACGGGGCGCCTGATGTTTCTTTTAGGCCGAGGCTTTTCGCTTAGCCGAGGGGGCGCGGCGCGGGCAAGCGTTTCCTTGGGTCAGCGGGATGGACGCCCCCGAAACACCCGCCGGCCGGGGTGAACAAAAAAGCCCGTCCATTTTGAACCTGCCGCCCGCCTTGCGCGACCAAGGGTTATCGGACGCGGATTGGAAACGATGCGTCCTCAACCCTTGAGATGGAGGAATGTGTCATGTCCCGAACCCTGAACACAGCCAGCCTTGCCCTGCTGATCGGTCTTGCGCTCGGCGGTGCGGCCAGCGCCCAAGGCGGTGGCGGCGGCGGCGGTGGTGGAGGCAGCGGCGGTGCCGATGCCAACCCGCGCGAGATCATGAACCCGACGATGCCGGCCGCGCGTGGCAACCGCAACTGCATCACCCATGCCTGCGACAACGAGCCGCCCCGCCCCCAGCGCGTGCGCAGCTCCTGCGAGGGGCAATGGCTTCTTGCACGAGATCCGGAGACATGGCGCATTGTCCGGATTTGCGAGCGGTCGTAAAATCATGGGCATCCCGGCGGATGGCCTTTCTCCGACACCGGATGGCGATGGCGCTTGTCCTTCCATCCGGTGTGGAACCGTTCATCTTCGGGCCGCTACTCTGGCAACGGGCGACATTAAGGAGAGCCTTCCATGAGCAAATTCACCCAGCTTACCTTTGCGGCCATCTTCGCCGCGTTCCTTGCCGTCATCGGCATGGCCCCCGCCGCGCAAGCTGCCTCCTTCCCCGCCGGTCCGGCCGCGCAGGTCGAACAGGCTGGCAAGACCGAACTCTCGCAGGTGCGCTATTACCGCCGTCACTACGGCTATCGCCGTGCCTATTATCGTCCGCGCCATGTCTATCGCCGCGCTTACTATCGCCCGGTCTATTACGGTCGTCGCTGCTGGACGCGTCCGCAAGTCGTCTGGACGCCCTATGGCTATGTGCGCCGCCATGTCCGCGTCTGCCGCTAAGCAGATCTGAGAAAATGGAAAACGGGCGGTTATCTGCCCGTTTTTTTATGGGCGCATGGAGAGCGCGGCCTGCCCCTTATGCAAGGCGTCCGCCAGCGGTGTGAATGCCTCGCCCTCGTGCAGCACCAGCGGCGGCAGCACGCTCAGCGGCGCGCGCGAGCCCTTGATGCCGCTGATCAACAAGCGGCTGGCCGGTTCGCCCGCCCTTGGATGAACGAATCGCAGCGTGATGGCCCCGAAGCGCCCGGTGCAGGCACCCAGCACCGCATCGAGATGATCAGCCCGGTGGATCATCACCAGCTCTCCCTTCGGTTTGAGCAGCGTCAGAACACCCGAGATCCAGCGGTGAAGGTCGCCCGTCATGTGGTGGGCGCTGGCACGACCCGGCTCGGGTGAAATGCGCGTCGCCCCTGTTTCGAAAAACGGCGGGTTGGTCAGTACCGCATCGAAGTGCTCGCGCAGATCTGTCTCGCCCCCCAGGCGGAAGGCATCGACAGCACGGGCCTCGATGCGCGTTTGAAGCGCGTTGAGCGCAATATTCTCCTGCGCCAAAGCCACCAGAGCTGCCTCTTGTTCGAGCAGGCTCACCCGCGCATGGGGGCGAAGCAGCGCCGCCATCAGGCCCACTGCACCGGAAGCCGCGCCGAGATCAGCCATGGTTTGCGCGCCCTGTGGCGCTGCGGCGGCCAGCAGCACGGCATCGCTGCCCGCCCGGTGCCCCTTGGCGCGCTGGCGCAAGCGCAGGGTGCCCCCCAGCAGGGTATCTTCCGTCACCGGGAAAATTGCTGTCTCGACGCTCACTTTATCCTGTCCTATGTGCTTGCGGGACAAGGGCGGGCAACGCGGCGTTGCATTTGTGACGCGCCCGGTGCAAGCAGATCAGGGTTATGCGATTTTTCGGTCGCACCGGGCAAGTTCCGGAGGGGAGGCAAGACGTTGGGCGTTGTCGTTTCCATTGGTGAGAAGGGCGGCGGCGGGGTGGAAAACCTCGTGGCCTTGACCCGCGAGGACATGGCGCGCGTGAACGAGACGATTCTCTCGCGCACCGGTTCCGATGTCACGATGATCCCGGAAGTCGCGCAGCACCTCATCTCCTCGGGCGGCAAACGCCTGCGCCCCATGCTCACGCTCGCCACCGCGCAGCTCGCGCGCTACACGGGCGCAGGCCATGTGAAGCTCGCGGCCTCCGTCGAGTTCATGCATACCGCCACCCTGCTGCATGACGACGTGGTGGATGAAAGCGATCTTCGTCGTGGCAAGCCCTCGGCCCGCAAGGTGTGGGGCAATGAGGCCTCGGTGCTGGTGGGCGATTTCCTGCTCGGCCAAGCCTTCAAGATGATGGTCGAGGTCGGCTCGCTCCAGTGCCTCGATGTGCTTTCCACCGCCGCCGCCGTGATCGCGGAAGGCGAGGTGATGCAGCTGGCTGCCGCCAAGAATACCGCGACGACCGAAGACGAATACCTCGCCGTGATCCGCGCGAAGACCGCCGCGCTTTTCGCGGCCGCCGCCGAAGTCGGCCCGATTCTCGCCGGTGCGCCGGAGGATGCGCAGAAGGCCTGCCGCTCCTATGGGCTCAACCTCGGCGTGGCGTTCCAGCTGATCGATGATGCGCTCGATTACGGCGGCACCTCGGCCAAGCTCGGCAAGAACGTTGGCGATGACTTCCGCGAGGGGAAGATTACCCTGCCGCTGGTGCTGGCCTTCCGCCGTGGCACCGATGAGGAGCGCCAGTTCTGGCGCGATTCGATTGAGAAGGGGATGAGCGACGATACCCGCCTCTCCCGCGCGATTGACCTGCTCAAGAAGCACCGGGCGCTGGAAGACACCGTGGAGCGCGCCCGCCATTACGGCGAAGTGGCCAAAGATGCTTTGGCGCTATTCCCCGCCTCTCCCATGCGTGATGCGCTGGGTGAAGTCGTCGATTTCTGTATCAGCAGAGCTTATTAGTTTTTTCCCGCCAAGGGCTCCGCCCGTCGGGAAAAGCCCCTCGCATAAGCTCGGCGGCCTGGTCGGGCCTAGCCTCCGCTACGCCAGTTTTGTTTCGCTTGCCCGAAGCTTGCGCCGGGCAAGCAAGACCCTCGCATAAGCTCGGCGGCCCGTTCGGGCCTAGCCTCCGCTACGCTTCGGCAGAGGGCTGCGGCTGAGGCGTGGTGAAGGCGTTCTCGGTCGCTCTTAAAGCGCAGATGACCCCCCTACCCCTCCGGTATCAGGAACAGGTCCGTATCGTCTGTTTTCGCCCCGGCGGCGGTGAGCATGGCGTGGATCTGCCCGCGATGATGGGTCTGGTGATTGAAGAAATGCATCGCCAGAAACGCGTTGGGTTTGACGATTTCCCGGCCCGCAGCGCCCGAGAACCAGCGCGTCTCGCCTGAAATCCACCCCTCATCGACGCGCCGGGACCAATCGATGATCCGGGCATCGAGCGCGGCCCGCCGCTGCCTGTAGGTATCCCAATCCGGCTCCATGGCGGCTGAGGTGGCAATGGTCTGGCTGGGGCGCTCGACCCCGTCGAAGCGGTGCATCCACATGGAATCGCCCCAAAGCAGATGGTTGAGCGTGCCCGCGATAGAGCCGAAAAACGCCCCCCGCTCCTGCCAGCGCGCCTCGTGCGACAGTGTTTGCGCCGCAGCCACCATCACCCGGTTTTGCCAGGCGTTGTAGCGGGCCATCAGGTCAATGTAGTCGGGGGTAATCATGGCAACCCTCTACGTCAGGCCGGGATCAGAACCTCGCACGGCGCGCACCACCAGCGCAAAGTTGTGATGACCGGATCGCGCGCGGTGATGGATGCCCGTGCGGCCTCCCGCGCTTGCTCGCTCTCGAACAGCGCAAAGCAGGTAGCCCCCGAGCCTGACATGCGCACAAGCGTTGCACCGGGCTGCGCGGCCAAGTGATCGAGCACCTGTCCGATGACGGGCTCGAGCGCGATCGCCGGCCGAGCGAGATCGTTGCGCTCATCGACACCAGCCGCACGGCGCTCCCCCGGCTTCAGGCCGAGCTGAGCAAAAATCGGCCCTGTCGGCACGGCAACACCGGGGTTCACCAGCAGCGCCGGAACCGGGCGCGCGGCGAGTTTCGGGCCGAGTTCATGGCCGATCCCGCGCATCAGACGCGGGGCGGGATCAAGGCACACCGGCACATCGGCCCCCAGCGTGCGGGCGGCATCCATCAGGCGGGGATCCTGGAGCGCAATCCCGTTGAGCCGCGCGAGCAGGCGCAGGGCGGCGGCCGCATCGGTGGAGCCCCCGCCGATGCCGGAGGCGATGGGGAGGTTCTTCTCCAGCGCAAAAGCCCCCTGACGCGCCCCTGAGACATGGGCGGCAAAAGCGCGCGCAGCCCTCAGGATCAGGTTGTCATCCCCCGCTTCAAGCCCCTCGCCGAAGGGGCCAGAGAGCGCCAACCCGAGCGGCGCGCCGGGCTCCAGCCACAGCCTGTCGCCCACAGAGGCAAAACTGACAAGGCTTTCGAGCAGATGATAGCCGTCCTCACGCCGCCCCAGCACATGCAGGAACAGGTTGATCTTGGCGGGCGCAAAGTCTTCGAGGCGCATGGTTCCTCAAGAGGCGCTGGCGTCAACCGCCCTTGGCGGCCACGGCCTCATAGCCTTTTTCCAGCTTGAGCTTGATCTTCTCGGCGTCTTCCGGCTCGGGGTTCAGCTCCAGCGCCTGACGCCACTTGAACTCGGCCTCGCGCTTGCGACCCACCTTGAAATAGGCATCCCCCAGATGATCGTTGATCGTGGGATCACCCGCCTTGAGCAGCACGGCGCGTTCCAGCTCGCGCACGGCATCGTTGAACTTGCCGAGGCGGAAATAGGCCCAGCCGAGGCTATCCACCACCGCGCCGTCGCCCGGCGTCAGCGAGACCGCTTCGCGCAGCATATCGAAGCTTTTTTCGATGTTCATGCCGTTATCGACCCAGGAATAGGCCAGATAATTCATCACCTGCGCGCGTTCGGCGGCTTCACGCGGGGTGCGCGGCTTCTTGGGCAGAAGATCCAGCGCGGCGAGGAAATCCGGCTCGGCCTTGGCCCACATCTTCTGGCGCTCATAGCCAATGGCGCGGCCGAACAGCAGCACGAAATGGCGCTCTTCCAGCTTGGGAATCGCCTTGAGGGCGGCGTTATACACCTCCACCGTCTCCGGCCAGCGCTTCTTCATGCGCAGGATGGAGCCGAGCGTATCCGCCGCCTCGAAATCCTCAGGGTGGGCGGCCAGCAGGGTACGCAGCACCGAGATCGCCTCGTCGTGCTTGTCGAGCCGGTCGAGGGCGGCGGCGCGGCCGATGGCGGCGCGGTTGGAATAGGGCGAATCGCTCGCAATCTCGGAATAAAGGGTCGCCGCGCGGTTGAACTGACGCGTCTGCTCGTAAAATTCAGCGAGTGTGAGGGTGTAAATCTCTTCCTTGGGCGCAAGGTAGCGCGCCATCTGCAGGTAGATCATCGAGGTGACGGGGTCGCGCTGGCCCTGCCCCAAGGCGCCGAGCATGTAGAACACCTCGGCCAGCCCCTCCGCCGGGGTCGAGGCCAGCGGGGCCACCTTGTCGCCCGCTTCCAGCGCTTTGGCGAGGCGGGCGAGGTAGGGCTGGGTGGGGTTATCGGCCTTCCAGCGGTTGACGACAGCCTTGGCTTCATCGCCCTTGCCTCGGCGCGAGAGCACGCGGGCATAGGCATCGATGATGCGCATCAGGCCGCTTTCGGCCCCGTAAGCGCTCTTCAGGCGCGTTTCTGCTTCTGCCCCGAGGCCGGAGACATCCGCCAGCAGGCCGGAGAAATAGTCCCGCA
>JAIUNQ010000048.1 GCA_020161475.1 Pseudomonadota bacterium | reverse complement strand
CGCGGATCGATGTCGAGGTTGAGCGTGTCGTTCTCCTTGCCGTAGGTGGAGCGGGTGACATACTCGGTGCCGTCGGTCATCACGACCTTGATGAAGTGGTAGTCGGGATGGATGTCCGCCTTCATGGTGGAAGCCTTTCCAGTTCGAAAAAATCGTCTCGTCGGCCGCTTGCGTGGGCCGCGTGGACGCCAGAAGCTTTTGTGAAGGCGCTCCCTTACATGAGAATGCTTGACGCGGCAAGCGCCACGCGGCCAAAGACAGGCAGCGAATTTTCCGGCAGGCCGATGCCGCCACGGATTGAGGGTTCAGAACGATCATGACGGACAAGCCGCAGGACGCCGCGCCGCCCAAGCGCAAGCGGGCCAACCTCGGTGCGCTCAAGGTGCTGCTGCCCTTTGCCAAGGCGGAGCGGCTGCGCATCCTCGCTGCGCTCGGCGCGCTGGCGGCTGCTGCCGTGTTGACCCTGCTGGTGCCGCTGGCCGTGCGCCGCATGGTCGATTTCGGGTTCTCTGCCGCCAACAGCGGCATGATCGACAATTACTTCGGCATGATCGTGCTGCTCACGCTCGGCCTCGCGCTGGCATCGGGCACCCGCTACTATTTTGTCATGACCATCGGCGAGCGGGTGGTGGCGCGCATTCGTGCCGCCGTGTTCGGGCACGTCATGGCGCTCGATGGCGCTTTTTTCGATGGCGCGCGTTCGGGCGAGATCGTCTCGCGTCTCACCGCCGATACGACGGAACTCAAATCCACCTTCGGGGCTTCGGCGTCTATCGCGCTGCGTAACGCGATCCTGCTGATTGGCGCCATTGTGATGATGGTTGCGACCTCGCCCAAGCTCTCGGCGCTGGTGCTGGTCGCCATTCCGCTTATCGTGCTGCCGCTGGTCTCGGCGGGGCGCGGGGTGCGCAAGCGGGCGCAGGCGGCGCAGGATACGCTGGCGGAGGCTGCCTCTTATGCCACCGAGCGGATCGGCGCGGTGCGGGTGGTGCAGGGCTTCGGGGGCGAGCGCGCCGCCATCGCCCGCTTCCGGGATGCGGTGGAAGACGCCTATGACGCGGCGCGCCGCGCCACCGGCGCGCGGGCTGTGCTGACGGCGGTGATCGTGTTCATCGCCTTTGCCTCCATCACCTTCGTGCTGTGGAACGGTGCCAAGGCGGTTGTCGCGGGCGAGATGAGCGCGGGGCGGCTGAGCCAGTTCGTGCTTTATGCGGTGTTCGCGGCCTCTTCGCTGGGGCAGCTCTCGGAAGTGTTCGGGCAGCTCTCGGCGGCAGCGGGCGCGGCGGAGCGCATCTCGGTGCTGCTTGCCACGCAGCCCTTGGTGAAGGAGCCTTCCACGCCGGTGGCAACGACGCGCCCGGCGAAGGGCGAGATCCGTTTTGAAAGCGTGAGCTTTTCCTATCCCGGTGCGCCGGAGCGCCGTGTGCTGGGCCCGCTCGAGTTCACCGTGAAGCCCGGCGAGCGTGTGGCGATTGTCGGCCCATCGGGCGCGGGCAAGACCAGCCTGTTCCAACTCATTCTGCGCTTTTATGACCCCACCGCCGGGCGCATCCTCATCGACGGGGTGCCGGTGCATGAGATGGCGCTGAATGATCTGCGCAGCCTCACCGCCACGGTACCTCAGGATGCGGTGATCTTCGCCGAGACGATTGCCGGCAACATTCGCGCCGCGCGGCCTGAGGCGTCAGTTGCAGAGGTGCGCGCTGCCGCCGAGAAGGCCGCTGTGACGGTCTTCGCGGACAAGCTGGAGGCGGGGCTCGACACCATGATCGGCGAGCGCGGCATCACGCTTTCGGGGGGCGAGCGTCAGCGCATCGCCATTGCCCGCGCGATCCTGCGCGATGCGCCAATTCTGCTGCTGGACGAGGCGACTTCAGCGCTGGATGCCGAGAACGAGCGCGCCGTGCAGGAGGCGCTGGATGTGGCGATGAAGGGGCGTACGGCGCTGGTGATTGCGCATCGCCTGGCCACCATCCGCGATGCGGACCGCATTCTGGTGATGGAGGCGGGGCATATCGTCGAGCAGGGTACGCATGACGAGCTGGCCCGCGCGGGCGGCATTTATTCGAGGCTGGCGGCGCTACAGTTCGGTGTGGAATAGAGACTGGATCCCCGGTCAAGCCGGGGATGACAGCATCAGCTGCGTTTGATCACGCTTTAGCCAACTGCTCCCGCAACACGCGGTGGGCGGTCTCATTGCCGGCCAGCACATTACGGGTCTCGAAGATCTTGTCCGAGCCGTCAAAGGCCGTGGCAAAGCCGCCAGCCTCGCGCACGATGACGATGCCGCCCGCCATGTCCCATGGCGAGAGATTGCGCTCCCAATAGCCCTCGTAGCGGCCCGCGGCGACAAAGCAGAGGTCCAGAGCGGCAGAGCCCATGCGGCGCACGCCCGAGCAGCGCGGCATGATGCCCGCCAGCTCACGCACGAACTGACCATGATCGCCCCGGCCCGCATGGGGAATGCCGCAGGCCACCACGCTGTCCGCGAAATCGGTGCGCGGAGAAACACGCAGGCGGTAATTGTCGCGCGAGGTCGCGCCCTGAATGAAGGCGCCCTGGCCCTTTTCCGCCACGAACATTTCTTCCGTCGCGGGGTTATAGACAAGGCCCGCCACCAGCTCGCCATCGCGCTCAAGGCCGATGGAAATCGCGAAATGCGGGATGCCGTGCAGGAAGTTCGTGGTGCCGTCGAGCGGATCGATAATGAAGCGATGGGACTTGTCCGGCCCCTCGACCATGCCCCCCTCTTCCATCAGGAAGTTGTAGCCGGGACGGGCCTTCTCCAACTCCTGGAACAGGATGCGCTCGGCCTTCTTGTCCGCCTCGGAAACGAAATCGCCCGGACCTTTGCGGGAGATGACCACAGAGGGAAGTTCGGCAAAGTCGCGGCGGAGAGACTTGCCAGCCTTGATGGCGGCAGCCGTCATGACATTCATCAGCGGAGAGCGCAGCATGGGGCACCAGATCTTGAAAACAGCAGGGCCGCGTGGTGCGGCAAAACGGGTGGGAAGGCAAGGGGTTTAACGCGCGGGCGAGCCATGCGCGTTCCGAAGGATTAAAAAGCCCGCAATCAGCTGGCTTCAGCACGCGCCAAGGCTGCGGCTTTGGCGCGGCGGCGCGCCTCGGCAATCACCTCGGCGGGGTCGGGGGCGGCAAATACCCATTCGCCCAGCGCGACAAATTCCGCCCCCGTGGCGGTGAGCGGTTCCACCGCCTCGATATCGGGCGCATAAGCGACACAGGGCACGTTGAAGATTCCTGCCCACCATTCAGCGCGCTCGATCGTCTGAGCGAGGGCGGGAAGCGATCCATCGGGGCGCGGCTCGCCGAACATCAGGTAGTCGATGTCGCGCTCACCGGCTTCCATCGCGTCGTGGCGCGACTTGACGCCCGCAACGCCGACGATGCGATCGGGCTTGAGCGAGGAAAGCGCTTCGGAGAGCGCTTCGCCGACGCCGCTGACCTGCGCGCCGTCCAGCCCGAGGCGGGCGACGAGGCGGGCATCCTGCGGGGCTTCGATCAGGGCGGCGACCCCGGCATCCTGCACGAGCGCGCGCAGGGCCGTTGCGGGGCCTTTGACCTCCGCATCGCTTTTGCCTGCAAAGCGCAGCAGCACGACAGCGAGCGCTTGCGTGGAGAGCACCTTCTCAAGCTGCGGGCGAAACGCGAGGGCGTCTTCAATGGCGGGCGTGATGAGGAAAATCTGCGGGATCATGGGCGTATCTCGTTGGGAGCGGCCTTATGCCACAAAAACGGGAAAAGGGCGAATGCTCAGCATTCGCCCCTTTTAAGTGTTGTTCGCGCTTGCCGAAGGCCCCGCCTTGCAGAGCCTTCGGGGCTATCGGCGTTACGCGATCTTGGGATCGAGCGCGCCCTTGGCGTAGAGCTTCGCCATGTCGGAGAGCGTGATGATCTTCTTGATCTTGGAGGCCTGACCGGCCGTGTTGAACTCCTCGAAGCGCTGCTTGCAGAGCTTGGTCATGGCGTCCATGGCGGGCTTGAGATACTTGCGCGGGTCGAACTCGGAGGGCTGCTCGGCGAGCAGCTTGCGGATCTGGCCGGTCATCGCCATGCGGTTGTCGGTGTCGATGTTGATCTTGCGCACGCCGTTCTTGATGCCGCGCTGGATCTCTTCCACCGGCACGCCCCAGGTCGGCTTCATCTGGCCGCCGTACTGGTTGATGATGTCCTGCAGGTCCTGCGGCACGGAAGACGAGCCGTGCATGACGAGGTGGGTGTTGGGGAGCTTGCGGTGAATCTCCTCGATGACATGCATCGCGAGGACCGAGCCATCCGGCTTGCGGGTGAACTTGTAGGCGCCGTGCGAGGTGCCCATGGCGATGGCGAGCGCATCGACCTTGGTTTCCTTGACGAACTTGACCGCCTCATCCGGGTTGGTGAGGAGCTGGTCATGGGAGAGCTTGCCCTCAAAACCGTGGCCGTCTTCCTTCTCGCCTTCACCGGTTTCCAAGCTGCCCAGCACGCCGAGTTCGCCCTCCACCGAGATGCCGCCCAGGTGCGCCATGTCGGTCACGGCCTTGGTGACGCCGACGTTGTAATCCCAATCACCCGGGGTCTTGCCGTCGGCCTTGAGCGAACCGTCCATCATCACCGAGGTGAAACCGGCCTGAATGGCGGTCATGCAGGTCGCAGGCTCGTTGCCGTGGTCGAGGTGAACACAGACCGGGATATGCGGGTAGATCTCGGTCACCGCGTCCATCATGTGCTTGAGCATGATGTCGTTGGCATAGGAGCGCGCGCCGCGCGAGGCCTGAATGATGACCGGGGAATCGGTGGCATCCGCCGCCGCCATGATGGCCAGCGCCTGTTCCATGTTGTTGATGTTGAACGCCGGCACGCCGTAGTTCTGTTCGGCGGCATGGTCGAGCAGCTGACGCATGGTAATGCGGGCCATGGATGTCTCCCCTTGAGAAATTCGATGTGGGCGGGTTAGCCCAAAGAACGCAGTTTTGCCAGCGAAAGCGGCAAAAATCCGGGCAATTTCACCCGAATGGATAACGCCGCTGAGCAGGAACGAACTGACAATGTTTTGCGAGGTTTCGCAAGGATTAGCGAGGTCGGCTCATCAAGGACAAAATGGCCTTGGTTTCTGATTTTTCATTTTTGGCGCTGGAGATGACGAAGAGATAAGCTCTCGTCTCCGTCAATATTTTGTATCGAACCGTGTTGTGAGTTTGGCTCGTTTCTGTTGAGCGATCGATGCTTGTCGATTTCAGCTTTTGAGAAATCGTCCGAATGTAAATATCGAATTCGCTCATTACGGTTGCAGGATCCAAATCCGCAAATTTGATCGAGCAAATCCCTTTGGGATGGTAGTCCAACAAGAGGCGCTCTCCTTTCGGAGGACGCAAAGTCCATGCCTGTCCACCTGCTACGCCGCCGTGCATCCGAGTCGTAAAATCTGCGGGCAGGCGTCGTGCAATCTCATTGCCGTCTCCAAATTGCTGTTCCGCCTTTGTGGAGGAGCCCAGTGTGGAGACGCAGTAGTTCGTGAAAATCGTAAAGCCCGGTGAAATATTTGGCAGCGTGGATTGAGCGCAAACACCGTTTATCCAAAAGGCAACGGTAATTGCCGCTAAGGTTCGTGCCAATCGCCAGTCATTTCCAAGGGATGGCTGTTTCATTTTGTGAGGGCTTTCACGCCGGGCAGTTCCTTGCCTTCCATCCACTCGAGGAAGGCGCCGCCGGCGGTCGAGACATAGGTCATCTCATTGGCCACACCGGCATGGTTGAGGGCCGCAACCGTGTCGCCGCCGCCCGCCACCGCAATGAGCGCACCGGACTTCGCCAGCTTGGCGGCAGCCTTGGCAACCGCCACGGTCGCGGTGTCGAAGGGGGCAAGCTCAAACGCGCCGAGCGGGCCGTTCCACACCAGCGTTTTCATGGTCTGGAGCTTCTCGACAACAGCTTTGGCCGCCTCAGGCCCTGCATCGAGGATCATCTCGTCCTCGGCCACATCGTTGACGGAGGCCGCGCGATGGGGCGGGTTGGCCTTGAATTCCTTGGCCAGCAGGCCATCCGAGGGGAGCAGGATTTCGCAGCCGGCCGCCTTGGCCTTGGCTTCGATCTCGCGGGCGGTATCGGCGAGATCATGTTCGCAGAGGCTCTTGCCGACCTTCACGCCGCGCGCGGCCAGAAAGGTGTTGGCCATGCCGCCGCCGATGACGAGGCAATCGACCTTGGTGACGAGGTTGCCGAGCAGGTCAAGCTTGGTCGAGACCTTCGCACCGCCGACAATCGCCATCACCGGGCGCTTGGGCGCGCCGAGCGCGGCGTTGAGCGCATTGAGTTCCGCTTCCATGGTGCGGCCCGCATAAGCCGGAAGCGCGCGCGCCAGACCTTCGGTCGAGGCATGGGCGCGATGGGCGGCGGAGAAGGCGTCGTTGACATAGGCATCGCCCAGCTTGGCGAGGCTGGCCACGAAATCGGCGCCGTTCTTCTCTTCCGCCTTGTGGAAGCGGGTGTTCTCCAGGCAGAGCACATCGCCGTCCTTCATGGCGGCAACAGCGGCTTCGGCTTCAGCGCCGATGCAGTTCTTGGCGAAGGCAATCGGCTTGCCGAGAATGGTGGACAGGGCTTTGGCAACGGGGGCGAGGCTGTCCTTCTCGGAGGCGCGCTCCTCGAAGGTGTCGCCCTTGGGGCGGCCGAAATGCGCGAGCAGGATGACCTTGCCACCGGCGTTCGAAATGTCGTTCAGCGTGGGGAGGATGCGCTCAAGGCGGGTCGCGTCGGTCACGCGGCCGTCTTCCATCGGCACATTGAGATCCACGCGCACCAGCACGCGCTTGCCCTTGGCGGAGAGGTCGTTGAGCGTCTTGAAAGCGGACATCGTTCGTATCCTTCTTGAAATGAAATGTTATTCGGGCAGGCGCGCGCCGGAGGGCACGGCGCGGAACCGCCGCTCGGCCTTGGGATAGGCGGCGGCGGTGGTCATGCAGACCGAGGTCATGCGGCCCTTGGGGGTTTCGACCATGGTCATCAGGCCGCGCACCGTGCCCGCGCCTGTTTCCCCCTTGGGCACGACCGCCAGCTCCACCCCGTTGTAGCCATGCACGTTGATGGCGCGCTCGCTCTTGATGTCAAAGATCATCCCGATGAAGCCGCGCACCATGCTGCGCCATTCATTCGAACCCGTTGTTTTGTTGATTTCGGCTTTGGTGAGCCCGTTGTTGGCGGCGGCGAATTTGAAGCCGACCAGACAGGGGTGGCTGCTGGACCCCGCCGTCGGGATGGATCCGTCACTGGCCTTGACCCCGAACCCGGTATCGAACTGACGATGGGTTACCGGTTCCGCCGTCATGCCTTTCGGCGGTGTGAGGCCAAAGCCATCAGCCGTTTGGGCCTGCACTGTCCCGGCACAAAAAACCGCCGCCAGCGCGAGGCCGGCGACGGTGAGGAGAAAGCGGAGGAGGGAACGGGCATTGGCGGCGCGAGGCATCGTCAAACAGTCCGTCACTAGGGTCTCCTCCGGGATGGATCGCGCAGCGATCAGATGAGCTTGGACAGCGCGACAGCGGTGTCCGACATGCGGTTCGAGAAGCCCCACTCGTTGTCATACCAGGAGAGGATCGAGACGAGGGTGCCTTCCATCACCTTGGTCTGGTCCATGTGGAAGACCGAGGAGTGCGGATCGTGGTTGAAGTCGATCGAGACATTCGGCGAGGTGGTGTAGCCGAGGATGCCCTTGAGCGGGCCTTCGGAGGCCGCCTTGATCGCCGCGTTGATCTCGTCCTTGGTGGTCGCGCGTTTGGCGACGAACTTCAGATCGACAACCGAGACGTTCGGGGTCGGCACGCGGATCGCGCCGCCGTCGAGCTTGCCGTTGAGTTCCGGCAGCACGAGGCCGACGGCCTTGGCGGCACCGGTCGAGGTCGGGATCATCGAGAGGGCAGCCGCGCGGCCGCGATAGAGATCCTTGTGCATGGTGTCGAGCGTCGGCTGGTCACCGGTGTAGGAGTGGATCGTGGTCATCATGCCGCGCTCGATGCCCACCGTCTCGTTGAGGACCTTGGCGACCGGCGCGAGGCAGTTGGTGGTGCAGGAGGCGTTCGAGATGACGAGGTGATCCTTCGTCAGCTTGGTGTGGTTGACGCCGTAAACGACAGTGAGGTCGGCGCCGTCGCAGGGGGCGGAGACGATCACGCGCTTGGCACCAGCTTCGAGGTGAGCAGCGGCCTTGTCACGGGTGACGAAGATGCCGGTGCACTCCATGGCGATATCCACGCCGAGTTCCTTGTGGGGGAGTTCGGCCGGGTTACGGATGGCGGTGACCTTGATCGGGCCGGTGCCGACGTCGATGGTGTCGCCGTCCACCTTCACGGTGCCGTTGAACTTGCCGTGCACCGAGTCAAAGCGGAAGAGGTGCGCGTTGGTCTCGACCGGGCCGAGATCGTTGATCGCGACGACCTGGATGTCCTTGCGACCCGATTCCACGATGGCACGCAGCACGTTGCGGCCGATGCGCCCGAACCCGTTGATCGCTACCTTCACAGCCATTTCTCTCTCCTTCGTGCGAACCTGTTCGCTTGGTCAGTAACACTGGCGGCTCTAAACCGCCTTCAACCTGAATGGGGGCTTAACCGCCCCCTTCCACTTGTCACCGGCTGCTGCCGGCCAGCCACGTCCGGTAGGTTTCCACTTCCGAACGGATCATTTCGGGGGCGGGGTCGTTTTTGTCGCCCTGGATCGCCGCCTCGGCGATGCTGGCGAGACCCTGCAACTGGACGTTTTGGCCCAACAGCCCCTCGTAGCGAACGATCGGCGTGCCACTGGCCTTGTCCACCAGATCAATCTCGAAGTGCTTGCGGGCATGACCTCCGACGATGACCTTGCGGGCCACCGAGGGGATGTCGAACATCTTGACGTTGACGATGAGCGTGGCCGGTTTGCTGCCCGAGAGGACGCCGCGCAGCTGGTTGTTCGCCTGCATGGTGAACAGCTCGCGCATCGTCTTTTCCATCTGCTCGCGCAGGGGCGGGAAGGTGCCGGCTCCGCGACCGGTCAATTCGCTCTGCTCCTGCTGCGAGAGCTTGTTTTGCCCGATCACGATCTTCTCCTGCGCCGGCCAGGAGAAGATGTGCTCCGCGCCACGGATCACCACGTCAGCGACGTGGTACTGGCGGATGGAGTCCTGAGGGACGGAATGCCCCTCAGGCGTGCAGGCGCCGATCAGCACCGCGGGGAGCAGGAAGAAGGCCCGTCTGTCGATCATCTCAAATCCCCGCGCGCTGGCTGGTCAGCGGCCGAGCTTGGCCGCCGCCGCAGCGGCGACTGCCTCGGCGGTGATGCCGAAATGCGCGAAGACCTTGGCGGCCGGGCCCGAGGCGCCGAAGCCGTCCATGCCGATGAAGATGCCGTCCGAGCCGATGATCGCATCCCACGAGAGGCGGATACCGGCTTCGATGCCGATCTTCACCTTGGCACGACCGATCACCTTCTTGCGGTAGGTTTCCGGCTGCTTGAGGAAGCGGTCGATGGAGGGCACCGAAACGACGCGGGCGAGGATGCCCTTTTCCAGCAGCATCGAGCGGGCTTTCACCGCAAGGCCCACTTCCGAGCCCGAGGCAAAGAGCGTGACATCGGCGCGGCCATCCGTGCCCATCAGCTCATAGGCGCCCAGCGCGGTGAGGTTCTTGTTGCCCGCATCCTTGCGCAGCTGCGGCAGGTTCTGGCGGGTGAGCGCGAGGACCGAGGGGCCGGCGGTGTTGTTGAGCGCGGTATCCCAGGCTTCGGCTGTTTCGGTCACGTCGCAGGGACGGAACACATCGACATTCGGGATCGCGCGGAGCGAGGCGACATGCTCCACCGGCTGGTGGGTCGGGCCGTCCTCGCCGACGCCGATGGAGTCATGCGTCATCACATAGACGACGCGCTGGTTCATCAGCGCCGAAAGGCGGATGGAGGGACGGCAGTAATCCGAGAACACGAGGAAGGTGCCGGACGCCGGAATGAGGCCGCCGTGCAGGGCCATGCCGTTCATGGCGGCGGCCATGGCATGTTCGCGGATGCCGTAATGGACGAAGCGGCCGGAGAAATCGCCCGGCTTCACGGTGCCCATATCCTTGGTCTTGGTGTTGTTGGACGAGGTCAGGTCCGCCGAACCCGAGATCAGCTCCGGCAGGGCCGGGGAGATGGCTTCGAGCGTCATTTCCGAAGCACGGCGGGTCGCCACGTCCTGCGGCTTGGCGGCGGCTTCGGCTTTGAAGGCCTTGATCGCCTTGGTGTAGGATTTCGGCAGCTCGCCGCGCATGGCGGCCTCAAAGGTGGCCTTCACCTTCGGCTTGGCATCGAGCACTTTTGTCCACTCGGCGCGCGCGGCCGCGCCACGCTGGCCGACGACCGCCCAAAGGTCATAGACTTCCTTCGGGATATCGAAGGGGCCATGCTTCCAGCCGAGCTTTTCCTTGGTCAGCTTGATTTCATCAGGGCCGAGGGGCGAGCCATGCGCCGCCGACTTGCCCGCCTTGTTGGGAGAGCCGTAGCCGATGGTGGTCTTGCAGGCGATCAGGCTCGGCTTGGCCGATTTCTTCGCGCGCTCGATCGCGGCGTTGATGGCCTCCGGGTCATGCCCGTCCACACGCTCGGCGGCCCAACCGGCGCTCTCGAAGCGCTTCAACTGGTCGGTCGAGTCGGACACCGAGAGCGCGCCGTCGATGGAGATGTCGTTGTCGTCCCAGAGCACAATCAGCTTGTTGAGCTTGAGGTGTCCGGCGAGCGTGATGGACTCCTGGCTGATGCCTTCCATCAGGTCGCCGTCGGAGGCCAACACATAGGTGTAGTGGTTGACGAGCTTCTTGGAGAAGCGATGCGCCAGAAGCTGTTCGCCCAGCGCGAAGCCGACCGACATGGCAATGCCCTGACCGAGCGGGCCGGTGGTGGTTTCAACGCCCTCGGTGTGGCCGAATTCCGGATGGCCCGGGGTCTTGGAGCCGAGTTGGCGGAAGGCCTTGAGGTCGTCCATTGTGACGCCCTTCACCCCGATGAGGTGCAGGAGCGAGTAGATTAGCATCGAGCCATGGCCCGCCGAGAGGATGAAGCGGTCGCGGTCGGCCCATTTGGTGTCGGCCGGGTCGTACTTCAGGTGCTCGCGGAAGAGGACGGTGGCGATATCGGCGGCGCCCATGGGCAGGCCGGGGTGACCGGAATTGGCGGCCTGGACGGCATCCATCGAGAGCGCGCGAATGGCATTGGCCATTGCGTCATGCTGGGCGCGAGAGATCATGGCTTTCCTTGAATGGCAGGTGAGCGTTGGCGCTCTCGTAACAGCCGAGGCTTGCGAGTCAATGCGCGGCACGTTGTTGCTGCGCAGCAATGTGCATTTTCAAGCGTTTTTTGCGCTCAAAACCTGCGCTTCTTTCATCGCCTCCGCTCGCAAGGATTCAACCTTCGCCGCATGAACCCTTCCGGCTGGCGCGACCTTCGTCGCAGTGTCAGATTGGAGACAGACCCGTCTGCAGGCCCAAGCGCAGAACGAACGCACCTGCGCAAAAAAGAATGCCGGAGGAGACCCGAAGATGAGTGCCACGCACAACCCCTACGCCCAGGATCTGGACCGCTGCGAAGCCAATTTCCAGCCGCTTTCGCCCATTTCGTTTCTGGAGCGCGCCGCCAAGGTCGCGCCGGAGCATTGCGCGATCATCCATGGGGCGATGCGGGTCAGCTATGGCGATTTCTGGGTGCGCTGCCGCAAGCTGGCCTCCGCCCTGCGCAAGGCGGGGGTGAAAAAGGGTGTGACGGTGGCTGCCGTGCTGCCCAACATTCCGCTGATGCTGGAGCTGCATTACGCCGTGCCCATGGCGGGCGGCGTGCTCAACACCATCAATACGCGCCTTGATGCGCCGATGGTGCGCTTCATCCTCGAACACGGCGAGGCTTCGCTGTGTTTCGTGGATACGGAGTTCTCCGTGCTGCTCAAGAGCGCGCTGGAGGGCATGGCACGCCCACCGCGTGTGATCGAGCTGCGCGACCCCGAATGGATCGAGGGGGGCAAGCCCGTGGCGCCGCCTGCGCTTTTTGGCGAAACCGCCGAGGCATTTGCCGCGACGGGGGATGCCAACGAGCACTTCGCACGCCCCGATGACGAATGGGATGCGATTGCGCTCAACTACACCTCCGGCACCACGGGCAACCCCAAGGGCGTGGTCTATTCGCATCGCGGGGCCTACCTCATGTGCTTTGCCAATGCGCTGGCAACCCACATCGGCAAGAACCCGATCTATCTGTGGACGCTGCCGATGTTCCACTGCAACGGCTGGTGTTTCCCTTGGGCGCTGTCCTCGGTCATCGGCACGCATGTCTGCCTGCGCCATGTGCGCGCGAGTGCGATTTTCGACGCCATTGCCGAGCACAAGGTGACGCATCTGTGCGGGGCACCCATTGTCATGTCCACGCTGCTCAACGCCAAGGACGAAGACAAGAAGCCGCTCGATCACGCGGTGAAGTTCATCACCGCCGCTGCTCCGCCGCCGGAGAGCGTGCTGGCCGCCATGCGCGGCGCGGGCTTTGAGGTCGTGCATGTCTATGGCCTGACCGAAGTTTATGGCCCGGCTGTCGTCAACGAGTGGAAGGACGCATGGGACAGCGCCTCGCCGGACCGCCGTGCGCAGCTGATGGCGCGGCAGGGTGTCAATTATCCCGGCCTTGAGGATCTTGCGGTGCTGGATCCGGAGACGATGGAGCCGGTGCCGGCCGATGGCGTATCGCTAGGCGAGGTGATGTTCCGCGGCAATATCGTGATGAAGGGGTATCTCAAGAACCCCAAGGCGAGCGCGGAAGCTTTCGCGGGTGGCTGGTTCCATTCCGGTGATCTCGCGGTGATGCATCCCGATGGCTACATCCAGCTGAAAGACCGCTCGAAGGACATCATCATCTCGGGCGGGGAGAACATCTCCTCGATCGAGGTCGAAGATGTGCTGTTCAAGCATCCGGCGGTGATGCTGGTGGCTGTGGTGGCGCGGCCCGATGAGAAGTGGGGCGAGCACCCCTGTGCCTTCATCGAGCTGAAACCCGGTGCCGAGGTGAGCGATAAGGAGATCATCGAGTATGCCCGCGGGCATCTCGCGCATTTCAAGGTGCCGCGCACGGTGGTGTTCGGGGATGTGCCCAAGACCTCGACCGGCAAGATCCAGAAGTATGTGCTGCGCGAGCGGGCCAAGGGGCTTTGATCGCCCAGCCCGTTCAGAAACGGAAAAGCCGGAGCGTTGCTCCGGCTTTTTTTATTGGCCCATCCTCGCTCGATCCGACCAAGGGAAAGGTTGACAGGTGCCGCGATGATCGCAGGCGACCGGGAAAGCCCTTTGGTGGCGGATGGGGTGTTCGGGAAACCTTCTGGGTTGCGGCGCCCCGTCAGTGGACGGTCGGCGTGGGCAGGGTTGCCTTGAGGCGGAGGATCTCGTCTTTCAGAACCAGCTTCTGGCGCTTCATCTGCGCGATCTTGGTGGAGTTCTTGTTGGGGTGGTTCAGTTCTGCCACGATTTGCTTGTCGAGCGCCTGATGCTTGCGCTCCAGTTCGGCGATATGAGACATCATCGACATTCAGATACCTCCCATTGGTATTGCCTAAGAAGGCGAGTGTGTCACATCCATGACGCCCGGCAAGCGCTATTTCAGGCAGCGGTGACGACGATTGATGCCGTCTCGTGAATGACGTTAGCACCGGGTTAACTGCTCTCGTGGTGCTTGATGCGATAACCCCGGTCGCGCCACTTTCCGCGCAGGGAACAGGGAGGCCGCCGATGGCCAAGGAACTGTCTGACGAAGAACGCGGGCTGCTCGAAGCGGAGCTGCAACGGCTTGAGATCGAGCATCGGGATCTCGATGCCGCGATCGCGGCGCTCGAGGCGCTGGGCTCGTTCGACCAGTTGCAGGTGCAGCGTCTCAAGAAGCGCAAGCTCCAGCTCAAGGACCGGCTGATTGTGCTCTCGGATCGTTTGACGCCGGATATCATTGCATAATGGGCTTCGAGCGTGCTTTCACGCTTGCGTTCTTGCTCCGTTTCGCCTAACCCGCACAGCTTCTTTCTCGCGCGCGG
>JAIUNQ010000047.1 GCA_020161475.1 Pseudomonadota bacterium | reverse complement strand
CCGACCGAGAGGAACGCCCGGATCATATCGGCTCAAAGCGGGGGCGAGGCGCGATCATCGCGCGGGCCCAGACGGTTGTGCTGGCGCCCGCCCACCTCATCCGAGATGATGTAGAGCGGGCGGCGTTTCACCTCGGCGAAGATGCGGCCGATGTACTCGCCGATGAACCCGAGAAACACGAGCTGGATGCCAGAGAAAAACATGATCGAGACGAACAGCGAGGGGTAGCCCGGCACATCATTGCCGAACCAGAGCGTCCGCCCGAGGATCACCAGACCATAGGCAAAGGCCACGAAGGAAATGAACAGGCCGATCACTGTCGCGAGCTTGAGCGGCAGGGTGGAGAACGACGAGAGGCCGTCAAACGCAAAGCGCGTGAGTTTGCCATAGCCCCATTTGCTCTCGCCATGCAGGCGATCCGCCACCTCGAAGGGCACGCCGATCGATTTGAACCCGACCCAAGCATAAAGCCCCTTGGTGAAGCGCGCGCGCTCGCCCAAGCGGCGCATGGCATCCACCACCTTGCGGTCCATCAGGCGATAATCGCCCGCGCCGGGGGGGAGGGGCGTTTCGCCGAAGCGGCGGAAGAGATCGTAGAATTTCTGGGTCAACCAGCGGCGCAAGGGACCATCCGCCGAGCGATCGACGCGCTGGCCATAAACCATGTCCCAGCCTTCGCGCCATTTCTCGACAAAGGTGCGGATCGTCTCGGGCGGGTGCTGCAAATCGGCGTCGATCAGCACCACAGCCTTGCCACGCGCATGGTCCATGCCGGCAGCGAGCGCGATTTCCTTGCCGAAATTGCGCGAAAAGCGCAGCGCATGGATGCGCGGTTCGCTCTCATGCGCCTTGGCAATTTCCGCGAAGGTGTTGTCACGCGAACCATCGTCCACGAAAACGATTTCGAACTGAGGCGTAATCCCTTCGAGCACCGGCTTGAGGCGCGCCAGCAGCGGCACAATGTTCAGGCCCTCGTTGAAGACGGGGATGACGATGGAAAGCTCGGGCGACGACATGGAGCTTGAACAACCTTCCTGCCCAACCGGGGCGGCGCGACTTTGCCTGAAGCCGCGTTCCGCGTTAAGCCCGCACCAAGGGAATGGGTGGGGATGACTGCATCTTTATTCGCCCAAGCTGAATGGAGCCCAAATGGCTGAAACGCATCACTTTGTGCTCTGCGCCGATGACTATGCGATGACCCCGGGCGTCTCGCGCGGCATTCTCGATCTGCTCGAAGCCGGGCGGATCAGCGCGACAGGCGCGATGACCAACATGCCGTCCTGGCATGAAGCGGCGCCTGCCTTGGCACCCTTTGTCGGGCGGGCTGATCTCGGGCTGCACTTCAACCTCACGTGTGGCGCACCGCTGAGCGCGATGCCCAAGCTGGCACCGGGTGGGGAGCTGCCGAAGCTGGCAGCGATCCTCAAGGCCGGGGTGACCGGTGCCTTGCCGGAAGAGGAGGTGGCGGCGGAACTTTCGGCCCAACTCACCGCCTTCGAGGATGCTATGGGCCGCGCGCCGGACTTCATCGACGGCCACCAGCATGTCCACGCCATGCCGGGGGTGCGCCGCGCCTTTGCCCGCGTGGTATCGGCGCGCTACCCCGGCCAGAAGCCTTATCTGCGCACCTCCGCCGATAGCCCGGCCCGCATTCTCGCCCGTGCCAGCGAAGTGAAGAAAGCGCTGCTGGTGGCGGGATTGACCGCGCCCTTCGGCCCTGACCTGCGCACCAAAGGCTTTGCGACCAATGCAGGCTTTTCCGGCTACTCCGCCTTCAATCCGCGTGAGGATTATGGCGCAGCGTTTGCGCGGTACCTGAAGGCGCGCGGGCCGCGCCATCTCATCATGTGCCACCCCGGCAAGATTGACGATGCCCTGCGCGCGCTGGACCCTGTCGTGGAAACCCGCCTGCAGGAGCGCGATTTCTTCCTCTCCACCCGCTTCGTCGATCTTTGCGCCGAATCAGGGGCGCGCCTTGCCCGCTTCCCGGAGGTCTGATGTCTTTCTCCGCTCCCCACATCTGGCCGGTGCTGATGCTCTGTGCCTCGAACATCTTCATGACGCTGGCGTGGTATGGCCACCTCAAGTTCAAGGGCGTGGCGTTGCCCCTCGTCATTCTGGCGAGCTGGGGCATCGCGTTTGTCGAATACTGCCTCGCCGTGCCCGCCAACCGCATGGGCCAAGAGGTTTATTCGGCGGCGCAGCTGAAAACGATTCAGGAGGTCATCACCCTCCTTGTCTTTGCGGGCTTCTCCGTCTTTTACCTTGGCGAGAAGCTGACCCTGAACCACGCCATCGGTTTCACGCTCATTGTGGCGGGCGCGTGGTTCGTGTTTCAGGGGAAATAAGCGCGCACGCCAAAGGTATGGCGCGCATGCGCTTGACCGGGCTTTGTGCTCGCCGGTAAGGTCGCGCCGAGCTTGAGGAGACGATCATGCCGGATAAATACAACCGCCCGAAGGAAATCATCGATTACTGCCTGCGCCCGCTGGGGCTGGACGCCAAAGCCGAGGCGACCGAGGAAGTCTATCGTCGTTTCGAGCACGTCATCAAAACCTACCAGTCGCAGATCCTGCGCGCCAAGCAGCCGGTCGATGTCGATTTCTCGCAGATGCGCACCATCACCATCAACGAGGATGCGCACGGCCACGACTGATCCCGTCGCAGTCTGAACTTGTTTGAGACCGGCCCTTCTGGGCCGGTTTTTTTTATGCCTGTTGCCCTGTGGTTTAGCGCGCTGAGGGCGGCAACAGCTTGAATCCCAACAACGAAAACGCGTCTTTCAAACCGTTCCAATCTGTTCGTCGTTTGATTTAAGTCTATGAAATTGGCTTGAAATTTAAATAAGACTATTATATTCAACAATTAATTTCGCTCTCCATTTCCAAGGACGCTTCCCATGTCCCTCCTCTCCGATGCCCTTCAATCCGGCTCGATCCTGCTGCGCGAAGGGCTGGAAGCCCTGCTCGTCATTTCCGCGCTCAGCGCCTTCCTGCAACGCGCGGGACAGGGCGAGAAGATTCGCACGCTCAATCTCGGCGCGGGCCTCGCCATTCTGGCGAGCTTTGGGATGGCGGCCATTTTTCAGGCCTTCTACGGCGGCGAGCACGATGACCGCATCGAAGCGGGCGTGATGCTGCTGGCGGCAGGGCTGATGTTCTACATGTCGGGCTGGCTGTTTCTGAAGCAGGACCCGCGTCGCTGGCAGGCGGACCTGCGTGCCGCTGCCGACAAGGCGCTGGAGAGCACGACCAGCCTCTCGCTGGCGGCGGTTGCCTTCCTCGCGGTCTTCCGGGAAGGCGGCGAGACGGTGCTGTTCCTGCATGCCCTGGCCAAGACGTCGGGCGGCTGGAACACAGGTCTTGTGCTGGGGCTTGTCGCGGCGTCCGTGATCTTGGCCGTGCTCTATGTCGCGATCCGGACCTTTGCGATGCGCCTGCCGCTGCGTCCCGTGTTTCTCGTCACCTCCGCGTTCCTGTTCGTGATGGCGCTGCGCTTTCTCGGCGGCGCGATCAAGGAACTTCAGGAGATGCAGATCCTCGGCAACACGCCGCTGGAGGGAGCTGCTTGGCTTGCCGATTGGGGCATCAACGACAGCATCGAGGCGCTGGCGGTCATGGTTCTTGTGGCGCTGCTCGCCGCTGGGGGCACGGCGCTGGCGCACCTGCGCCGCCCTGCAATGCCATTGGCCGCACCGGCCGAATGAACTTGTTCCTCGGTGCGAGGACAGGAAAATCCCCGGTTCCGCCGGGGATTTTTACTGATGAGCCGAGCTTGCTTATGGGCCGAGCGTGACGCCCCGGCGCGAAATCTGGAAGCCCGCGCCGTCGTCCCGGCGGCAGATCAGCCCGTTCTGATCGCTCTCGCAGGTGAAGGGGGCCTGCCGCCACACCGTGCCGTAGCTCAGCTTTGGCTCCACACCGCAACAGGAGGGGTCGCCCACATTACGGATCACCTGCACCGCGCCGCGCGCCCGCAGCACCACGCGCAGGTAGCTGGGTTCCGCCCGGTCGCACACCAGTTCCGCAACACCGCCCTGCGGGCGATACACCGTGGTGCCCGCTGGCCCCGTGTAGGTGCATTCGACGTTGCCCGAAGGCATCACAAAGCTTTCCTGCTGGGCCAAGGCGGGCAGGGCCGCGCCGAGGAAGGCGGCAGCAAAAACGCTCAGTCGAACAGGGGTTGTCATCATGGCCTCCTCCAGTGGGCAGGCCTCCACTCTCTCCCAGCCCGGCGCGCGGTGCAACGCGCCCGAACAAAAACGGGAGGCCGCGGCCTCCCGTTGATTCCTTCCGCAGGAAAGCCCCTTACTTGGTGGCTTCCTCGAACATCTTCTCAACGTATTCCCAGTTGACGAGGTGATCGACGAAGGCCTTGAGGTAGTCCGGGCGACGGTTACGATAGTCGATGTAGTAGGAGTGCTCCCACACGTCGACGCCGAGAATCGGGGTCGCGCCGGTCACGAGCGGGCTCTCGCCATTGGCGGATTTTGCCACCACGAGCTTGCCGTCCTTCACCGCGAGCCAGGCCCAGCCGGAGCCGAACTGCGTCACACCGGCCTGAATGAAGTCTTCCTTGAACTTCTCGACCGAGCCGAGATCCTCGATGATCTTCTTCTCGAGCTTGCCCGGAATGGCGCCGCCGCCGTTCGGCTTCATCCAGTTCCAGAAGTGGAGGTGGTTGTAGTGCTGGCCCGCGTTGTTGAAGAGCGCGGCGTTCTTGCCGAACGAGCCCTTCACGATCTCCTCGAGGCTTTTGCCCTCGAATTCCGAGCCCTTCAGCAGGTTGTTGCCGTTGTTCACATAGGCCAGATGATGCTTGTCGTGGTGATACTCCAGCGTCTCCTTGGACATGTAGGGCTGAAGCGCATCATAGGCGTAGGGCAGCTCGGGCAGGGTGAAGGACATCGGAAATTTTCCCTTTTTGGTTGAAGCGCGACGAGTTCCGCTCAGCGGAACACTCGCCTTGGGGTGGAACTTAGGGCGGCTCGGCTTTGGAGGCAACGCGAAGCCGCATCGGGGCGGTGTGAAAAGGTGAATCCAGTGGCCGCTCCGAGAGGCGGAAAAGCGGAGAATTGAGATTTAAGTAAAACAAGCGCACTATTGCGACGGTTGTGTAGCGGTTGCGTTTTTCAGGTCAGGGAGTTCCATGCCCGTTTCCATTCTGGTTCTTGCGCTGGTTTTGCTCGTCACAGGGCTGGGGACAACGCTGCTCGGGCTATCTCTCACGCCGACCGATATGGGACGTGCTTGGCTCGACGTTGGCTTTACCACCCTGACCGGCGGGGTCATGACCCTCGCGATCGGCTTTGCGACTCGCACGCTCGCGGCGGCGCTGGAGCGCGGCGCCCCGGTCAGGCAGGAGGCCACCGACGTTGCCGTGCCCGCCGCGCCGCTCGCCGAGCCCGTTCCGGAAGCGCCGGCACCTGTGATCGCAGCACCCGCCCCGGAGGCAAGCCCAAACCTTGGGGCTGCCGGTCTGGCTGTGGGCGGGGCCGCGCTCGCAACCGGCGCGGCGCTGGGGGCAACGCTTCTCACCGATCATGGCACCGAGCCGAAGAGCCCGCCCTCGGTTGAAGAACTCGAACGCGACCTCTTTGCGCAGATCACCGCTGAGCAGCCGCCAGCGGCCTTCGACATCGAGGCCGAGCCCGCTGCGAGCGAAGCACCGGATGAAGCGGCCATCGGTGGCCTGACACGCCAGAGCCAGCTCCAGCGGGAGCCGGCGTATGAGTTGCGCCTCAATCTCGAGCCGGATCCTGCGGCACCCTCTGCGGAGCAGACCGCCGCGGCGGAAGTCCCGCAGGCGACTGTCGCCACTTCGCCCACCTCCGGGTTGATCCTCGACGAGGACCTCGCCGCGTTGGTGGCCGAGGAAGCGCCGCTGGCCCCGTTCGAAACCTTGGAGGTCGTCGGCGCCTACGATTCGGCTGGTGTGCGCTTCACCATGTATTCGGACGGTTCGGTCAATGCCGTCGCGCCCCATGGCGAGCGGCGCTACCGCTCGCTGGAAGCGCTGCGCCAGCAGCTCGACAGCGGGCAGCCCGCTGTGTGAGCCTAGGCGGTGAGGGGCGCGGCTTCCGCCATGCCCGTCACTTCAAGCGCAAAGGCAAAGACCAGCGCGATATCCCCCAGCGATTCAAAACGGCCCGAAGCGCCGCCGTGGCCTGCCCCCATGTTGGTTTTCAGGAAGATCGGCCCGCCGCCGGTCATGGTGGCGCGCAGCTTGGCCACCAGCTTGGCCGGCTCCCAATAGGTCACACGCGGATCGGACAGCCCCCCTGTCACCAGCATCGGCGGATAGTCTTTCGCGGTCACGTTGTCATAGGGCGAATAGGCGCGCATCGCGTTGAAGGTCGCAACGTCGGTGATCGGGTTGCCCCATTCCACCCATTCCGGCGGGGTCAGCGGCAAGGTGGGGTCGAGGATGGTGTTGAGGCTGTCCACGAATGGCACTTCGGCCACGATACCCGCAAACTTTTCGCCCGCCATATTGGCGATGCCGCCCATCAGCATCCCGCCCGCCGAGCAGCCTTGCGCCACGATCCGCCGGGGCGCGGCATAGCCCTTGGCGACCAGAAAATCCGCCACCGCGATGAAATCGAGAAAAGTGTTGATCTTCTTTTCGCGTTTTCCGTCGCGATACCAGCGAAAGCCCTTTTCCATGCCCCCCCGCACATGCGCGATGGCATAAACAAACCCACGGTTCACAAGGCTGAAACGCTCGGTCTCAAAATCCGCATCCATCGAGGCGCCGTAAGAGCCATAGCCATAGAGCAGGGCCGGGGCCGTGCCGTCGAGCGGGGTCGCGGCGAGCCGCAGGATCGTGACCGGGATCATCTCGCCGTCCTGCGCCGGGGCAAAGGCGCGCTCCACCACATAGCGGGTGGCATCGTGCCCCGAGGGAACCACCTGCGTCTTGAGGACCACCTCTTCGCCCGTCGCGAGGTTGCGGTCGAGCGTCACCTCGGGTTCTGCCGGGGAGGAGAAGGTGAGGCGCAGGATGTCGCTGTCGTATTCAAGCCCGATGCTGCCCGAAATATCGCCCACAGCGGCGCGCGGGGAGAAGGTCTGCTCGACCCCGCTGCGCCAGTCGCGCACATGGATGCACGGGCCTTCCTCCCCCAGTGAGGACCAGATCAGCCAGTTCTTGAGCACATTGACCGAGAGCTTGATGCGCCCCGGCGTCTCCGGCACCAGTTCCTCAGCCGCGGCACTGGCCGCCCCTATGACCGGAAGGGCGATGATGCGGAAATCCGGCGCTGGTTTTTCCGGGGTCACGCCGGCGTTGGTGCGCACGATCAGGCGACCGTCGTGATGGTCGATCTCGTATTCGATGCCGGGGGTGCGCGGAAAGACCGGTTGGGGCACTTCGTTGGGGTCATCCAGATCCAGCAGAAGCACTTCAGAAGTTTCATGGTCGTGCACGCTGATGAAACCGTAGCGCTCATCCTGCGTCACATCGAGGCTGACGAACCAGCCGGTGTCGGTCTCGCGGTAGATCTCAATGTCCTGCTTCTGCTTGTCACCAAGCCGATGACGCATCACACGATAAGGACGTTGGGATTTATCGAGTTCCACATAGTAGAAGAACGTGCCATCGCGCCCCCACACCACTTCGCCCGAAGTAAAGGTGAGCTTGTCTTGATCTTTCCCTTTGGCGAGATCGCGCACGCGGATGACATAGCTCTCCGAGCCCGTCGTGTCGGCGGACCAGGCAATGCGGTCATGCTGGGGGGAGGGCTGAACAGCCCCGACAGAAAAATAATCGAACGCGCGCGCCTCGCGCGGGGTGTCGAGCAGGACCTGCTCCTTGCCGCCCTTCGCGGGCTTGCGACAATAGATCTCGTATTGCTGGCGCTTGCGGTAGCGCTCGTAGTAGAGCCACGCGCCGTCCTTCTGGGGCGGTTCGCTTTCATCTTCCTGAATGCGCCCGCGCATCTCGGCAACAAGCGTTTTCTGTAAGGTCTCCAGAGGTTTGAAACCCGCGTTCGCGAAAGCGTTCTCCTGCTTCAGGTATCGGGCAATCTCCGGCGGGCAGACCTTTGGATCCTCGATAACGGCCTGCCAGTTCCGGGCGCGCAGCCATGCGTAATCGTCCACCAGTGGCTGCCCGTGCACCTTGCGCTTGCGGCGGATCTTCTTCGCGCGCGGCGGTGTCAGCGTCAGGTGGGAAAAGGCGATCGGCATAAAGAAAACTCCCGGAGAGGGCGGGGTGATGGTAACGTGTCACCATCGTCAGTACGGAGAAAAGGGCGATACGTTGTGACGCTAGGGGGTGGTCGTATCGGGCACAAAATGGAATGCAAGACCATTCGTGCAATACCGCAAGCGCGTTGGGGGTGGTCCATCGGGGAAAACATGCCCTAAATGACCATCACAGGTTGAGCAGCGGATTTCGGTTCGATGCATCCCGTGGCTATGATCCTCGATATAGGTGACGGCTCCTTCCTCGATGGCAGCAAAGAAGCTCGGCCATCCGGTTCCTGAGTCGAACTTCTGGGCAGAGTGAAACAACGGCGCTTCACAGCCCGCGCAAACGTAGGTTCCGCTGCGCTTTTCCTCCAGAAAAGGCCCGGTAAAGGCGCATTCAGTGCCATGCTGGCGAAGGATAGTGTACTGCTCCGGCGTAAGACGTTCACGCCACTCGTTATCCGATAAGAAGAATTTATTCCGCATTTTTGTGATCTCTTTCCCTTTTTTCATTGCGCGCTAAACTTGTCCGTAGTGCGGCAGGCATGGCGTTCCCGATGACTGAGGTCTGCCAAGAGAAAACCAATTTTAGGTATTTTTTCTTATGATTTTTGACCTTTTGACTGCAATAAATACCTAGATAGATCACTTGCAATCTATTGCTATATCCATCATACCCTTCGGCGATTGGCGAGGTCACGATTCCATCGTCGATGCAGGAACTGTCTAGGTCTGTTTGCGGAAGTTTCAAATCGCAGGCGAGGCTTGGGCGCGACAGCAGCAGCAAAAAGAGCTGCGGTCGAGTAACCCAATAAGGAAAACATCATGGCTGGCACCATTGATAACGCTGACGTGATCGAACTCGCTGCCGAGATCGTCTCTGCTTATGTGAGCAACAACTCCGTTCCGGCGACTGAACTTCCTGCCCTCATCAACGAGGTTTACAACGCTTTGACCCGCGTGGGCGGCACGCCCGTCGAAGCGCCGTCCGAGCCGCTCAAGCCGGCCATCTCGATCAAGAAGTCCGTCAGCAACGATTTCATCGTTTGTCTGGAGGACGGCAAGAAGTTCAAATCGCTTAAGCGCCACCTGCGCACCCAGTACAACATGTCGCCCGAGCAGTACCGTGAGAAGTGGGGCCTGCCGGCCGATTATCCCATGGTTGCGCCGAACTATGCCGCCGCGCGTTCCCGCCTCGCCAAGGAGATGGGCCTCGGCCAGCAGCGTCGCCGCTCCCGCTAGGCGTGTGCTGCGCAACAGACGAACAAGGGCGCCTCAGGCGCCCTTTTTTTGTGTCCAGTCGTGGGCGTTGCAGCGCAGCCTCGCAACTGAAGGATGCAATTTTATGATTAAAAATAGGAAGAAATTCATTTAAAAATTTACAGCGGGGATTAAATAGGATTTAACACCTATAAATATCCGAAATTCCCTTGTCTTCACAACCTGCTCGCACATAGCCTTTGCGGGCGGGGAGAAGACATTGGAGGCGGAAAAATGGCGGCTCATACAGGGCTGGACGAGTCCGGCAATCGAGAGATGCAACCTTTGGTTCGGCGGCGGGGTCGGCCTCGCAAGGCTCGTCCGTCGCTCACCAATATCGTGGCGCATCGGGCGCTCGGCGAGCGGCTCAGCGCGGCCAGCGCTGCGGCCTGGTTCGGGGTGCCGGGCGCACGTTTGACGGATGAGACACGCGGTGAGGCGCGCATCGCCCATGCCCGCCAGACCGCGATCTATTTCGCGCATGTCGTGTTCCGCGCGAACCTCACCCGGGCGGGCGGGATTTTCGGGCGGGATCGCACCACGGCACGCCATGCCTGCAACTGCGTGGAAGACCGGCGCGATGACCGGCGCTTTGACGAAGCATGTGGCGCGCTGGAGCCGGCCATGCGGCTGTGGCTCAGCCGTTTCGGCACGGCTGGTGAGGGAGAGAAGCGATGACCCGAGCTCCCCGCGATTCCGACAAGGACACCCTCACCGCATCGGACATTGCCCGAACCTACGAGCGACAGGCCGAACGCCTTCTGGAGCGCCTTGCCGAACCCGGCTGCCATGCCGAGCGGCGGGGCGATCAGGTCGTTCTGGTGCGCAAGGGTGGCAAACTGGCACTGTCCGCCGGCGTACCCACCGGCGTTCTGGCGCAGTTGCTCGAAACGGGCGCAGTGGCTTGTTCCGTGCGCGCCGGCAGCAGCGCGTTCCACATCACCGAGGCGGGGCGAGTGCGCCTGCGCCGGGCGGCAACCGGCAGCGAAACGCCTTTTGCCGATCAGCATCGGCGGATCGAGAGCCGGCAGGACGGGGAGGGCGGCACGCAGCGCATCAACCGCGCCGAAGATCCGCTCGATTTCTTTCGCCGCGCCAAGCCGCCCTTCTTCCTGGTCGGCGAGGCGGAGCTGGCGGCGGGCGAGCGTTTCCGGTGTGATCTGGTGTTCGCGCAGAGCCTGCCGCAGGTCACGGCCAATTGGTCGCGCCTTGTGGTGGATGGCGCGGGCTACCACGAGGGTCTGAGTGTCTCCGAGCGCGTGGTGGCGGCGCGCGCGCGGGTGGATGCGGCCCTGCGAGCGGTCGGCCCGGATTTCTCCGGCATCCTGATGGATGTCTGCGGTTTCTCTAAGGGGCTGGAGACGGTGGAAAAGGAGCACAATCTGCCGCAACGCGCAGGCAAGGTGGCGCTGGGCTATGCGCTCAGGGCACTAGCCCGGCACTACGGGCTGGCGAGCGCGGCGGTCGGCAAGGCCAGAGTGTCGATGCGGCACTGGGGGGCGGAGGATTACCGCCCGCGCCTCGCCTCGGGTTAGGCCATCAAACCGCGTTTGCCTTGATACGCGCGACCATGGAGGCCAGCCCGTTGGCGCGCTGGCTCGAAAGATGCGCCTTCAGGCCAATCTCGGTGAAAAAGCCCTGCGCGTCGGTGGCGGCGATGTCCGCCGCCGATTTGCCCGAAAACAGCGCGATGACCAGCGCCACCAGCCCCTTGACGATCAGGGCATCGGAGTCGCCGGCAATGGCATAGGCACCTTCCGGTGTGCGCTCCATCAGCAGCCACACCTGACTGGCGCAGCCCGGCACCTTGTTGGTGTCGCTGTAGGCCTCCTGCGGTAACGGGGGCAGGGCCCGTCCGAGATCGATCAGATACCGGTAGCGGTCGTCCCAATCATCGAGAAAGTCGAGATCGTTGCGGATGTCGTCGATCGTCTGCGCCATGGAGCCTCCCTTGGCGCACAGATCGGTGGCGCGCCTTCAGGCGTCAAGCCTTTTTGTGCGCAACAGGGCGGCGCGGAGGCAGGGGATAGCCCTCCACCACGCGCGCGCCATGGGCTTCCAGAGGGGCGGCGGGGGCAGAAGGCAGTGCGCTCGCGGCGCTGGCAACGGCCTGCCCCGCCTGCGCGCACAAGGATTGATTCTCCAGGCAGAACTGAAGGGCCGCACGCGGTGCCTGTGCGCTGGCCTCACGCGCAACGGCGCTGCCCTGCTCGGCAAGGGCGGAGACATCGCGCGCGCTGTTCTGCGCCCCATGGACACAATAAAGCGCGAAGCAGGCAACGGCGATTCGGCTGAACATGGGCCTTCCTTTCACGCTCACCCTAGCGTGCAGCCTCTGCAGGAACCGTTCGGGATTTGCTTCAAATTTTATCAAACCCGCTTTTTCGCCCGCCACACCTCCCGGTGGAAACGCCTTGTTCACCACACCCTTCGAAAGGCACCCGAAACCGTTTGCGTTGCGGCAAATGGTGGCGCTGAAAGCGTCAACCTTAGCCTCCGTTTAACGGGATGCGCGCAATCGTCGCCTTCGAGGCAGGACAAACAGAACGGAACTCCACCAGTCATGCGTAGCGGGCCGACCCTGATGAAATTCGGGTCCTATTTGCCGTCCGGCGAGGGGACGATGCGTCAAGCGGAAGCGCTGGCCGCCGGAAAACTGATGGCGGTGCTTGCCGGTGCCTGCGCGCTGGGCCTTGCCTTTGCCCTTTACCCCCTGCGTGCGCCGACCACGACGCGCGCTGATGTGTTGCTGATTGCGCTGGCCCTGCTGGCGCAGGGCGCGGGCTATGCCGGGGCGATCTTCTTCGGGGCGCATCAGCGTCACCGTATCCTGCCGCTGCTCAACCTTGCCGCGCTTCCGGCCGCGTTGCTGCTCGCCCCTTCGCTGCTGGCCCAGGGGGCTTTCGCCGCGCTGGTGGTGCTGGGTGTGGCGCTGGAACTGGCGCTGGTGACGGGTGCACGTCGTTTGCTGCTGCCGCTGGCGGCCCTTGCGGTGCCGGCGCTTGTGGCGCTCGGCGTTTCCGCGACCGCCTTCGGTGCGCTGATCGCCGCTGTGCTTGTTATCCTTGCGCCGCTGGCGGGGGCTTTTTATCGCGCCCCGGTGCGGGAGGCGGCTCAAGCCTCTGAAGCGGCTGTTTCCCCGGCCAAAGCGGGTCTGGACCTTCTCGCGCTGGCCCTGCGCCCGGAAGAGCGGATGCTGCTGGTAACCGATGCCATGGGGATGATCGACGATTCGCTCACCCCGCTGCGCGGAGAGGCTTTCCCGGATGGTTCCCTGACGGAGGCGACGCTGATTGCAGATCGCGTGGCTCTGCTCCACGCACTGGCGGATGCCGCGCGCGGTGTTGAACAGGGCCAGCCGATCACGCTGCGCCTGCGGGAGGGGCATGGCGGGGCGGGCTATCCCATGCCGCCGCGTTTCGAGCCGCATGTGCTGCGCCTCGCGCCGCTCGCAGGCTTCAAAGGTCGTGTCGGTGTGCTGGTCGAGCGTGCCCAGCCCCGCGAGGAGATTGCGCCCGCTGCCCCGCAACTCGCCAACGGCAACCAGATCGCCCGCGCGCTGCATGATGGATTGGCGCCCTTCAATGCCGGCATGGGCTTTCTCGAAATGGTGGCGGATCCGCGTCTGGCCCCGCGCGATTTCACCGCGCTGCATGATTTTGCCGCCGAAGCACACAAGGCCATGGGGGAAGCGCATCGCAACGCCGTGCTTCTGGGCCTTTGGATGCGCCTGGCGCTCGATGAAGGCTATGCCCGCACCAAGGGTGATCTCGGCCCGCGCCGCCTTTTCACCGAGGTGCTGCGCGTGATGAACCTCGAAGAGATGGAAAAGCGCGGTGATCTGATCGCAGACGCCGGTTTCGATCTGCCGGTCAGCTACACCATGCCGGTCAATGCGGTGCGTTTCGCGCTGGCGACCCTGCTGCGCTTCGGCATGGGCGCTGCCCATGTGGATGTCGCTTTCGCCGAAGAGGTCGGGGATATCGTGCTGACGCTGACGCGCCGTGAGGGCGGAGACCATGCTGCCATGGCCGATGCGCTCCAGAGTGCGCTGGAAGAGGCTGTCGCCCGCAGCGGCACCATGAGTTTCGAGGCCGTAACGCCCGCCTGCCGCCGCCTGCGCCTGAGCGGCATGGCCCACACACGCCGGGTGGCAGACGCCATCCGCATCGCCAGCTGAGAAGGGGGAGACAGGGATCATGGATGCCAGCATGTCGAACCACGAGGGGCGGCGCTTCAACCTCCGCATGCCGCGCCTGACGCGCGGCCGCCTGTTCGGGGTGGCCGCCTGCCTTCTGGGCGGCGCCATTGCCGTCAACGCGACGCTGTTCCAGTCCGAGCGCCATCCCGCGCCGATGTTCCGCACGCTCGCCAAGCCCACCCCCGCCAAGGTGGATCTGCCGACCCCGCCCCAGCGCGCCGAAGCCGACAAGGCCGCCGCCAAGGGCGACAAGGCGACACTTGCCGCAGCCCCCCTCGCGGACCCGCTGCTGCGCGATCTTCAGACCGAGCTGGCCGCGCGCGGCTATTACAAGGGCGAGCCCGACGGCAAGGGCGGTCCGGCCACCAGCAAGGCCATCCGCGATTTCCAGTTCGATCGGCGCATGAGTGTGGATGGCGTGCCGAGCGAGGCGCTGCTCTCCGAGGTGCGCTCCTCGCGCGAGACGATGAAGGACGAGCTGTTCGATCTCGTCAAACGCGCCCATGCGCCCGAACGCGGCGA
>JAIUNQ010000046.1 GCA_020161475.1 Pseudomonadota bacterium | reverse complement strand
CCCTCCTTCTGCGCCTTTTCAAAGGCAGCTGCCGAAAACGGCTGCGAGGGCGCCGCAGCGGCAGGCGCAACAAAAGCGGCAACAGACAGGGCGGCCAGAAGAAGGGTCGAACGACGCGACAGCATGTTTCTCTCTCGTTTCAAAGGGCCTACATGGCCATGCCCCTTTCTTTCGGTTCAACCGCAGGAAACGTTACACTCCGCACCAAAAAAAACGGCACGCGCCAAAAGGCGCGTACCGGCTGGAAAAGCAGGGGCAAGCCTCACTTGGCGGGCTTGCCGTCCGCCCCGAAGCTTTTGAGATAGGCGGTCAGATCGGCAATCGCCTTGTCGTCTTTCAGCCCCGCATAGGCCATTTTGGTGCCGGGCACGACGCCTTTGGGATCCTTGATGTAGGTGGCAAACACGGCCTCATCCCATGCCTTGGCGAATTTCAGGTTGGCTTCGGAGTATTTGTAACCCTCCACCGAGCCGGAGCTGCGTCCGAACAGCCCATTGAGATGCGGGCCAACCCCGTTTTTCGCGCCTTCTCCCACTTGGTGGCAGGCGCGACACTGGTTGAATATGGTTTTACCGGCGGCGGCATCCTGCGCAGCAACGGGCGAGGCACCCGCTAGGGCGAGGATGAGCATTGGAACAAAACGGAACATGATCTTCCTTCCGGGGTTCTAGCGGCTGCGGCAGGTGAGCGCGAAATCGTCGATGGCGATTTCCACCGGGCCGATGGCGTCGAGCGAGACAAAGAAAGCGGTTCCGCTATGGGCAAAATTGAGCCGAACGGCATTGTAGCCTTGGGTGCGCCGGGCCTTGCTCACTGCGGGCGCAGGGATGGTGCGGCTGGCCAGCAGCGTGCCGACAGGCCCGCCTTCGCGGACCGAAATGGCCAGCGCGCCGCTTTGTCCGGGCGCTTGCACCCATAGATCAAGCGAGCAGGCGGCTCCTTTCGCGGCCTTCAGCGTCGCGAAGGTCGTCAGCGCGGCGCCGGGGAACGGCAAGGGGTTGGTCAGCACGACAAAGCCGTTGCCGCTATGCGCCTTGAGCCCGGTTTGCCCTTTGGTTCGGGTGATGAGGCGCACATCGCCATTGGAGACCCAACCGCTGTTCTGGCCGGTTTCGAAGCTGTCACGCACCCCGACAAGGCGGGCCTGCGCCGTTGTGGCACCAAGCGCAAGGGCGCCGGCGAGAACCAATGAGCAAAACCTGAGCAGCACGCGGATCACCTTTCCTGAGAGAGCCTGCCAAGCGTCCAGCAGGGGGCATGCCATTCAGGAGGTGTGAGCAAGGTTCTGAAAAATATGGAAATTTATCCTGGCGGCAGGGCAGGGCGCGCCAGTTCCTGAAACTCTGTCAGGTGCGACTGCAATTTTGGCGCAAGGGTCAGGCGTTTTCCGGCTCATCCTCGGGCGAGGCACCGGCCTCGCGCCGTTGCTGGAGAATGCGGTACACGGAGCGCTCCGAAATATCGAGCACCTCGGCAATCCGCGCACGGCTGAAGTTGCCGCGCCGGAGCAGCGTGTCGACGTAATAATTCTGGACTTCCTCGATGGTGGGCAGGTAGCCGAAGCTGAACTCGATGGCGTTGCCCTGCTGGATCACCTTGCGCGGATCCAGCCCGATCTCGCTGGCCCGGATGGCCCTGTTCTGCGCGGAAAGCACCACCGCGCGCTCGATCACGTTTTTCAGCTCGCGCACATTGCCGGGCCAGGAATAGGCCCGGATGGCCGCTACCGCGCTGGAATCCAGCACCTTTTCGATGCCGCGGTTGAAGTTGCGCGTTTTCAGGAAGTGCTGGGCAATTTCCATCACATCATCCCCCCGCTCGCGTAAGGGGGGCACATTGAGCACGAAACGCGAAAGCCGGTAGTAAAGATCGGTCCGGAAGCGCCCCTCCCGGCTCATCGCCACGAGATCGCGGTTGGTGGCCGCCACGAAGCGGACATTGGCCTTGAGGTCGCTCACCCCGCCCACGCGGCGGAAGGTGCCCAGTTCCAGCACACGCAGCAGCTTCGCCTGAAGGCTGGCTGAAAGCTCGCCGATTTCATCGAGGAACACCGTCCCGCCCTCGGCGACTTCGATCAGCCCCAGCTTGCGCCGGTCTGCCCCGGTGAAGGCGCCGCGTTCATGGCCGAAAAGCTCGGATTCGAACAGGTTCTCGTGCAGGGTCGAGCAATCAATGGCCACGTAGCTGGCCCCCGCGCGCGGGCTGGAATCATGGATGGCGCGGGCCACCAGCTCCTTGCCGACCCCGCTCTCGCCCAGCACCAGCACCGTGGCATCGGTGGGCGCAAAAAGCTCGATCTGGCGGCGCACCTCACCAAAGGCGGGGCTTGAACCGATCATGGAGGTGGTGGTGAGCGATTGCAGCTGATCCTTGAGGAAGGCGCCATCGCGGCGAAGCTGGGCGTGGTCCAGCGCACGGTCGATCGCGAGTTCCAGCTCCTCCGCCCGAACCGGTTTGGTCAGGTAGTCATGCGCGCCGAGCTTGAGCGCACGCACCGCCTGATCAATCGCGCCATGGGCCGTCAGCACAATCACCGGGCAATGCTGGGTCAGCTCTGCCAGCAGATCGAGCCCGTTGGCGTCGGGCAGGCGAATGTCCAGCAGAACGAGAGCGGGTTCATCCTCGCGCACGGCGCTCATGGCGTCCTTGGCGCGCAATACACCGCGCGCGGTAAAGCCGGCACGCTCCAGCTGCCCGATGATCAGCCGGTTGAGGGTTGCATCGTCTTCCACCAGCAGGATGGGCTTGCTCGTGCGCCGGGCGGGGGAGACGGCGCTGGCCCGCGCGGTTTCAATCGCCATGCTTCATGTCCGTTTCAAAGTCTGCGTCGGGGAGTTCGATGGTGAAGACCGTGCCGCTACCTTGAACGCTCGACACCTGAATGTCACCGCCCGCCGCCCGGATGATCGAGCGGCAGATGGAGAGCCCCAGCCCGGTGCCATGCACGCCATCGGCCCTGCGGCTCCAGAAGGGGAGGAAAATGGCCCGCAAATCCGCCGCCGGGATGCCGATGCCGGTGTCGGCAAAGCGCAGCGTAACAGTGCCGCCCGGCGTGCGCGCGCCGGAAATGGTGAGCGATCCGCCCGCGCGCATGGCGTGGAAGGCATTCTGGATCAGGTTGATCATGACGATGCGCATGTCGTTGTCCGCCGCCAGCACACGCAGGCCGCGCGGCACATCCGCCACCAGCGTCACCTTGTCTTCCTCGGCCTGAAAGCGCAGCAGGCGCAGCATATCGGCGCTGAGATCCCCGAGATCAAGCAGTTGCGGGTCCGACGCCGGGGGCGAGCCGAGCTTGAGCAGGCTCTCCGTAATGGCGAGGCAGCGGTCGATTTCCTGTCCGATCATGCGGACGTTTTCATCGCTCGCGCGTGCAGCGCCCTCGGCGGTGATGTTGTGCAACAGGATGGAAATGGAGGAGAGCGGGTTGCGGATCTCATGCGCGACGCCGGTGGCCAGTTGGCCGAGTTCGGACAGGCGCTGCTCGTGGGAAATCTGGAGTGCGGCATCCAGATCCCGGATGATCTCGATGATGAGCGTGCGATGACCGGCAGGACTGTCGAAATCGACCGCCGCCGCATGAACCTCCACCGAAACATCGCCCCCGGTGCGCGCGCGGTGCGAGGCCTGAAAGCGGATCGGCGTGTTCCCGGCCTTGAGCATCGCGACAGGGCAGGTGTTGAGCGTCGGCACGCAGGGCTCGCTGCGCCCATGGCTGGAGCAGTAACAGCGGGTGCCGATGGCGGATTCCGGCTTCAGCCCGTGAATGCGGTGATAGGCACCATTGGCAAGCACGATGCGGAAATCCGGATCAAGCACCCGCACCCCGTCCGGCAAGGCTTCGATCAGCGCCTGCACGAAGCGCTCGCGTGCCTTGGTCTCACGCAGGCTCAGTTGCAGCCGCTCCGCCATGGCGTTGAAGGAGCGTTCGAGCGCGGCGATTTCCGCCCCCTCCGAAACCGCCACGCGGGCCGAATAGTCTCCATCCGACCATGCCTCCGTTGCGCTTCGAAGCTGGGAGACAGGGTTGAGCACATGGCGGCGCAGCGTAGCATAAACGCCGCCCACCAGCCCCAGCACAACAATGATGCCCGAACCTGCCAGCCCCATGGCGCTGATGAGGGCATTGTGACGCAGATCCTGCGCGGCATGATCGACGATCAGCAGCCCGTTGACCGGATTGGCGGCAGCGTCGCCATGGCACTGGCTGCATTCCACCCGGTTGGAAACGGAGCGTATCGAACGCAGAACCTGCTGATCGGACACGAACCCCCGCGCAATCAGGTCTGATCGCTCGATGGGGGTCTTTCCGTCCCATTGGCAGTCGGGGCACAGGTCCGCGCGCTGGAAATCGAGCTTGCGGCCCAGCAGCTCGGGGCGGGAGGAAAACCGCACCTCGCCTTGTGGGTTGGTGATGGCCACCGTATCGACCCCACTTTGCTGCCCCAGCCGCGTGACAATGTCCATCAAGCCCGGAATATCCCGCTTGAGCATGGCATTTTCGAGCGAAACCTGAAGCAGCAGGTTCAGCCGCTGGCCCGCATCGGCGCGCTGCTCCTGCAGGCGAAGCTGATAGAGCCACACGATCCCGCACAGGAAGAACAGCGATGCCACGGCGCTGTAGAGCACCAGCGTCCGCGTGAGCACCGAGAAAAGACTACGCTCCGGTTTCATGATGAAAGGCGCAGCGTGGCCAGCTGCGAAAGGAAGGAGTCGGCGGGCAGTTCGCCCGGCTCGAAGCGGATCACGCGTGGATGGTCCGCCACTTCTCGTCCGAACAGCGCCAGCGGTATCACCGCCAGCGTTTTGCGGGGTATGGCCAGAAATGCTGCCAGCCAGGCCCGGCGCTCTGTCGCGGGTTTGGTGGCCAGCAGGGCTTCTGCATTCTGGATCACGATTCCCGTCTCGCTTTCCGGCATCTCGGCGGCGGCATCAAGCGCGCCCAGTGGCAGCTTGTGCGCCTCAAAGCCAAGGGGGGCAAGATCGCGCGCGCGGAAGTCGAGCAGCATGCAACCGGCCTTCTGGGCAAGAACACCAACGAGGTCTGGCCGGTAGGCGGGAAAATCAACGAGGTAGGAGCCGGGGCCACGTTGCACGACGCTGTCGATGAATTTTTGATGCCATTCGCTCATGGGTCCCTCAACACCTGAAAGAGTTGCCGCGTGCGCGTGGTTTTCCGGCAGACAGGGCACTCCGTCTGCTGATCGCGCGGGCGGGCGGCGATCCAGGCGAAGCTGACCCCGCAGGCCCGGCAATGGCGCGCCTCCAGCGGCACAAACGAAGGGGCGGCGGCAGCCGGGCTCTCAAGGCGCATCGCCTCATCGTCGCAAAGGTCCACACAAAGCCCGCATCCGCTGCAAAGCTCGGGGAAAATGCGATAGCCGGCGGCTGCACCGCGCTCGCGCAGCAGGGCGCCGTCTGGGCAGATCCGCGCGCAGGCATCGCAGGCGGTGCATTTTTCAAGGTCGAAAACCGGAGCATAAGCGGCCAATGCGCTGGCAGGCAGGGCGCGCGGGCGCGCGTGCGAGCGCCTGAAAAGGCCGGTGAACAACGCGCGCTTGCGGCTGTCCACGCGCGCGGGCGCGCCGTGCGAGCCGCGCTTCGCCGCATGATACGCCGCCGGTTCCTGTACCAGGTGTACGCCAATCGCGTCCTCACCCCGGCTGGACCGCATGGATTGGTGCAGCGCCAGTGCGGCCTCGAACATCTGCCCGGTGCGTGCGCGCGGGCAAGACCCGCAATCCCCGGTCAGCAGCGTCAGGTGGTGCAGGCCGATCTGTGCCAGCTTGAGCAGCTCCCGCAGGCCCAGCGCGTGTTTGCACGGCAGGGGCGAAGCCGCATGAGGGACCGGAGCCTTCTCGCAGGCGGCAAAGCCGGCCCCGTCATCGTGGATCACCACGGCTTCATGCGCGGGGGGCGTCCGGGCCATGGCACCGCGCGGGCAGGCCGGAACGCACAGCCCGCAAGCGTCGCAAGCCTCGGTGCGCCAGCCCAGCCCGTCGTCCTCCAGCACAAGCGCATCACGCGGGCACGCCGCCACACAGGCCTGACACTGCGCATTCACCGCAAGGGCGTGCACACAGCGCTCTCCATCCATGGCCAGTGCGGCACCCGGCGCTTCCATCCTCACCAACTCGGCGCTGCGCCCGGCACGAAGCGGCTCGCCTCGGCCTGCGCCTTGGCGCGGCGGCGTTGGCGCTCTTCTTCAATGGGTTCGAGTTCGATTTCCGGCATGCCTGCCAGCGTGACGAGGTGTCTGCGCAGGGCTTTGAGCGCTGTGGCCGTCACCAGCGCCAGCCCGGCATAGAACTGCGTGTGGCAGCGTTGCGCCACACGCGCGGCGAAAGGCTCGATCCAGCGCAGGACATGGTGATCCATGAAGGCCGCGGCGTCCTTCGGGCCATGCTCTGCCGGGTGGGTGAGCAGATGCACGATGAATTCCAGTTGCGGCACGAGATGGTCGTCGGACAGCGTTCTCCAATCGCGTGCGGCCAGATTGTAGTGCTCATACCAGCGCCGCACCTCGAACATCGGCTCCTGCATCACGAGCCCTTCCGGGTCCAGCCACACGCATTCCGCCGGAGAAACGGAGTAGCTGTTGTTGAGGTAGATGGCGGCGAAATCCGCATGAAGCGCATCGAGCGCCTGCTGGTCCCTGGCACCTTCCGGTCCGCTCAGGGCCGAAAACAGGAGCGCGCGGGCATCCCGGCCGGCTGCATCGAGCGGGGGGAGCGCAAGGCAATGGGGGAATTTTGCCTCGCGCAGCGCGTCAAGCAGACCGACCGGGATTTCCTTGGCGTGCAGAAGCGCCAGCAAGCGCAGATCTTCGGCATATGAAGCCAGAAGCGCTGCAATGCCAGGCACGCCGGCGCGCGGGGCAAGGCTGTCCATGGCTCACACCTTGCCCTTGGAGTGCGGCACGAACACGATGGACGGATTGGTCAGCTCCGGGTCCGACATGTTCTTCACCTGCCGCACGATTTCATCCGCCGCACCACGCGCCTTGGTCTCGTAAGTGCCCGCGCGCAACTGGTCGATGGGGCCGATGTCGAGCACGCGCATCATGCAGGCCATTACGCAGTACGGTTTGCGCCCGGCGTCGATCTCATCGACGCACATGTTGCATTTCATCACCGTGTTGGTTTCCGCGTTGTATTGCGGGGCGCCGTAAGGGCAGGCGGCCTCGCAGCGGCGGCAACCGATGCACAGCGTGGAGTCGATATCGACAATCCCGTCTTTCTTGCGCTTGAAAATCGCGCCGGTGGGGCAGGTGGGCAGGCAGGCCGGCTCCGCGCAATGGTTGCACGACATGTTGATCTTGTAGGCGAACACCTCGGGATACGTGCCGCCCTCGACATATTGCACGCGGCGGAAGCGCGGGCCGGGGGGTAGCCCGTTCTTGTCCTTGCAGGCGATTTCGCAGGCGCGGCATCCGATGCAATCTACGTTGTTATGGATGAAGCCGAGCTGCATCTCGGGCACGACAGGCGTGTAATGCTCGCGCTTCTTGCGTTTGACGGCTGCCTTGATGGCCGCTTTGTCTTTTTCGTTTGCCATGATGCCGCCTCCGATCAGTAATCACGCCGGAACACATGGCTCCGGGCGGTGGCGAGCTGGTCCCAGCCCGGCTTATGCGCGAGGTTGGTCTTGCGGATGGCACACAGAACCGTGTTGTAGGCAAAGGCGCCCGCAGGGCTCGGCTCATCGAGCGTGAGGAAATCCGGGTTGCCGGAGCGATCCACCCCGTTCTTGTCGAGATCCATCCACGCGCCTTCATGCAGCACGGCCACGCCGGGCATGCAGCGTTCGGTGGCATAAACCGGCACCACCACACGGCCACGATCGTTATAAAGCTCCACCACATCGCCGGTTTTCACGCCGAGTTTGGCGGCATCCGCCGCGTTCAGCGTCACCTCCTGCTCGAAGGTCTCGCGCAGCCAGGGGATGTTGTTGAAGATGGAATGCGTGCGCCAGCGCGGATGCGGCGAGATGAGATGGAAGGGGAACTTCGCCGTTTTGGGCGAATTGAGCGACTCCCACGGCTCGATCCACTTGGGCAGATAGGGGATTTCGTAGCCGTATTGCGTGCGGGTCCAGTCCTTGATCTGCGCCAGCTGCGTCGAGAAAATCTCGATGCGGCCCGAAGGCGTGGGGAAGGGGACGCCCTTCTCGATCTGGTCCTTGAAGGCCACATGCGGCTCGTGCAGGTGGAACTTGTACACCCCCCGCTTCTTGAATTCTTCCCAGCCCATGGTGACAGGGTGGGCCTTGTTGGCCATCACGCGGCCTTCCCACCATTCGCGCAGGTAGGCTTCGTCCACATTGTCGTCGATGTGGAAATAGTCGCGGTTGGCCTTGGGGTTATAGGCCGGGCCGAAGCCGAGCCGATACGCCAGCTCCGTGAAGACCTGAAAGTCGGTCTTGGACTCGCCCATCGGCTGGATCACCTTGGGGCGGTGAATGTAGTAATGCCCCTTGTACCACGGCAAGGCGACATCGTGCCGCTCGAAGTGGGTGGCAATGGGAAACAGCACATCCGCATAAAGGCCGGAGGGCGTGATGGTGGAATCCATGCACACCACCAGCTCCAGCTTCTTGATGGCCTCGATCTCCTTGTTGATGTTGGTGAGCTGGTTGAACCAGTCCGACCCTTGCCAGAAGATCGCCTTGATGTTGGGGATCACGCCGTCCAGCTGGTCCTGACGCGGCCACAGACCAATCTCCTCGCGCTTCACATTCGGGTAGTTGAGCACGCAATGCGCCCAGCGGTCCGATTTGATCGAGGCGAACCACACATTCGAGTACTGATCATAAGGATAGGCGACAGCTTCCGAGTGGAACGCCTTTCCCACGCCTTCCGCGCAGCCGCCCAGAATGCCGATATTGCCCGTCATCGCCTGAAGGGCCGCAGCCATGCGGTTGTATTGCTCGCCGTAGGCATTGCGCCCTGGCGACCACGAGGCCTTCAGCGCCGCCGGTTTGGTGCCGGCATACATCCGCGCGAGCTTTTTGATGTCCTCTGCCTTCACGCCGCAGATCGGCTCGGCCCATTCCGGCGTCTTGGGCGTCTTGTCGTAGGTGCCGAGGATGTAATCCCTGAAGTTTTCCTTGTCCCTGGCCCAATCCGGCATCGTGCCGGCATCCATGCCGAGGGTGAAGCGATTGATGAAATCCTGATTGTGCAGGTTCTCGGAGAAGATGACATGCGCCATCGCCGCCATCATCGCGGCATCGGTGTTCGGCTTGATGGGAATCCACCACGCATCATACGCCGAGGCGCTGTCCGTATATTGCGGATCGACCAGCACGAACTTGCAGCCGCGCTGCTTGGCCATGCGCATGTAGTAGAACGTATTGCCGCCATGGAACGTGTAGGCCGGGTTCCAGCCCCACATGATGATGAGCTTGGAATGGGCGAAGGCATCATCCTCGTTGCCATCCTCAATGGTGCCGAAGGTCATGCGCGAGGAGAAGGTCGTCGCCTGATATGAGGGCACCGACCACGAGGAGGTGCGGCAGCCGAACATGCCGAGAAAGCGCGCCAGCAACCCCTCGATCTGGTCGGATTTATGCAGGACGCCATAAGATGCCCCGGCATAGGATTGGTCGAGAATGGCTTGCGGACCATATTTGGTCTTCAGCTCCACCGTCTTGTTGGCAACGAAGGTCAGCGCCTCATCCCATGAAACACGCTTGAACTTGCCTTCGCCGCGCGCCCCCACCCGCATCATCGGGTAGAGCAGGCGCTCGGGTGAATAGAGACGCGCCCGATAGCTGCGCCCGCGCAGACAGGCGCGCAACTGGGGTTCTTCCTCGGTGTCCTTGCCGAAGAAACCATCCTTCTGGTAGCGGCCGTCATCCGTGGAAAGGCGCACGATGACATCGCCCTTCTTGTGCGCCACCAGCATATGGCGCGAGCCGCAGTTATGCGCGCAGCTTGTCACCACTGTTTCGAGTTCATCGTCCTTGGGATAAGGCTCATAGGCGAAAGCCTTGGCCTCGTTGCTGGCCCCGATCGGCAGCAGGCTCGCGGCGGTGCCGGCGGCGGCCACCTCCAGCAGGCGGCGACGGGTCAGGCTGAGGGCCTCAGGGCTGGCTTCAAGCGGTGTCGATGCAACGCTGTGGGACATCGAACGCTCCTTATTTCTCGCCAATGGCGTAACGGGGATCGGATTTGACAGGCCGGTTCTTCGCCCAGTCGGGCGTATCGGTGGGCATGTCGGGCCAGGGATGGCGCGGGTAGGGATAGGAGATGCGATACCAGGCGCGTCCGCCATGGCAGCCGTAACAGGTGTCCGACGAGGTTTCGGACGCTTTGGCGATGCCATCGGCCTTCAGGTAGCTCACGTTGTGGCGGTTGGTGCGAATGTTGGCGTGGCAGGTCATGCAGCCATTGGCGGTGCCTTCCGGCTCCATATCCGTACGCACCTCGTGCCAAGGACCGGGCAGCTCCATCGAAGCCGTGGGGAAATTGCCATGGCAGAGCAGGCAGGTTTCGCTAGGGTTCACACGCTTGCGCAGCGTGAAGGGCGGCTTACCGTTGTTGGCGGTAAGATCCTTGGCCGAAACCGTGACATGCGGCGATTGCTCCCGCGGATCTGACCCCTGATGGCAGAACTTGCACTCAAGGTTCATCACCTGCTTGGCGAGCGGTGATTGCAGATGCCGCCAGTGGAAGCTTTCCTGCTTGCCGGCATAGGTTTCCAAGGTCTGGTACCAGGCCTCGATGTCATCGGCCTTCTGACCAACCTGATTGGCCGCGCGCGGCTTGTCTGTCAGAATCTCCTGATGGCAGGTGAGGCAGTCAGCCGGTTTGGATTGGTCGATCGCAGGCTTGAAATGAATGGGGTGCCAGCGCGCGGCCTCATAATCGCCGGCGAAGGCCTTTTTGGTGATCTCGTCGAGCGCCTTCATCGCGGCGGAGCGATCCGCAGGCAGGCTCTTTTGAACGGGCACCGCCTTGCCGGCGCCGCTTTCGCGCGGCTGCGACCAGCCTCCCGTTGAAAACACAGGGAAAACGGCAGCCGCCATAACGGCTGTCAGCGAAAAGGCCAGTGCACGTTTCGATGTCATGGTGAGCGCGCTTTCGGGGCATCGCGGGGCAGGAGAGACAGGCAGGGGCTTTGCGCCCCTGCCGTTCGTGTCATCCACGGAGAGGGCTCAGTTGCTCCACTGGGTGCAGATCCAGCCGGGTGCACCGCCAAAGCCTGCCATTCCCGACATGCCGCTCATGCCGGACATGCCGCCCATGCCGGACATACCGCCCATGCCGGACATGCCGCCCATGCCAGACATGCCGCCCATGCCGCCCATACCGCCCATGCCGGACATGCCGCCCATACCGGACATGCCACCCATGCCGGACATGCCACCCATGCCGGACATGCCGCCCATACCAGACATGCCGCCCATACCAGACATGCCGCCCATGCCGGACATACCGGACATCTGGGGACGATAGCTCCACTGGGTGCAGGCCCAATTGCCCTGTCCACCCATGCCGGACATGCCGCCCATGCCGGACATGCCGGACATGCCGCCCATGCCGGACATGCCGCCCATGCCGGACATGCCACCCATGCCGGACATGCCGCTCATGCCACCCATGCCGGACATGCCGCTCATGCCGCTCATGCCGGACATGCCCTTCTGCTGCGCGACTGCGCTGCCAGCCAGCGCCAGCACGCCGATAACCACCGAGTTCAAGAGGAAGCTGCGCATTCGCATTGTCGTTCTCCAGTCAATGTCCGCGACGAAGGGTTCGGAAAGTCGGGTCGCGAAAGGGGAAGCCGGGACTCTCCATCCGGCTGTTCGGGGAGCGGATGCTCCCGATTTAAAAAGGGGAAAAAAGTGGCATGCCCGGCGTCATCGCCCCGCGCTGTGCCAGCGACGGAGGTCATAGAAGCCGGGCATGCCAGGCCGGATGAAAGGGGTGTACCAATCGCCCTGATGGTCCAGAAAACCGAGCGAGGCAGGATAGGGTTGGCTCACGCCGGTCAGCGCGCGGCGATACCACGTCTGATCGTGCTTCACCTCGATGATGCGCGGTGCAGAGGCCGGGCGCTCCCAAGGGGTCACGCCGCCGACAACCTGCTGCGCCGTTGCGGGGTTTGCGAGGACCAGCGCACCAAGCGCCAGAACGCTCGCTGCCGCGATCTTCCAAGGGTTCGGGTGGCCGTTGTTTCTCATCGAGCAACCTCATGGTTACCCAAAATTTAGCAACGCCCATGCCAGCCGTTAGGGCGAATTATACTATTGAAAAATAGTGATAATATTTTCAGAAAAGAGAATATGCCTGCACGTTCCTGTCATTTTGGCAGGGTCAGGTGACAGCTTGGCAAGGCGAGGCGGCTTCCCCCGCCGTGGCGATGCCGAAGCCGCGCAGGAAGCCCGCAATCGCCCGCGCGATGTGGGGCGCATCGTCCTCGGGCGTGGGCACCTGATACACATAACGGCGGATGCCGATGTAAACGATGGCCCCGTGTAGCGCCCAGATGTCCTCCATATCCGGCGCGCGCAGGTCTGGTGCGGCGCTCGCGGAGATCTCGGCCAGCATCGGCTCCAGAAAGCTGGTCCTCAGGTGCGCGAGGTAGCGCAGGTTGAGCTTGGCCCCGGCCAGCCCCGCGAACATGAAGATGCGCATCCACTCATAGGTGAAGATCACGCGGGTATAGGCCTCATAGAAGCGCTGCATGCGCTCGCTCAGGGGAATCGCGCGGTCCGTCAGCAGCACGCGCCACTCCGGCTGGAGCCTGTCGAGATAGACGCGCTCGAACACCGCCTCGATCAGCGCCTCTTTGGAGCCGAAATAGTTGTAGAGCAGGCTCTGCGTGATGCCCGCCCGCTCGGAGAGGTCGCGCGTGCGCCCGTCCAGCCCCACTTCCGCGAAAAACGCCACCGCCACATCCAGAATCTGGCTGCGACGCTCATCCGGCTTGAGGCGCTTGCGGGCGCTGGGGGAGGCACAGTCGGAGGCTTGCGGCGGCATGGCTCAGGGTTCGTTGCTGTTCGCAATTCAGATCACGAACAATGGGGATTGCAAAGGTGCGAAAAGTTATAGATCATTTGATCAATAACAAGCGCTCCATGCAAGGGGCGTCATCGGGAGGAAGAGCCATGAAGCCTGCGCCGCTCGCCTATGCGCGCGCCACAGACATCGGCCATGCCCTCGCGCTGTGGCGCGAAGCGGGGCCGGATGCCCGCCTCATCGCCGGGGGACAAAGCCTGATTGCCGGGCTGAACCTGCGCCTGAGCGATGTTCCGGTTGTCATCGACATCACCCGCATTGAAAGCCTGCGCGGCATTGAGGAGGCGGGCACGGTTCTGCGCATCGGCGCGCTCACCACGCATGACGACATCGCGCGCTCCGCGCTCGTTGCGCAGCACGCCCCCGCCATGGCGCAGGCGGCCCCGCTCATCGCCCATGCCGCCATCCGCACGCGCGGCACCATTGGCGGCTCGCTCGCCTATGCGGACCCGGCGGCGGAATGGCCCGCCGTGGTGCTGGCGCTGGAGGGCACGATTATTGCCGCCTCGTCGAAGGGCGAGCGCCGCATCCGGGCGGAGGACTTTTTCCTCGGCCTGTTTGAAACCGCGCTGCAACCCTTCGAGATGATCGTGGCGGTGGAGATCCCCAAGGCCGCGCCGGGCGAACGCCATGTGGTGAAAGAGCTTGCCCGCCGCAGCGGTGATTACGCCATGGTGGGGCTGGTGGCGCGCTTTGCCGGTGCACGCTCGCGCCTCGCCTTCTTCGGCGTGGGCGATACCCCCGTGCTGGCCAAAGGCGCGATGACGGCGCTGGGTTCAGGCGTGGAAGCCGCCTCCGCCGCTCTCGATGGCGATCTTGATCCCCCGGATGACCTGCAAGCCAGCGGGGCGATGAAGCGGCATCTCGCCAAGGTGCTGCTCAAGCGCGCTCTTGCCGAAGCAGCGGGTTGAGGAGAACAGCATGAACGCGCATTTTTCACCCCTCGTCGACATCACCCTGCGCGTGAACGGGGAAACCGTTTCCGCGCGCGTCGAAGCACGGCGTCACCTGATTGATTTCCTGCGCCTCGACCTTGGCCTCACCGGCGCCCACGCGGGCTGCGAGCATGGCGTGTGCGGGGCCTGCACGGTGCAGGTGAACGGCCAGATCGTGCGCGGCTGCCTCACGCTCGCCGCGCAGCTCGACGGTGCCGACGTCTGGACCATCGAGGGCCTCTCCGATTCCGGCGCGATCCGCGATCTTCAGGAAGCGTTTGTTGCGCGCAATGCGCTGCAATGCGGCTTCTGCACGCCCGGCATGCTCGCCGCCTGCGATGATCTGCTGCGTCACAACCCCGAGCCCACGCGCGAGGAGATCCGCGAGCATATCTCCGGGAATTACTGCCGCTGCACCGGCTACGAAGCCATTGTCGATGCCGTTTCCACCGTCGCCGAAGCGCGGAGAGCCGCCCGATGA
>JAIUNQ010000045.1 GCA_020161475.1 Pseudomonadota bacterium | reverse complement strand
CGAGCGCGAGAAGAAGCTGCACCGGCAGGTGGCCCTGTTGCGCCGCCAGCTGGCGGCCACGGGGCAGCTGGCCAAGCAGGGCCATGTCGCCCTGCAAAGCGAATGGCAGATGGAAGCCGAGCTTCTCACGCGGGAGGGGGAGCTGGAAAATGTCATCGCCCAGCGCGCGGCCCTGCGCCGGGAGATCGACGAGGTGAAAAGCCGCATGCTTCAGGTCTCCTCGCGCGATCAGCGCCAGACCTCGAAGCAGCTCACCGATGTTCTGGGCGAGCTGAGCCAGATCAGCGATCAGATCAACGCCGCGCTTACCGCCGTGCGCAGCGCGCGCGTCATTGCGCCCACCAGCGGCATGCTGGTGAAGACCAAATACACCACGGTGGGCGGCGTGCTGCCCGCCAATGAACCCTTTGGCGAGGTGGTGCCGCTCAACGGGGCACCGACCTTGCGGGTGCGCGTGATGCCGCAGGATATCGCCTATGTGCACAAGGGGCAGGAGGCCGAGGTCAAGATCAGCGCGGTGAACAAGCGCGCTTATGACTCCCTGCCCGGCGTCGTCACCTTCGTTGCGGCGGATGCCACGCTCGATACCCGCACCGGCATGAGCTATTTCGAGGTGAATGTCGCGATCCAGCCGCCCAAGGCGAGCGTGGATATCGCCACCCTCGTCTCCTCCGGCATGGCGGGCGAGGCCTTCATCAAGGGCGAGAGCCGCACTTTCGCCTCCTACATGTTCAAACCGGTGCTCGAAAGCCTGTTCCGCGCCTTCCGGGAGCATGGATGATGCGGCGGCTTCTCCTTTGCACCTCGGCGGCGCTCATCACCCTCACCGCTCCCGGCGCGGCGCAGGAAGGGTATCGCCTGCGCGCAACGCGCGATCCGGTGACCGATGCGCTCGTGCTGCGCCCGGTGAGCGATCCTGTCTCCCTGCGCGATTTCCCGATCAGCGAAGCGCTGCCCCTGCGCGGCGCTGCGGAGGCTGTGGTCTCCTCTGCGCCCCTGCTGCGCGGCGCCCGCACGCCCGAGACTATGCCTTTGTCGCAGCCCTCGCCCGCCGATACCGGCCTGCCCGGCATTGCCAGCCTGCGCGATGCCATGGACGCTTCGCTGGGCCAGAGCTATGGCCTGCGCGCCGCGCTTGCCGAGTCCGAGGCGGCGAAAGCCCGCGTTTACAAGGCCATGGCGGCCTATGGCCCCACCATCAACGGCAATTTCGATACCCGCCGCGAGCGCACGCTCACCACCATCGGTGCGGGCAAGGATGCGGAATCCGCGCGCGTCGCCTCGCTCTCGGTCAATATGCCGCTTTACACCAGCGGCGCGCGCTCCAATGCGCTCAATCGCGCCCGCTCGGAGGCCTATGCCTCTTACGCCGAAGCTGATGCCAAGCGCGATGACGTGCAGCTGCAATCCATGGACGCATTGGTGCGCTTCCACCAGACGACGCGCTTCATCGGCATTCTGACGCAGAACGTGCGCGGGCTTGAGCGTTTGCTCGGCGCTGTCGGCGCGCGCCAGTCCGGCGGGCTCGCCAGCGCGGCGGATGCGGCGGATGTGCGCGCGGAACTTGCCGCCAACCGCATCGAACTCCAGCGTAACATCGAGGCACGCGATCAGGCGCGCTTTGATGTCGAGAAGATGACCGGGCGCACCGTGGGCGGGCTGCCCCGCATCGAGAGTTTTGATGCGCGCCTTGCCAGCGGGCGCGAGGCCATTCTCGCGGCGGCGAATGGCAATAATCCGCGCCTTCAGGCCGCGCGGCACCGGGCCGATGCCGCCGAATATCAGGTGGCGGAAACCCGCGCCCGCTATCTGCCGCGCGTCGATCTTTACGGCCGCTACGATTATTACCTTAACGAGCGCAACCACGGCACGCGCAAGCCCGAGCGCTTCGATTTCGGCGTGCGTCTCTCGGTGCCGCTGTTCGATGCCGCCCTCGCCGGGGATGTGCGCGAGAGCCGCGAGCGCTCCGCCGCCATGCGCTACCGCGCTATGGATCTCAATCGCGATGTCTCCACCCAGATCCGCTCCGACTGGACCGCCTGGTCCGGCGGGGCGCAGCGCCTCAAGCTCGCGCGTGAGCGTGTCGCCGCCCTGCGCCGCGTCGTTCAGGCGCGCGAGGCGCGTTTTGCCGCTGGCACCGCCCCGATCGACGATGTGCTCAACGAGCGCCGTCGCCTTGCCTCGGCAGAAGTGACGCTGGTGCAGATCGAAGGGGAGCGCGCCCAGCTTGCTGCCAAGGTGCTCGCCAATGCCGGTATGCTCGGCACCGGCCTGCAATAATCCCGCCGTCAGGGGGCACAAAAGCCCCTGCCCTGAGGCCCACATCAAGGCGCCGGGGCATGCCCCGGCGCCAGCGCCTTACATCGTGTGGACGATGCTCGCCGGATCAACAGTGGTGTTGTCCCCGAGGAAGTGCAGCTGCTCGATGTCCTTGAGCGTATCGGTGCCATAAGCCGCGCTCGAAACCGAATAGCTGCCGTCGGCGTTCCGCATCACCATGTAGTCGGAGGCCTTGCCGTCGTAATCGACGGTATCCTTGCCCAGACCGCCCTCGAAGACATCGTTGCCGAGCCCGCCGTAGAAGGTGTCATCGCCTGCAAGCCCCTTGAGCACATCGTTGCCCGCGGTGCCGCGCAGGGTGTCATTGCCGGCGGTGCCGGTCGAGGGATCGGTCGGTGCCTTCACCAGATCCTCCAGCGCATACCACTTGTTCTCGCCGTAGAACCACAGGCCCTGAATGTTCTTCAGGGTATCGACCCCGTAAAGCGCGCTGGAGGCACGCACCGAGCCATCGGCATTGCGGGTGAAGGTATAGTCGGCGGCAGAGCCGTCGAAATCGACCTGATTGTAGTCGCCGCCGCTGCCATCGAGCACATCGTTGGACTTGCCGCCGTAGAGCACATCGTTGCCCCCGCCGCCCTGCAGGATATCGGCGAACTGCGTGCCAGAGAGCACATCGTCACCGGCCGTGCCGACCTGCGGGGTCGGTGCCTTGCCGCCGCCGATGCTGGTCTTCTCCAGCTCCTCGATGGTGGTCCAGACACCCTCGCCGAAGAAGAACACGGCCTGCACGTTCTTGAGGGTATCGGTGCCGTAGGAGGGGTGGGAGATGGTGAGGGAACCGTCGGCGTTCTTCGCCATGGTGTATTCGGATGCCGAGCCCGCGAAATAGACCTCGTTCCAGCCGGTCCCACCGTCGTAGGTATCGTTGCCCTTGCCGCCGTAGAAGTAATCGTTCCCGGCAAGGCCGGTGAAGGTGTCGTTCTTGGAGGTGCCGTCGATCAGCCCGCCCTTGGCATCGGCGGTGCGCTGATAGGTGGCATTGGCGGCATCGGCCACAAGGTCGATCACCGCATAGTAGCGGCCTTCATCGGCGAAATAGAGCCCCTGGATGTCCTTGAGGGTATCCTTGCCATAGACCGGATGGGAGATGCTCACCGAGCCGTCCGCATTCCGGGCAAAGGTGTAATCGGTCATCTTGCCGCTGTAGTTGACCTGATTGTAGCCGATCTTGCCACCTTCATAGACATCATTGCCCTTGCCGCCATAGAAGGTCTCGCCCGCCTCGGTGCCCTTGAACAGGTCGCTGCGGTCGGTGCCTTCGGTGTAGGCCTGCGTCACATTGATGACGTTGAGGCTTTCCGCCTTGGCCACCAGCGAGACATTGTCGATCAGCGGCCCGGTGTAGTTGTTCTCCGAGGCGATTTCACGGAAGGAGAGCTTGTCGGAGCCGCCGGTGCCGGTCACCGTGAAGGTGAACTGCTCGAAGGTCTGGTTCTTGGGCGTGATCTTGGAGACGACGACACCGTTCCAGAGCACCTCGAAGCTGGAAGTGGCGGAAGTCTGCCCCGGAACGACAGCCGCCGCAAAGCTCAGCTCATAGGTGCGGCCCGCTTCCGTCTTCACGCTCTGGGAAACGACGTCCACGGCGCCTTCCACATCGAGTTCCATCACGTTCTCGTTGCGGTTGGTCTGGCCGAGCCACTGAAGCTCCATCTTGCCGCCGGTTTCGTTGACCCAGCCGGTCACCTTGCCGGCATCGAACACCTCATAGTAACTGTTCAGCAGCTTGGTTTCGAAGCCGCCGTTGACGATCAGGTTCTGCTCGGCCCCGTCGAAGGTCATCTGCTGGCGGGCAAAGCCCGGGCCCGCCCAATCGAGATCGAGGCGTGCCGCCCCGCCGTATTCGAAGTAGCGCACCTCGATGGTGTGCTTGCCAGCGGTCAGGGTCACCGCCGAGGACTTCTCGGTGGCGGCCTGAAGCGCATTGTTGTCCACCACCAGCTTGCCGTCGATGTAGAGGCGCGAACCGTCATCCGAGGTGAGATAGAAGGTGTAGCTGCCGTCCTTGGGCACCATGAACTCGCCCGTGCTCTTGAGGGCGAAGTAATCCGAGGGGCCGCCCGTGTAGGCTTCGGCATTGGTGTTCAGATCGAGCGTGGCGCTGCGCTCGGTATGGATCGCGGTCCCATCGAACTTGATCAGATCAAGGCTGTTCTGGGTGGTGTCGATCGCGAAATACTCGGTCTTGAGATCGCCGATGCCGTCATGGAATGGCATGGTCGGCTTGATCTCGACAATCGGCGCGACAGCAGGCGTGCCGGCGTTGTTCCAGGCGAAGAGCATCCAGCTGCCGGCGGTCACGTCGTTGACGTTGGCCGGGATCTTCACCTGAAGCTGGTTGTTGTCGAGCTTGGTGAAGCTCAGCTCCACCGAGCGCGCTTCCATGTTGAAGGAATGGGTGGTCGCTCCGTTCTTCACGAAGGTCAGCTTGGTGATGGCGCTGGCGTCATCCACGCTCAGGGTGAAGGTCTGGCCCGGCTCCAGCGAGCTCGGCACATTGCTCACCACCGGACGCTTGGCGAGGCCACCGGTGGCATCGAAGAGATACGGCGGCTTGTAGATCTGGCCATCGAGGAAGTTGTGCTCGGAGCTGCCCGAGGCACCCCCGCCGAGCGAGAGCACGGTACCGTCGGCCAGCAGGACGGAGGTGGAATGGTAGAGGCGCGGCTGGGCCTCGGATGCGCCATAGGTGATCGCGCCGGAATCCGGATCCCAGATCGCGGCGCGCTTGTCGGCGCCGGCTTCGGCATTGCCGATGCTCGTGCCGCCGTTGATCAGCACCTTGCCGTCGGCCAGCACGGTCATGTCCGCCCAGTTACGCTCCTGGCTGAGCGCCGTGGTCTTGGTGAACACCGGCGTCGTGCCGGAGATGTCCATGGTCCACAGATCCTTGTTGGCGGCGGAGATCAGCACCTTGCCCGCCTTGTACATAATGGCGGGCGAGTCCCACGCTGCCTCGAAAGGCAAGGTGGCGATCTTGGTGACAGAGCCATTGCCGGAGGGGTCGAGCAGCATCAGATCGTGGCTGCCGTTGTTGCCCGAGCCGGTCGCGAAATAGACAATGTCGCCCGCGCCATTCACCCAGGAGCGCGCATAGGACGGCGCTGCGGCAAGATCGGCATCATTCGCGCCGGGCAGCGTGCGCCAGCCCTCGCCGGGCGTGAAGATTTCCGGCACACCCTTGCCTGCGCCGCTCAGGTCGGAGCCGCCGATCACCACGATCTGCCCGGTGGGCAGCGAGACAACCGTGGGATACCAGCGCGCATAGCTCATCTCGCCCACGGTCGAAGAGTTGACCTGATGGGTCACCGTGTCGAAGAAATTGGTGTCATCGACCCCGCGATTGACGGCGCCCAGCGGCCGCGCATCGCCCCCCGCGATCAGCACCTTGTTGGTGCCGGGCAGAATGATGGCCGCCGAGCAGAAGATATCGGTCGGGGTATGGGTCTGATGGTTGATCAGCTCATGGGTGTTGGTCACCGGGTCCCACAGATCATGGTACATGGTGGAGCCCTGCACGCCGTTCTGATCGGTGCCGAAGGTGAGCACCTTGCCGTCCTGCGTGACGATGGAGTGGATCCCCATCAGCGGCCAGGAAAAGAGCGAGCCCCAGGAGCCGGTAACATTGTTCGCCATGATCGTGATTCCCTTTCCGGAACAGAAAAAGCCATTTCAGGCTGTCTGACCGGCATAGGTGCAAGGCTTGGACCATCCCGCGCTTGGGCTGAGCGAGCGGGCGGAAACGCCGAATAAGGGACCGGAATCAAGGATTTAATTCCCGCCTGTTGCCGGGACGGGATGAGCCATCCTGTGTCTGCCGCAACATGGGCGTCCCAAAACAAAACAGCCGCGGGTTGGCCCCGCGGCTGACACTCGACACCCGATGGGAAGGGTGCCCTAGGCGCCGCGGTGCCCGGCCTCCCGCGCGCCGGGACTGTCCTGCATCCAGCCATGCAGGATGCAGGCGCTCCCCAGCACCAGAAGGAACAGCACGAGGAACGCCCCGAGGAACAGCTGCCCCGGATAGACGAAGTTGAACTCGCGCACCGCACCCAGCACGAGCGCGACCATCCAGCCCACGATCGAGAGCGAACCCGCCATCAGGAACGGGAAGGCCTCGCGCAGCGACAGGCCCGCGAGCAGCGGCCGCCCGGTCGAGGCTTCCAGCTGCGGCAGGATGCGCTCATGGATGCTCATGCCGTTGAGCATGAGTAAGGCCACCACCATCACCTTGGCCCACATCTTGGGGTTTTCAAGCTTGCCGGGTGCGACCCCCGCATAAAGCACCAGAAAACCCACCCCGGACACGCAGAGCGCGGCAAAGCCGAGGCCGGCCAGCTGGCCGCCCAGACGCGCCACCGCCACATTCGCCGGGGTGATGGGCGCGCGATAGAGGTAACGCAGCATATAGATATCGAGAAACAGCGCCGCGCCCATGCCCAGCACCAGCCCCAGCAGATGCATCAGGATCAGCCCGGTGCGGAACGGCCCGTAATCGCGCCCCGAAGCGCTCACGAAATCCCCGGCGGCACAGGCCTCGCCTGAGGTCAACCCGACAGCCAGCAGCACCGGCACAAGGCTGCGCAACAGCCTCACCGGAATGAAGCCCGCCAAAGTCTTCCATTGGGTCACAATATACTCCCGTCGGCATCCCGTCTGCTCGTTTTGAGGCAAGCCTGTTACGGGTTGAAACCATGGCCTTCACACGGGAAGGCGATGGGGACGGGCTTTCAAATTCGGTGCCAGAAGTGTGGGCGGATGCCGCGCCGCTTACTCGAAGCGGCGCAGCCGCTGGATCTGTACATCCATGCCCTGAACAGCGCCGCGCTGGCTCTCCACGATGCTCTGAAGGCTGGAGAGCGCGGTCTCGATGACGCCGGACTGGGCGAAGAGGGATTCGATCTGCTCCAGCGTCTCGCGCGAGCGGGCTTCCTCGTCATGGAAGCGGTCACGCGTGGCTTTCACGATGCCGCCCAGCAGGCCGAGCGAGGCCTCCATCTGGCTGATCGAGGTCTGGGTGTGCTCCAGCGTGGATTTGGTGTCGTTGGCGAGTTTCTTCACCTCGGAAGCCACCACGGCAAAACCCTTGCCGGCATCGCCTGCGCGCGCGGCCTCGATGGTGGCGTTGAGCGCGAGCAGGTTCGTCTGCGAGGTGATGCCGTCGATGGTGCCGAGCACCCCGCGCAGGCCCTGCATCGACTGGGCAAGCTGGTTGAACTCGCTGGAGAGCGCCTCGCTCTCGTCGTTGTCGGTCCCGCCCGATTGGTTGGCGGCATAGATGGTCTGGCGCACGGATTCCATCGCCGTGCTCATGTCGGTGGTGCGGCGCACGACATTCTCAAGATCGGAGATGAAGTTCATCTCCTGCGAGAGCGCCGTGATCATGCCGGAACGGAAGCGGTTGAGCAGCGCCATGCGCTTGAGGGCGCGCTGGGTGAAGTAGTTCGAGAAGCGCGCGTAATGCACGGGAAAGGCCTGAAGAAAGGCGTCGTCCGTCTTCTCGCTCTCAAAGAAAACCAGCGCGCTCAGCGTCTCATTCACATTGATGCCGAACAGCTCGCCGAAGGTGGAGAAGCCCGCCACCGGCATGGGCCAGAGGTTGCCCATGCGCGAAAGCGCGGCCTCGTTGTTGAGCCGGCGCAGGATGCAATCATTGAGCACCGCGCCGATCGGCTTGGGCTTGCCCGCCAGAAAGCTTTGCAGATCGGAGCGGGTCTGCTCGACGAAATCGGTCGCCGAGAGCAGCAGCAGCTCGTCCCCCGCGTTCAGGTCACAGAAAAAGGAGACCGTACCGTTCTGCACATCGGTGGCGGCGATGGAGCGCACGAAAATCTCGCCGTCGATCTCGATGCCGAAGGTATGGCCCTTCATGCGGGCCTGCACATCGCCCGGCGCACAATGCAGGTCTTTCGCCAGTGCGGAGAGAAACGGCACCATCTCCCCGCTTGCTTCATCGATCACGGAGGCGACGAAGCGGCGGTTGGGGTCGGCCTCGGCCACGAAGTAGCGCTTGCCGGCGGTGCGGAAATTCTGGCTCTTGAAGACGCCATAAGAGCGATCCGGCGCCATTTTCGCGAAGATGATGACGGCGTGGTTCTGGAGCACGCGCGAACCGTCATAAAGCCAGGTGTCCTTGAAGGCGAAGGTGCCGCCCGCCGAGGAGCCGATGAACAGGCACGGATAGCGCCCGGTGCGGTAAATGGCTTCCATCAGATAGTTTTCGCTGGCGGAAAGCCCATCCACGAAGGTGAGCGCGAAAACGCGGTTCGCCTCGATGGCGAAGGGCGGACGCACGGAAGCGAGCGAGGACTGGATGCGCCCGACGCGCTCGTCGTGGCTGAAGCTGGGCGCGCCCTTGCGGATATCCTCGTTGTGCAGCGGCACGGTGTGCACGCTCACCGCCTCGAACAGATCGGGCGGGAACACCTGAAGCGAGAGCGTGCGCCAGCGCTCGCCCGTGGGGCGATACGGCGACTCTCCGCAGGGCGCGCAGAGCTCACCCGCCGTGGAAACGCAGATGAGCTTGGTGCCGGAGGGCGCAAGGCTGCTCAACCGGCTGGTCAGCGCATTGAAATCAACATGCGGCGAGATATAGGCCACCGCCAGCGGGGCGGCCTCGCCCTCGAACAGGAAGCTTTGCGCATCGATGCCGCGCAGCCCGTCATCGCTTTCCATGACACGCAGGGTGTGGACGCTCTTCGGTTCCGGCGCGGGGTCAACAGGGGCTGAGGCGAACGCGGGGGCCGGCACGGCACGGGCAGCAGAGCGAAAGAACATGCGGGCCTCGGAGCATCTGAATATACAACCCTGAGTTTTATCACCTCGAGGTAAATGTTTCATGAGTGCAGGATAGGCCGGGCATCCTCCTTAAGCACAAGGCGAGGAAGACAAGGCAAGGGTATGAGTCCGGGATGAGGTGGCTTGCGCGCGCCGGCCCTTCCCGTGACCGTGTCATGGGGGCGAGCTGCGCGCGCCGGCCCTTGCCTCAGAGCTGGACGACCACCGGCGCGCCGAGCGGGACGCGGCGGTACAGGTCGATGACATCCTGATTGATCATGCGGATGCAGCCGCTGGATACGGATTGCCCGATGCTCCACGGCTCGTTGGTGCCGTGGATGCGATAGAGCGTGTCCTGCGTTCCGCGATAGAGATAGAGCGCGCGGGCACCGAGCGGATTCTCAAGGCCCGGCGGCATGCCCCCTGCCCAAGGCGCATTGCGTTCCGGCTCGCGGGCGATCATGTCGCGCGTCGGGGTCCAGCGCGGCCATTCGGCCTTGCGACCGACGGTGGCGCGGCCCTGCCAGGCCAGCCCTTCGCGGCCCACGCCCACGCCGTAGCGCAGCGCCTCCCCGCCCTCCATCACCAGAAACAGCGCATGCTCGCGCGTATCGACGACCAGCGTGCCGGGATATTCGGCGGTCCGGTAGGGCACGATGCGGCGCAGCGCCCCCTCCTCGACCTCATCGAGATCGACCGCCGGAACGGGGAAGCGCTCGTCCGGCAGCGGGCCATACATCGCCTCCAGCTCCGCCAGACGCGGAGAGGGACGCCGCATCACTTCGGGCGGGTGTTCGACCATGCCGAAGGTTTGCGAGCAGCCTGCCAGCGCGGTGGCAGCACACAGAAGACCGCTGCCCCGCAGCAAGGCCCGGCGGTCGAGAGTATTCTTCATCATGTCCATGGATCAACTTTTACCGCATATCGTGGCATGAAAACGGCGGAACCAGTGGCAGGTTCCCTCGGATGCGCCGACATGGCCTTCTTTTTTCTTGCCGGACTTTCTTGCCCGGCTTTCATGCTCGGCCCGCGCGGCCTCCGGCATTGCCTTCTTTTTGAGCATATCGCGCCCGGAGGAAGGCTTCTCCCATAGGCTTGCGCCGGATCAGCCGTTCAACGTGCCCGTCCTGTCATGTTGCAGTGCAATAAAGCCTGCGCCGATGGTGCGCTTCTACCGTTTTGCCCGTCCTGCGTATTGTGGGTTTCCACATTCCGGCCGTGATTGACGGTTCCGCGCGATGGAGAGACTTGTGCAGGTCTTGGGCAGCGGCTAGTCCAAAAGGATAAAACAATAACTCACTATGGGGGAACCATGGAGAATCCTTCTCAGTCTCCGACGGCGCGCGCGCTTGGTGACATTATCGGCGGCGCGCTTCTGATCGCGATTGCCGCGCTGGCGCTTTACATGGTGCAGCATCTGCCCGCCACAGGCCGCGTCGGCTTTGCCTCGGGCACCGCGCCGCGCATCTTCGCCTATGCGCTGGGGCTGCTCGGCGCTTTCATCATGGTCAGCGGGTTTTTCCAGCAGGGGGTGCGTCTTTCGGGCTTCAACTGGCGCGGCATTATCACCATTCTGGGCTCGGTGCTGCTGTTCGCCTTCTCCATCCGCACGCTCGGGCTGTTCCTCTCCGGTGTGCCGATGATGCTGCTCGCTACCGCTGCGGCCCCCGGCTATCGCTACAAGGAGGCGATTGCCTTCGCGCTCGCGATCACGGCCTTCTGCGCGCTGCTGTTCCCCTATGCGCTGGGGCAGCCGATCCCCCTCTGGCCGAGCCTGTAAGGAAGCGCGACAATGGATTTCGTCACCAATCTCGTCGCGGGCTTCGCGGTCGTCTTCAAATTCGTGCCCATCGACATCTGGCCGGGCGCAGGCAGCCTCATCGTCTCCTTGCCGATGAATATCCTGCTGTGCCTGATCGGCGCGTTGATCGGCACGCTCATCGGCGTTCTGCCGGGCATCGGCCCCATCGCCACCATCGCGATGCTGCTGCCGATCACCTACAAGCTCGACCCCACCGGCGCGCTGATCATGCTTGCGGGCATCTATTACGGGGCGCAATACGGCGGCTCCACCACGGCCATCCTCGTCAACCTGCCGGGTGAGGCCTCCTCGGTCGTCACCGCGCTCGATGGCCACCAGATGGCCAAGAAGGGCCGCGCCGGTGCGGCGCTCGCCATTGCGGCCATCGGCTCCTTCATCGCGGGCACGGTGGGCACCATCCTGCTGGCTGCGCTCGGCAAGCCGCTGACGCAGGTGGCGCAGGCCTTCGGCCCGGCCGATTACTGCGCGCTGATGGTGCTGGGTCTGGTCTGCGCGGTGGTGCTGGCCTCCGGCTCGGTGATCAAGGCCATTGCCATGATCTTCCTCGGCCTGCTGCTCTCCACCGTCGGCACGGACATCGAAACCGGTGAGAACCGCCTCACCTTCGGCATCATGGCTCTGTCCGACGGCATCGAGTTCGTCACCCTCGCCATGGGCGTCTTCGGCTTCGCGGAAATCCTGCGCAACCTCGAGCAGGGCGATGCGGGCCGCGAACTGGTGGAGCAGAAGGTGACCAACCTCATGCCCACCAAGGAGGACATGAAGGAAGCGGCCCCGGCGATTGCCCGTGGCACCATCCTCGGCTCCATGCTCGGCATCCTGCCGGGCGGCGGCGCGGTGCTCGCGGCTTTTGGTGCCTATACCGTGGAAAAGAAGCTCTCCAAGAACCCGAAGGAATTCGGGCAGGGCGCCATCCGCGGCGTGGCGGGGCCGGAATCGGCCAACAACGCGGCCGCGCAGACCAGCTTCATCCCGCTGCTAACCCTCGGCATTCCGCCGAACGCCGTCATGGCCATCATGGTCGGCGCGATGACCATCCATGGCATCGTGCCCGGCCCGCAGATCATGACCAAGCAGCCCGATCTCTTCTGGGGCATGGTCGCCTCGATGTGGGTGGGCAACCTGATGCTGCTGATCATCAACCTGCCGCTGGTGGGCCTGTGGGTTCGTCTGCTGCGCGTGCCCTATCGCATGCTTTTCCCGGCCATCCTGATGTTCTGCGCCATCGGCGTCTATTCCATCAACAACCAACCGTTTGATGTGATCCTCACCGCCTTCTTCGGGCTGTGCGGCTATATCCTGATCAAGCTGGGCTTCGAGCCGGCACCGATGCTGGTGGCCTTCGTGCTGGGCAAGATCATGGAAGAAAAACTGCGTCAGGCCATGCTGCTCTCACGCGGGAACGCCTGGACCTTCTTCGACATCTCGAACAACCCGATCTCCGCCGTGCTGATGGTGCTCTCGCTCGTCCTGCTGGTGGTGGCGCTGCTGCCCGCCATCCGCAAGAAGCGCGACGAGGTGTTCGTTGAGGATTGATCCAGCTAGTCAGGGGCTGGCCATGTCGGGCCAGCCTCCTATTTTCAAACGAAGGTGCGGGACTTCGAGCCCCGCCCGAATAGGGAGAGAACAATGAAAACAATCCAGAAGATGGCCTTGGGCGCACTTTTTGCGCTGGGCGCCACCCAAGCCAATGCTCAGGCCTTCCCCGCCCGCCCGATCACCATGATCGTGCCGTTTGCCGCGGGCGGCCCCACCGATGTCGTGGCCCGCATTGTCGGCGATCACATGTCGCGCACGCTCGGCCAGCCGGTGATCATCGAAAACGTGGCCGGTGCCGGCGGCACCACGGGCATCACCCGCGCCGCCAAGGCTACGCCGGATGGTTACACCATCGCCATGGGCCACATGGGCACGCATGGGGCATCCCCGGGCCTTTACCCCAACCTCGCCTATGATCCGCAGAAGGATTTCGAGCCGATCGGCCTTGCCGCCGGCACGCCCATCCTGATCGTGACCCGCAAAGACTTCCCGGCCAAGGACCTCAAGGAGTTCTCGGCCTACGTGAAGGCCAACGAGAATAAGATCAATCATGCGGACGCCGGGCCGGGTGCCGTTTCCAACGTCACCTGCATCCTGCTGCATGACATGCTGAAGGTGAACCCGGTCACCGTGCCCTACAAGGGCACCGGCCCGCTGCTCAATGATCTGATGTCGGGCAAGGTGGATTACGCCTGCGACCAGATCGTTAACCTCACCCCGCAGATCAAGGCCGGCACCATCAAGGCGATCGCGGTTGCGACCGAAAAGCGCGCCCCGGCCCTGCCGGATGTGCCCACCACCACCGAGGGCGGCCTGCCGGGGTACAAGGTCTCGGCCTGGAACGCGGCCTTTGCGCCCAAGGGCACCCCGCCCGAAGCGCTGGCCAAGCTGCGTGAAGCGCTGGTGAAAGCCGTGACGGATCCGGGCACCAAGGCCAAGCTGGAAGAGCTGGGCGGTGAAGTGCCCGATGCCAAGGGCGCCTCGCCGGAAGCGCTGGCCGCGCTGGTGAAGAGCGAGAACGAGCGCTGGGTGCCCCTGCTCAAGGCCAAGGGCAACAAGTAAGCCCGCGCTCTCAAAGGCTTTTGTGACGCGATGCCACCCCTCACGGGGTGGCATTTTTTATACGGGTGTTTCAGGCGGTTATAACCGTGCGAACAATCCCGCGCTGGCGCTCGTAATTGTCGCGCGCCATGAGGCAGGTATTTTCGATCAGCTGCGCCGCGCGCTCCTGCTGGGTCGCGATCTGGCGCAGACTCAGGCCTTCATAGCGCTGCTGCCAGCCCTGAAGCACGCTGATATGCACGCCCAATGCGCGGGCGATGTCGCAGGCTTCCTCGCCTTGGTCGAGGCGAACAAGGGCAAGGTGGATCAGGCTCGGCGGATACATGTCGTTTCTCCTGCGGGGGCGGATCGGGGCATCTTGCGGGCGGCATCCACCGCGGGCTTGTGCCGCAGCATCAGCCGCCGCAGCACGCCATAGGTCAGGCCAATGCCTTGCGCGGCCAGCGCCGCCTGCATCGCCCGGATGCTGAAGGGGCTGACCTGCCCGGCCAGATCGAGCACGGCCGGCAGATGCTGGTCGGCCGGCAGGGATTTGTCCTTGGTGGGCGGAAGGCGGATGCCGCTTGCCCGCGCCTGCGCCAGCCAGCGCGAGATGGTGGGCTGACTCACCCGGAAGTGCCGCGCCAGCTCGCTCTGGCTTCGGCCTGCCGCGGCCGCGTTCAGCACCTTCTGGCGAAACTCGAGCGATCTGGGTTTTCTCACCGCGTCAAGGGCTCCCTCCCCAAAACAAGGCACCGGCTTGATTTGTTATTGTTTCACCGGCCCTTGTGTCGGTCCTTGACCTACAACGGGCTTTGCGGCCCCCGCGCGTCCTACCTTGGTTTGCCACCCCCCTTACTTTCGTATGCGATTGTTCCGCCGCGCGGGGTGTGACACCACGCTCAAGAGGGGCTAACCCTCTGGAAACGCGGGCTCCGGCACTGCCGGCAGGAGGGGGAGGCGGATTTTGGAGGCAAGCCATGCGGCCCTGATCGGCGCGCTCTATGTGGCGGTGCTCTTTGCGCTGGCATGGCTGGGCGAGCGCTGGCT
>JAIUNQ010000044.1 GCA_020161475.1 Pseudomonadota bacterium | reverse complement strand
TTGCAGCCCGCCTTCACGCATTTCCTGTCAGGCTACCGCAATGCGGGTCCCGCCGGGCTCGGGCACATCGATACCCACGGCCACATACTCATTGAGCTTGTTGCGCAGCGTGCGGATCGAGATGCCGAGGATCTTGGCGGCGTGGGTGCGGTTGCCGAGGCAATGATCGAGCGTATCGAGGATCAGCTCACGCTCCACATCAGCCACGGTGCGCCCCACCAGCGCGCGGGTCGCGGCTTCCGCCGCTTCTGCCGCGCGGCGCGCGGTGCTCTCGCCGGCATCGCGGGCAATCGAATCGCCATCCGGCGTCAGAATGGCGTCGGGGCCGATTTCCACGCCGGAGGCCAGCAGCACGGCGCGATGGATGCAGTTTTCCAGCTCGCGTACGTTGCCGCGCCACGGGTTGGCCAGAAGCGCCCGCTTGGCATCCATGCTGATCGGGCGAACCGGCATGCCGTTCAGCTCGGCATAGCGCTTGGCGAAGTGGTTCGAGAGCTCGATGATATCGTTGGGACGATCCCGCAGGGAGGGAATCTTCAGGTTCACGACATTGAGGCGATAGAGCAGATCCTCACGGAACTCGCCCAGCTTCACGCTTTCGGCCAGGTTGCGGTTGGAGGTCGCGATGATACGGATATCGACCGGCACGGGGCGGTTCCCGCCCACGCGGTCAATCACGCGCTCCTGAATGGCGCGCAGGAGTTTCGCCTGAAGGCGCACATCCATTTCGGAGATTTCGTCGAGCAGGAGCGTGCCGCCGTCAGCCTCTTCGAACTTGCCCACGCGCCGCGCGATAGCCCCCGTGAAGGCACCCTTTTCATGGCCGAACAGCTCGCTCTCAAGCAGATTGTCGGGGATGGCCGCGCAATTGACCGAGACGAACGGCTTGGAGGCACGCTTAGATTTCTCGTGCAGGAAGCGCGCCATCACTTCCTTGCCGACGCCCGATTCACCGGTGATCAGCACGGAGGCATCCGAGCCCGCAATCTGCTGCGCAAGCTTGATGACCTTGCCCATGGCTTCATCGCGGAAGATGAGCGAGGTCTCGGTGCGGCTCACCGCTTCGAGAATCGCCGCGATCAGCTCCGGGTCCGGCGGCAGCGGGACATATTCCTTCGCCCCGGCCTCGATGGCAGCCACAGCCGCGCGCTTGTCATTGGCGACACCGCAGGCCACCACCGAAAGGGTGATGTGCTCGGCCTCAAGCCCCTTCACCAGCGCCCGGATGTCCAGCCCCACATCCACCATGGCGAGGTCCGCGCCCTTGCCCTGACGCAGATGCGAAAGCGCAGCTTCGACACCATCGACCTGCGCAACCTGCGCGCCGCGTTCGCGGGCGATCTTGGCGGCGGTGATGAGTTCGCCCCGCAGCGTGCCGACAATGAGCAAGCGCATGGTGTTTCTCCTCGTTCAGTTCATCGCGCGGGGCGCGAAACTCGTTTGATGCCCTGCCCGGCAGGACGCCCGGAACGGCGTCAAGCTGCGGCGAAAATGGGGTTGCGCGAGAAGCGGAGCGGAGTGGACTTCATGTCCATGAGCACCGGAAGCGCAGTGGAATGCCATTTGCAGCCCAGCTTCACGCCTTTCCCTCATCGGTCAGACTTGATGATTTCCGTCATGGTCACGCCCAGCTTGTCATCCACGAGGACGACTTCGCCGCGGGCAACCAGACGGTCGTTGACGAAAATATCGATGGCTTCACCCACGCGCCGGTCGAGTTCGAGAATATGGCCCGGCGTCATCTGGAGCAGCTCGCCCACGCCCATGCGGGTGCGGCCCAGCACGGCGGAGACCTGCACAGGAACATCGAACACATGTTCGAGGTCTTCAGCGCTGCGCGAAGCGGGGGAGCCTTCGGTATCGGAGCCATAGGCCGCCGCAACGACATCCGCGGTGGACTCAAGATCCTGAAGCTGGAAATTGCCTTCGGTCGACATGGGCTCAGCCCTCCTCAACAGTCAAATCAGTATCCGTGGTGGCATTGGGAAACAGGGTTTCCACCACCCGGTCGATAGCCGCCTCCAGCGCCTTGCGATCCCGCACAATGCCGCCGTCGGCCCATTCGATCCGGCAATCGCCCAAGGCGACATCCGGATCAGGGAAGACAAAGAGTTTCGTCTCCAGCCCGTTTTCCTTGAGCTTCTTGGAAAGCTCGGCCTTGCAGGCATCCACCAGCGAAGGCTCGACGCGCACCGCCAGATGCGGCGAGCCGCGCAGATCCTGGAAAATCGCCGCCGCCGTATCCTCGATGAAGGTGACGGGCGCGGAAGCGATCAGCGCCCCCGAGAGCTTGGCCGAGAACAGGCGCGCAAAGGTGAGCGCCTCGTTGCGCGCGACATCTTCGAGACGGCGCATTTCGATCAGCGCGATATCAAGGCGGCCCGTCAGCGCCTCAAGGCAGCTCGCCAGGCGAATGGCCTCATGATCAGCCTGAAGACGGCGCCCCTCGGCCACGCCCGCCTCATATCCCTCGCTACGGGCCAGCTCGACGAGCCGGTCATGCTCTGCCGGCACCACGGGCACGCGCCGGGGGGCATCGAACCCGCCGCGCTGCTCGGGCCGGGTGAAATCCCGTCCGAAGGTAAAGCTGGTGTGGGGCTGGGCCATAGCGCGCTGTCCTTAGTAGATCAGTTCGTCTTCGGCGCGGTTCTTGCCGATGGTGATCTCGCCCTTGGCCGCGAGTTCCTTGGCCAGCAGCACAACCTTGGACTGGGCCTCGTCCACTTCCTTCAGGCGCACCGGCCCGCGCGAGGCCATCAGATCTTCCATGTTCTTGGCCGCACGCGAGGACATCTGCGTGAGGAAGAACTTCTTGATCGAGGGCGGTGCCCCCTTGAGCGCAACAGCGAGCTGGTCGCGGTCGGCAAATCGGATGAGGGTCTGGGTGGAGCCCGGATCGAGCTTGGCCAGATCCTCGAAGGTGAACATCAGCGAGCGGATCTTCTGGGCGGCATCGCGGTTGCGCTCATCGAGCGCCGCGAGGAACCAGCTTTCCGTCTGGCGGTCGAAGGAGTTGAAGATTTCCGCGATCATCTCGTGGCTGTCACGACGCGAGGTCTGGGACAGGTTGGAAATGAATTCGGTGCGCAGCGTCTCCTCGATGTGGTCGAGCACATCCTTCTGCACCGGCTCCATGTTGAGCATGCGGTTGACGACTTCCAGCGCGAACTCGTGCGGCAGCAGCGAGAGCACGCGGGCAGCATGCTCGGAGCGGATCTTGGAGAGGATCACCGCCACGGTCTGCGGGTATTCGCCCTTCAGGTAATTGGCGAGCACCTGATCCTGCACGTTGCCGAGCTTTTGCCACATGTTGCGACCGGCCGGGCCGCGCAGCTCTTCCATGAGCACATCGACCTTCTCCTTGGGCAGGATCTTGGCCAGCAGTGCTTCGGTGCGATCGAAGTCGCCCGTCACGGCGCCGCCCTGCGCCATCATGGAGAGGAACTCGGCCACCAGCGCTTCCACGGCATCCGCCGTCACCGCGCCGAGGCGGGCCATCACGCGAGAGACGTTGCGGATCTCGTCCTCGTCGAGCGCGGCCCAGATCTCGCCGCCGTAGCGCTCACCGAGCACGAGGAGGATGATCGCCGCCTTCTCCGGTCCCGAGAGGAAGCGGGTAAGGTCGCGGTTGGGCCCGGATGCCTGATCAGCGGGTTTTTCCTGCGGCTTTGCCATGTCTCGTTCCTATGGTCCCTGATTCTTCGAGGGTTAGTGCGGCTGGGCAATCCAGGCGCGAACGATCGCGGTGGATTCAGAGGGGTTGTCCTGCACGATCTTGCCGAGGCTATCGACAGCGCTCTGGTGCAGGGCGGCCTGAATGCTCGCGGCATTGGCGGCGGCATTGGAGTTGGCGGGCTGGAACGAACCATCCGCACCCGGCGCCGGCAGCGCGGCCTGACCACCCACCATACCCGAGGCGGCAATCACGCTCTGAAGGCCGGAGACAGGCGCGGCGGCCGCCGCTTCACCCTGCTTTTCCTTGCCGCCGATACCCATGGCCCGCATCAGCGGACGCACCACCAGCAGCACCACCAGCAAGGTCAGGATGGCGAAGACGCCCAGCTCGATCATGTGCAGCACATCCTCACGGGTCACCGAGAGCATCTGCTCGGCGAGGCTCGGCGGATTGGTGCTGGTCGCGGGCAGGCCTTCGGCAAACTTGAGGTTGATCACCTCGACCTGATCGCCGCGGTTGCGATCAAACCCGATGGCCGAGCGGACGAGGGTGGCGATCCGCTCCAGCTCTTCGGAGGGGCGCGGCTTGTACTCGGCCGGACCGCCCGACACCGGGGTGTAGATGCCATCCACCAGCACCGCGACAGAGAGCTTCTTCACGCGGCCCGCTTCGATGATCTCGGTCTTGGTGGTCTTCGAGATTTCGAAGTTGGTGATTTCCTCGGAGCGCTGGGTCGCCTCGCGCTGCTGTGCGTTGTTCTGGCCCTGATTGCCGCCCGGCAGCTCATTGGCAACCGAGACCTGACCGTCCTTGGCTTCCTGGCTCTGCTGGTTCTCGGTGCGGGTCTGGGTGGAGCGCACGACGCGGCCCTCGGGATCGAAGGTATCGGTCACCTGCTGCACGCGGTTGAAGTCCATCTCGGCGGTCACCTGCACACGGGCCCGGCCACGCCCGACCACCGAGGCCACGATGTCCTCAATCTGGTTCTTCAGGCGGCGCTCATGCGCATTCTGCTTGTCCTGCGCCAGCGCAGCGGTGTCGTTCTCGTTGCCCGCGCCATCGGCCAGCAGGCGACCCGATTCGTCCACGATGGAGACGCGATCCGGCTTGAGGCCCTGCACGGCGGAAGCAACGAGGTGGCGGATGGCGCGGATCTGGCCGGCATCCAGCTCGCCGCGCACGTTCAGGATGATCGAGGCGCGCGGATCCTGCTTCTCGCGGTCGAAGAGCTTCTTCTCGGGAATGGCGAGGTGGACACGGGCCTGCACCACGCGCTCGATGCCTTTGATGGTGCGGGCGAGTTCACCTTCCAGCGCGCGCACCTGATTGATGCCCTGCACGAAGGAGGTGGCGGAGAAGGTATCGGCCTTGTCGAAGATCTCGTAACCGACCGAACCACCCGCCGGCAGGCCCTTGCCCGCAAATTCAAGGCGCAGCTTGGTCGCATTTTCCTTGGGCACCAGAATGGTCGCACCATCCTGCCGGATCTCGTACTTGATGCCGCGGTTGTCGAGATCGCGCGAGATCAGGTTCGAATCATTCATCGAAAGATCCGAGAAGAGCACCCCCATCGGTGGTGCCGACACCCGCGTCATCACGAAAGCGAAGAAGCCGATCAGCGCGAGGGTCACCGCGCCCATGGCGACGAGGCGCTGCGGACCGAGGCGGTTCACAAGTTCCAGGATGCCGTTCACGTTCCAACCCTTCAAGTCTGTCACGCCGGTTTGGCGGTCTGACAATTCTGCGCTAGGCAAGAATTGCCCGGTGGATGGTTACCGGTCGGTTAACTGGGCGATTAATTTTTTTTAAAACCCTCGCTTTTCCTCCGCTCGCTACGCTGTCCGTTCCCTTCTCCTGCCCCGGAAAAACGCCATGTCCGCCGCCTCTCCCCTCCCCCTCGCGCTCACCATGGGCGATGCCGCCGGGATCGGACCGGAGATCATCGCCAAGCACATCGAGGCCAAGGGCAGCGCGGGGCTGGTCGTGATCGGCGCCGCCAGCAGCCTGCGTCGGGCATTTTCCGCCCTCGGCTCCAAACGCACCATCATGCCGCTGCCCCCTGAAGCGGCGCTTGAAATGGCCGCTAAAAATGGCGCGAATGACCCCGTTCCGCTGATCAGCGTGGGGGAATTACCGGAGGATCTTCTCTACGGGCGAATCGATGCGCGCGCCGGCAAGCTCGCCTATGACGCCGTCTGCACCGCGATTGATCTGGCCAAAGCCGAGCGCATCGGCGCCCTCGTCACCGCGCCCATCCACAAGGAGGCCTTCCATGCGGCGGGCGTGCCCTTCCCCGGCCACACCGAGATTCTGGCCGCGCGCACGGGGACAAAAAACTTCGGCATGATGCTGGCGACACAGGATCTGCGCGTCGTGCTGGTCTCGATCCATGTCTCGCTGCGCGAGGCCATCGAGCGGGTGACCCCGGAGAACATCCTCAAGACGATCCGCCTCGCGGATGAGGGCTGCCGCGCACTCGGCATCGCAAGCCCGCGCATCGCGGTGGCGGGGCTCAACCCCCATGCCGGCGAAGGTGGCCTCTTCGGGCGCGAGGAAATCGAGTTCATTGCACCGGCTGTGGTAGCGGGGCAGGCCGAAGGCTTTGCCGTTTCAGGGCCCTTCGCGCCAGACACCGTGTTCATGCGCGCCAGGCATGGGCATTTCGATGTTGTCGTGTCGCAATATCACGATCAGGGGCTTATCCCGATCAAGCTTGGCGGCATTGAGGATGGGGTCAACATCACCCTTGGCCTGCCGATCATCCGCACCTCGGTCGATCACGGCACGGCCTTTGACATTGCGGGGCAGGGCGTGGCCAGTCCGGCTTCGTTGGGCCTCGCCATCGAGGCGGCCCGCCAGATGGTGGCGGTGCGCGCGGCCCGCTGAAGGGCGGCAAAAACACCCCAAAAAACAAAACCCGCCTGAAGAGGCGGGCCCTGCTATCGCGTCGCTGCAAAAGAATTCAGTTGCGGTAGTGCTGGATGCGCGTGGTGCGCAGGCCGGCCAGACCATGCTCGTCGATCGAATGCTGCCAGGAGAGGAATTCCTCGACCGTCAGCGTATAGCGCGAACAGGCTTCTTCGAGAGAGAGGAGACCACCACGAACGGCGGCAACCACTTCCGCCTTGCGGCGAATGACCCAGCGGCGGGTTTCGGGCGGCGGCAGATCGGCAATGGTCAGAGGGCTGCCATCCGGACCGATGACATACTTCACGCGGGGGCGAAGCGGTTCACTCATGGGATACGCTCACTATACGCAACGACTATGACCGCCACTTTAGAACCCGCCTCTTAAAAAACGCCTAAGTTGTGGCACATCCGGGCATATCCAAAAGCCTCAATCACTTAGCGGCTGATGGTCTTGACGGAAGTTTGCGGAATCTTGATGCCGCCGATGTTCAGAATGGGGGTATCGCCGCTCACATCGACCCCATCGACCGTGCCGGAGAGGTCGGTGTTCACGGTCATGTTGTTGCCCGAACCGTCACGCGCGGTGATCGTCATGGTGTACTGGCCATCCGGCGCGGTGGAACCATCGGTCCGCTTGCCGTCCCAGTTGAAGGCCTGATTCCCGCCGCCCATTGTCAGCGAACGCGAGAGCACTTCGTTGCCGCTCGAATCCTTGATGATGATCTGCGCGGTGCCTGCACGCGGCGCATTGAGATTCCACGACGCGCTGCCGGACTTGAGCACCGAGGTGTTGCCCGCCGCCGTCACCTTGGCGCCGATAAAGCCGAGCGCATTGGTGATGTTCGCCGTCTTGTTGGCCAGCACCAGCGCAGAGAGGCTGTCGTTCGTCTTGATCTGCTGTTCGACCGAGGCAAACTGCACCAACTGCTGGGTGAACTGGTTGGTGTCCAGCGGATCCAGCGGCGACTGGTTCTTCAGCTGTGTGGTCAGCAGGCTCAGGAACTGGTCGAAGTTGTTCGCCATGGTCGCGCGCGAGTTGGACGCGCTGGAAACGGTCGAATTGGCGGCGGAATTGGTAGCGGAATTAACGGTAGCCATGGGTCAAATCCTTTAGACCATGAGGTCGAGGCTGGAATTCGGGATCATCACGCGGCGCGAGACGATCTCGGCGACCTGCGCGTTCAGAGCGGGATCATCGGCTTCACGCCCACGACCATGCCCGCCCTGCTGCTGGTTCTGGCCCTGATCGCCATCCCCGCGCAGCGAGAAGTTGAGCGAGTTCTCGCCCTGCTTGAGGCCGGCCTGCTCGAAAGCCTGTGCCAGCGTGGTGGCATCGCGGCGCAGCATCTGGAGGGTTTCCGGCCGCTCGACGATCATGGTGGCGTTGACTTCGCCCTTGTCGTTGATGTGCAGCTTCACATCGACACGGCCCAGTTCCGCCGGATCGAGACGGATCTGGAATTCGCGGGCACCGCGCACCGCCTGCATACCGATTTCCACCGGCAGCATCTGCAGCGGGGTCGGGCGTGCGGCCTCGCTGGCGGCACGGTTGTTCTGGGCCTGCGCGGCGACGCTGGTGTCGAGGGATGCCAGCACATCATGGGCGCGGGTCAACCCGTGGGTGCCGGCAAAGCCTTCCAGCACCTGTGAGAAAATCGCGCCGCGCAGCACCGGGCCCTCGTGGGTCACAGGGCGCAGGGAATCGGCGGCTGTGCCGACAGAAGTTCCCTTGCTCTCGGCGGATTCAATCCCGCTGGTCTCACCGGTCTGGGTCAGCCCGGCGATGCCGCTGGCGGCCTCCTTGCGGGCCTCCACCTGCTGCGTCATGCCCGGCTGAAGGGTTGTATCGGGTCGGCTCTCGGCGGCGGTCGGCAGGGTCGGGGCCGGCGGAGGCGCCTTCTTGCCCACCTCTGCGGGAGCCGCGGTCGTTACGGCGGCAACATCCCCTGCAGCAGCTTCACCCCCCTCGGTGGTCTGGACCGCTTCATTCGGCGGCAGGGTCGGCGCGGTCGGGGCAGGTTTGGCATCGGTTGCGCTGCCGATCACCATGTCACCGCTGGCGGCAGTGCCCACGCCGCCCTGAGCCGGCGCGCCGACAGAGGTCGCGACAACGATGGGCTGGCCGACAACCGGTGCAGTCGCACCGTCCGAAGCCTCGGTGTTCGGGGCAGCTTCGGAGGAAGTCTGTCCTTCCTCCTGCTGGCTCTGCTCGCCGGAAGCGGAGGAGCCACCCTCCTTCTGCTCACCGGCGCTCTCGGCAGCTTCGGAAGCCGCGCTCGACTCGGCGCTCGGACCCTCGGCACGCCCTTCGGCGCTCTCGCGGGTCGTCTCTTCGGCGACACGGGCCTCGCCTTCTGCACTGGCCTTGCGGTTGGCCCCTTCGCCCACACGCGTCGCCTCTGCGGCGGTCTTCTCGCTGTTGGCGCTTCCGGTCTTGGTGGCCCCCTCGGTCTCCTGCTGAGCCGAAACCTTGGTGTCCTGATGATCCGCAATCTGCCCCGGCATCAGCTTGCGCGGCGGCAGGGTGGCAGGCTTGCTCGCGACCTTGCCGGTCGCATTGGCGGATTTGTCGCCGATGTAGCTTGAAAAGCTCTCGGGAGCCCCTTTTGCCCCCGGCAGTGTCGCCGGACGGCTGCTCGTCGTGCCGACCTGATCAGACGACTTGGCCCGACCGGGCGCCGTGAAAAGCGTGGTGGCAAGCGAGGAATTGACGTCGAGGGCCATGGCAAAACCGCTGTGATGTGACTGTCCAACCCTCACCAAAGCAAGGCCGAGGCCAATTTGAAGTCCACACAACACATTGATTTTGCGCCATTTTTATAAAGAGCAAAGCGCTGGAACGGGCACTTTTGGCCTTCAGGGCCACGAAAAGAGGGAAATTTTTGCCGCCCCGCCAGACCCGCTTTGCCCAGGAGAACTGGCAGAAACCGCGATTTGGCGCTAGAACCCCCGCCGGACCCACGACATTTGCCGGATCATGACCCTCGACCTTGAAATCGCAAAGCCTCGGAGCGACACCCGCGTTGTGGTGGCGATGTCGGGCGGCATCGATTCCTCCGTCGTGGCAGCGCTGTGCAAGCAGGCGGGCTACGAAACCATCGGCATCACGCTCCAGCTCTATGATCACGGCGCGGCGACCCATCGTCCCGGTGCCTGCTGCGCGGGCCGCGACATTCAGGACGCGCGCAACGTGGCATCAGCGCTCGGCATCCCGCACTACGTTCTCGATTACGAAAATCGCTTCCGCGAGGAAGTGATCGAGGACTTCGCCGAAAGCTATGCGCGGGGCGAAACACCGGTGCCCTGCATCGCCTGCAACCGCACCGTCAAGTTCCGCGACCTTCTGGCCTTCGCGCGCGAGTTGGGGGCCGATTGCCTCGCGACCGGCCACTATATCGAGACGCGCGCCATGGCGAACGGGCACCGCGCCATGTTCCGCCCGCGCGACCTTTCGCGCGATCAGAGCTATTTTCTTTATGCCTGCACGCAGGATCAACTCGATTTCCTGCGCTTTCCGCTTTCCGGGCTCACCAAGACCGAAACCCGTGCGCTGGCCCGCGACATCGGGCTGGAGAATGCGGAAAAGCCCGATAGTCAGGACATTTGCTTCGTCCCCTCGGGCAATTACGCTGATCTTGTCCGTAAGCTCCGGCCCGAGGCGACGCTGCCCGGCATCATCCGCCATGTCGATGGCCGCATCATGGGCCAGCACAACGGCATCATCCACTACACCATCGGCCAGCGCCGCGGCCTCGGCATTGCCGCGCGCGAGCCGCTTTACGTCATCAAGATCGACCCCGCTGCCACCGAGGTGATCGTTGGCCCGCGTGAGGCGCTCGCCACACGCCGCGTGCCCCTGCGCGATTTCAACTGGATCGGCGAGGGCACCCCGGAGATGGCGGAAGCAGCGGGGCTGGATGTCCATGCGCGCGTGCGCTCCACCCGCGCGCCCAAGCCCGCGCGCCTGTTGCGCGAGGGCGACAGGTTCCTCGTGGAACTCGTGGAAGGTGAAGAGGGCGTTGCGCCGGGGCAAGCCTGCGTGCTCTATGCCGATGCAACGGAACAGGCGCGCGTGCTGGGCGGCGGCACCATCGCCCGCCTCTGATCGCACAGGAGCGAGCATGGCCAAGGACATCGACCTCTCCACCATCCATCGCGCCTATGCGATCTGGGCCCCCTTCTACGACAAGGTTTACCGCAAGATGTTGCGCTCCTCGCAGGCCGCAGCATCCAACGCCGCCATCGCGGCAGGCCGCCAAGTGCTGGAAGTCGGCGTCGGCACCGGGCTCTCGCTGGCCGATTACCCGAAAACGCATACCGTTGTCGGTGTGGATCTGTCGCATCCCATGCTGCTGCGCGCCAAGGAAAAGGTGGAACAGGGCAACCTCACGGCCATCACCGGGCTGGCTGCCATGGATGCCTGCCGCCTCGGTTTTGCCGATGGCGCCTTTGATGCCGTCGTCGGGGCCTTCATGATCACGCTGGTGCCCGATGCCGAAGGCGCGCTCAACGAATTCGCCCGCGTGCTGCGCCCCGGCGGGGAGATTGTGCTCGTCAATCACATCGGCGCGGAAAGTGGCCCCATGGCCACCTTCGAGAAACTCGTTGCACCGCTCGCCAAGCGGGTGGGCTGGCGCGCCGAATTCCCGCTCCAGCGCATCCGCGACTGGGGCAAGGGGGCTGGCTTCGAGGTGGTGGAAACGCGCAAGTTCGGGCTAATGGGCTATTTCACCCTGATCCGGCTGGCTGACCGCCGCGCCGCCCTGCGCAGCGCCGCCTGACATCGCCGCAACAGAAATCACAAAGCCGATGTCAGCGAGGTCTTGACACGGCTGGCGAAGGAGACTTTAAGGCAGCTTCATTGCGCAGCGCTTCGCGCCGCAGGATTTGGATGGCAGTGTAGCTCAGCTGGTTAGAGCGTGGCACTCATAATGCCAAGGTCGGTGGTTCGAGCCCACTCACTGCTACCATCCCTCTCCGCCATGGCAATCGAACCACCGAACTCTTGCTCCGAGAGGGTTTCTTCCCAGCAAAAAGCCCTCTGCACTCGGCAAAGGGCTTTGAGAGACTCTGTGAGAAAGAGGCAAGCGCGAGCCCGCCCCTCGGATCAGGGCACGTAGCCGGGACAGTTCGCGCCGGGGGCCGGGCTGAAGGTGACCTTCGTCACCTGGCGCGGACGCATATAGAGCTTGTCGCCCAGCGGCATTTTCCCGCCCGTGAAGGCGCCGCCGAAAAGTTCATCAACCATCTGTGTGGCCACCGAGGCCTGATACTTCATCGAAGCCTCGGCGAGGATCACCGAGGTGCGCGCCACCAGCAGACCCGCCGGCAAGTTGTTGATCTTGGTGCAGCGCGCCGTAGCGGAGAAGGAACCGCGCAGGTTGCTGTCTGTCGGCACGCCCGACCAATCGACCCAGGCCACGCCCGCTCCGTCGATATCGATGGAGGTGAGGCGCATCGACATGCTGGTCGGCTGCGCCGGCCAGAGGATCGAAGCCGTGGCACCGAAAATCGAGTCGAGATCGCTTTGCGAAACCGCCGTGAACTGTGTCGCCAAGTCCGACAGCGTCCGTGTCAGCACCGTCACGCGGCGGTCGGTGTTGAGCGCATCGGTTGCCACAACCATCCCGATCCAGATCGAGAGCATGGGCACCAGCAGCAACGCGAATTCCGAGGCGACGAAGCCATCATTGGCGCGACGAAAGCGGCGTAACAGCGCGAGCGAGGATTTGAGGGACCGACGCTTCATCTTACGGCTCGTTCTTGAACGCGGCAGACCCCGCCAGAAGGACATTGCCGTTGGTGAGGTTGGCAACATCATTGCGGATGGCAGCCGTCAGAGAGGTGGTTTCGTAATAGGCGCGAATGACAACGATCTGGTTCGGGGTGCCGGGGTTGAACTGCATCCCCGCGCTGTTGAACACACCCCCCGCAACGGGATTGGGCATGGCGGCCCCGGTGAAGGAGGTGAAGGCGCGCACGTCGAACTTCACTTCCCCGCAGGGGATGATCCAGCCGGCCTGATCGCAGAAAGCGGCCTTGAATTTGTCGAACTGCAGGGTGGGGGTCCCCTCCGCCTGCACCTGACCGGTCATCACCACGCGCTTGGCCTCCTCGACGCCGGCGTCGATCGCCGTCGCCTTGAGGTAGAGCAGGCCCGTTTCCAGAATGCCGAACAGAAGACCAAAGAAGACTGGGCCGACAAAGGCAAATTCGACCGCGATGTTGCCGGAACGATCACGCAGGAAGCGACGCGCAAAGCCGGAACGGCGCCGGGTATCGCGCCTCGCCGGAAGCTCGCCTGCCTGGGCTGGAACGCAAAACTCGCTCATGGAACCTCTTCCCTTCGAATTCCCCTCGAGAGAGGATTCAGAAAATCTCAGGTGCAAGCCTAGCAAAGACCGATTGCTGTTCCGTTTCCAAAGAGATCAATTTTAGGGAAAGTTTTATTAACTCCCCTTTAATCTCTGAAACGCAGGCCGCACCTCTCTCAAGAGCTGGCAATACTACCACCTCTGGAAAAGAGATCGGAAAAGAATGGGAAGTTTGGTTATCGAGCCGTCTTGGACGACTCATGCGCTTCCTTCTCGCGCGCCTGCCCCTGGGCTATCGCCTGCTTGAAGGACTTGTCCTCGTCACCGAAAGAGACCGAAGGCAAGCACTCGGTCGAGCAATCGTAGCTCATCGAATCCGTTCCGCGCCGCACCAGAACGCGCCCCTCATTGGAGAGGCTCACCGCAACCGAGGATTCCGAAATGATCGCGCCCTTGCGATCCAGCGCGATGAAGTTGGTCCGGCCTGCACGGCGCCCCGTGATCACCACCACACCGTTCTTCTGCATCGCAACATCCGCAATGGCCGGATTGCCGACAACAATGGTCGCCGTGCCCTCGGGAAGACGAACAAGCTTGGCCTGATCCATATTCACCGTGATGGACTCCGCCGCCGCAGCCCCGGCGCCCCCCACCACCATCAAGCAGAACGCGAGCACGCGCGCGGGCACGCCCGCGAGAGCCCGATCGGAAAAACGCTGCTTGCCCGAAACCATTCCACTCTCCCGCATCTCAACGCGATGCTGCCAGACATTCCGGTTCAAAGTGGCCCAACAGGGTGAATTTTCCGTAAATCTCCGGGGAAGCAGGCCAAAGACGGGCGGAGAGCCCCATCGGTACCGATGAAATCCGGGCCACCGCTGAAACATGATGTTTTATCCTGCCGCCTCTTTGCGCCAAGCACACCAATCCATCCGGAAGATAGAAAAACATAAATATAGGAGACAATTATCCCATTGGTCGCACAATCCATAGAATTAGACGAGTATACAAAGAAAAAATTGGCATTCACACTCAGTTAATCACGCGATTTGTCTAGATTATTGATTTGATGAATTCTATTTACCAACCATTAACTACGCAATTGAAGCTCACAAGCATCTTATTTTGCTCGAATTGCAATTAACCCGACTGCAAGGAATTGGGGCTAGGTTGCATCCATGGCTTCGGCGACCAGTCATCAAGAAGAGCTGGCGAGCGGGGTCTGGAGCTAAAAAGAGTTAGGAGCACTCACATGACCATTTTCTCGCGTTTCCTGAAGGATGAATCGGGCGCCACTGCGATCGAGTACAGCCTCATCGCCGCCCTCATGGCCTCTGCCGTCATCATCGGCATGCAGACCCTGACCCCGCAGATCACCACGGCCTTCACCAACATCGGCAACAAGATGACCGTTCCGTAATCTGCGGAACCGTCGTCAGACGAGATCAAGGCGGCGCGCGAAAGCGGGCCGCCTTTTTCTTTGTCGCCAGACCAGCGCACCGGCGAAGCGCTCGATTGTTTCCATCGCGGAAACACTGTCGTCGCCTCGGCCCACTTGTGAAAAAATCAGCTTTCTTGTTGAAGTCGCCTTGATTTCGAAGGGTGCGCAAGGTGCTGCCTCGAAAAACAGGTTTTCGCTCTCGTTGGGGAAAGCGAGAGGGGGTCGCCCATCGGGCGACCCTTTCTTTTTTCCGCACGCCCGCGCCGCCTC
>JAIUNQ010000043.1 GCA_020161475.1 Pseudomonadota bacterium | reverse complement strand
CTTCGCCGACGATGATGCGTTCGGGACGCATACGCAGGCAGTTCTTCACGAGGTCGCGCATGGTGATGGCGCCCTGCCCTTCCAGATTCGGCGGGCGCGTTTCAAGGCGCACCACGTGGCTCTGCTGGAGCTGAAGTTCCGCCGCGTCCTCGCAGGTGATGATGCGCTCGTCATCATCGATGTAGTTGGTCATACAGTTGAGCAGCGTCGTTTTACCCGAACCGGTACCCCCCGAGATGACGACGTTACAGCGCACGCGGCCGATAACCTTGAGCACTTCTGCGCCTTCCGGCGAGATGGCGCCGAAGCGGACGAGCTGATCGAGGGTCAGCTTGTCCTTCTTGAACTTACGAATGGTGAGCGCGGGACCGTCGATGGCAAGGGGCGGTGCAATGACGTTGACGCGGGAGCCGTCGAGCAGGCGCGCGTCGCAGATCGGCGAGCTTTCATCGACGCGGCGGCCGACCTGGGAGACGATGCGCTGGCAGATGTTGATCAGCTGCGCGTTGTCGCGGAAGCGGATGTTGGTCAGCTGGATCTTGCCGCCGGTTTCGATGAAGGTGCGCTCCGCGCCGTTGACCATGATGTCGGCGATGTCATCGCGCGCCAGCAGCGGCTCAAGCGGGCCGAAGCCCAGCACATCGTTGCAGATGTCATTGAGCATATCCTCCTGCTCGGCGATGGACATCGCCACGTTCTTGAGCACGAGAATTTCGTTGATGACATCGCGCAGTTCATCGCGCGCAGAGGCGGTGTCGAGCTTGGCAAGCTGGCTCAGATCGATCGACTCGATCATGGCGCCGAAGACCATCGACTTGGTCTGGAAGTACTGGTCGGAGCGCTGGGGCGCGGCGCTCACGGGGGTCGGGGCGGCGCTGCGCGCGGGCGTCTGGGTTGCCGGGGCAGACTGGAACTCCGGACGCGGCGCGGGGGCGGCAGCGGGTGCCGGCGAGGGCGCAGCCGCCCGCGCCGGTGTGCTGGCCTGTCCGATGGTGGTACGCTTGCCGAACATGACGCCGTTACCTCTTTTCGTCCCTTAGTCGTCTCATTCCGCGTCGATCACGCCCGATGTGCGCGTTTGTTATGCCGCACGTGATTTTCCACCCGGCAGGCTGTTGAGGCGCTCGCGCAGGGTATCGAACAGCGATTTCTTGGTCGGGCGCGCGTTCTGACGGCCCATGAGGGCAAAGGCGATCTCGCGGAAGATATCCTGGAGTTTCGCCGCGCCCTGCATATCGGCCAGCATCTGGCCATTGTTGGCTGCCGCCCCGAAAATCGCGGCATCGAAGGGAATGCTCGCGAGCGCGGGGCACTCCAGCGTTTTGGTGAAGCCGTCGATCGCCAGTTCAGGACGCTTGGGCATGCCCACCATCGAGAGCACGAGGCGCGGCTTGGGATCATTCGGGCGGGCCGCCGCCAGATTGTCGATCAGGTTCTTGGCGTTGCGCAGGTTGGCGAGATCCGGCGAGGCCACCACCACCACTTCATCAGCGCGGGTGAGCAGGGTGCGCGTCCAGTTGGTCCACTGGTGGGGCACATCATAGATGATGGCCGGAATGGAGGCGCGCAGGGCGTCCATCACCGGCTCGAAGTTCGCCTCGTTGAAATCATAGGTGCGCTCCACGGTGGAGGGCGCGGCCATGAGCGAGAGATGCGGCGTCACCTTCGAAAACAGGCGCTCGATCATAATGGTATCGACGCGCGAAGGGTCGATCACCGCATCGAGAATGCCCTGAGGCGGATCAATGTTGAAGTTGAGCCCGGCCGTACCGAAAGCCATGTCGAGATCGACAATGCAGGTGTCGATCTCCATGTCCCCTGCGATGGAATAGGCAAGGTTATGTGCGATGGTGGAGGCACCGATGCCGCCCTTGGCACCGATGACCGCAATCGCGCGGCCCACCGGCTTGGCCTCCGGATCGCGGAAGATGCCCGCCAGTGCCTCGATGAAGTCCAGCGGGCCGATCGGCGCGACGAGATATTCGCTGACCCCGCGGCGCATCAACTCGCGGTAAAGCGGCACGTCGTTGACATGGCCGATCACCACCACGCGGGTGCCTTCGTCGCAATAGCCGGCCAGTTCGTCCAGCGCGGTGAGCAGGGTCGTGCTGTCCGATACCGTCTCGATGACGACGACGTTGGGCGTCGGGGCGTCGCGGTAGGCCCCGAGGGCGGCCGCGATGCCACCGGTCTGCACCTTCATGTGGGTGCGGGCCATGCGCCGGTCGAGGCGGGATTCCTCGACCATCATTGCCACCGGCTGGGTCTCGGTGAAGACCTGGATCGCAATGTGCGGCAGGGGGGGAACCGTGTTGTCCACCATGGATGAAGTCTCCGTCCGGCCACCCCGCGAGGTGGCGCCTCATACGATTACTGCTGCTTCGAGTCGGTGATTTTCACGTCGTCGCGGTTCCATTTGGTCGATGGATCCTGATCCTTGCGCAGCGCCTCGATGTCCTTCATGCGCTTGGCAAGATCGGCCACACCCTCGGCACGCGGACGCACCAGATCGACCGGATCGGAAACCTGCGCGGCGATCATGGTCTGATAGGCGCAGCCGAGGTTGTAATAGGGCTTGTTGTGCCAGGTTTCGGCCTGCTTCGAACCCGCCAAATCGGCGGGCCACTGGCCGCACTGGCTCGTCACCGTGGCCGCGAGCGTGGCGTGGCTCACCCGCACCGGGGCGGCACCGCCACCGGCACGCACCGGATAGCTGGAGTAGCGCACCGGCGCGCGCAGGCCGCCCTCAGCCAGCGCCGAGCGGATCGCCTCAACGGAAACATGCGGCTGACCGGCAGGTGTTGCGATTTCGATGCTGCCGGAGGCGCGCTGGGTATGCGCCTTGGCGAATTCCACGAGATCGCGGCGCTGGCGCGGGTCGAGCTGGGGAGATGCCCCGAAGACATCAATGTGCTGCACCTGCTGCTCCAGACGCAGCGGATGGCGTTCGCGGTAGTCATCCGGCGCAAAGGCCTGCTGGGTCGGGCGCGTATTGGCGCAGCCCGCCACCGCAAGGGCACTTGAGATGATCAGCGTGAGGCGGAAGGGAAACGAGGACATGATCACACCTCAGTCGTTGATGAAGCCCACGGGACCGGTTGCCGCTTTGGCCCCCGAGCCGTAGGTGCGGGTCAGACGCCCCATGAAGACCGTCGAGGGATCTGTTGCATCGGCCAGATTGTCGTCCGGCTTGGCGATCTGTCCCGGCGAGGAAGGCTTGGCGATGAAGGGCTGCACAAGGATGAGCAGCTCGGTTTCAAGGCGCTGATAATCGCGCGAGCGGAACAGCGTGCCCAGAATCGGAATGTTCATCGCGCCCGGAATGCCGTTGATGTGCTGGCGCGTCTGCTGCTGGATGAGGCCGGCGGTGGCCATCACGCCGCCCGACGGCAGCTCGATGGTGGTCTCGGCCTTGCGGGTGCGGAAGCCCGGCACGGAAACGGTGGTCAGCTTGAAGCTGTTATCCGGCTCAACTTCGGTCACTTCGGTCGCAACACGGATCGAGATGCGGTTTTCGCTCATCACCACAGGGGTAAAGTTGAGCGAAACGCCCACCGGCTTGTAGGTGAGGCCGATGGTACAGACATAGGCGCCGCTGGCGCGATCGCAGGTTTCGTTGGTCGGTACCGCCAGTTCGCCGCCCGCGAGGAACTTCGCGCTTTCGCCCGAGATCGCCGTCAGCGTCGGCTCGGCGAGCGTGCGCAGCATGCCCTGCCGCTCCAGCGTGTTCAGGATGGCGCCGCGGCCGCCGAAATCCACGCGGCCAGTCGAGGGCGGGTCCTGACGGTTCACGGAGAAGGGCAGCGGAATGCCGTCTTTGGGCAGGAACAGGCCCGACCCCGTCACGTTCCACTGGCCGTACATGTTGACGCCCAGCTGCTTGAGCACCGAGCGCTGCACTTCGGCAATGGTGACCTTGAGCATCACCTGATCCTTGCCGCGCACCTGAAGCGCGTTGACCACCTTGCCCTGGCTGCCGCCCATGCCGAAAAACCCGCCGGACTGACCGACGAGGTTGTTGGCGATATCGACGGCCTTCTGGGCGTCGAGCGGGCTGTCCACGGTGCCCGAGAGCACAAAGTTGTCGCCCACGCTCTCGACCCGGATATCCGCCGCCGGCATGGCGCGCTTGATGACATCGCGCAGCACGCTCAACTCGCGCGCCAGCTCTTTGGCGACACCGATGTCGAAGGAGGCGATCTGCTCGTTGCCCTTGCCCATCACCAGCACGGTGGTGGTGCCCGCCGCCACACCGATGATGAAGATCTTGCGGGCGGTGCGCACAACCGCGTTGGCGACCTTGGGGTTGGCCACGAAGACCTCGCCCGCATCCGCCGGCAGATCGACCATGATCGACTTGCCGATGGAAAGGTTGATGCGCCGCGCGCTGAGCGAGTCGTTGGCGCCGGTGCGGATCGTCGGGCTGGGAATCTGCTCGTAGGGGACGCCGCCGAACTGTCGCGGCTCATCCTTGGCCAGCGCGCCGGTCGCCAGCGCACCCGCCAGAACGGCACCAAGCGCCACGGAGCGCTTGCAGGACGTCCAGATCGGGGAGGACATCGGCTTCATCTCAAGGGTCATGGTTGAACTCGTCACTTGGAGATCTCCTGAGACACGCCGAAGCGGACAATGGTCACGCCCCCGGATGAGGAACCGGAGGTGTCTTCGGGCTTGTTGGCATCGGCCATCGAGCGCAACGCCAGCGCCAGCGACCCATTGCGCTGGGCAAGGACGATCTGCTCGGCCTGACCGGAGTCGAGTTCCAGCGTCGCGGTTTCGCCGACCACGGCCTTTTCGCCGTTGCGCTCCTCGATGTTCTGGCCAATGGCCAGCACGCGGATGTTGGAGAGCAGCGTGGTGGAGCGGAAGGCATCCGGGCCGCGCCCCGAGGGGTCAACCTGACGCACCGCAATCACATCCACATAGTCATTGGGCAGGATGAAGCCGCCTGCGCTGGAGGCACCGCGCGAATCAATGGTGATCGCGACAGCCTTTTTGCCGGAGGGGAGGATGGCGGACAGGAACCCCGCACCACTGCCCTTGATGATCTTTTCCTCTCGGATCGGCTCATTGGCGAAGAAGTTGGCGCGGGTAATCGCGCCCTTGAGTTCTTCCATCGCGTTGGGGCGGGCGGTCCGCTGGATCATGGTGGAGGCCGCCAGCTCCTGCGGCCACTTCACCCATGCCAGATTGTCCGCGTTGAGCGCGGTGCCGAGCGTCAGCTCGCTCTTGGCCACGAGCACTTCGGTGGCCTGAATCTGCGGCACCGGCGGCGCTTCCGCGACCTTCTGCGGCGCGGGCGCACGATTCGACAGCAAGAGGGCCATCAAGCCGGCCACACCGGCAATACCGGCAACAATCAAGCGGGCAGGTTTCATCTGCTGCTATTCCCTGACAAGCGGCGCGCAAGGGCACGCCTCACCGGGAATTTGAGCAGGGAAAGCTCAAGGTATAGTTAACAGGGCTTTGAAAATCAGCGTTAGCAAAGGATTGACGGGGGCCAATGGCCCCTCATCCCAGCGCCACAGCGCGCCAGATTTCGGTCTGCGGATAGACCATCAGGCCTGCTGCGGCGAGTGCAATGCCATAGGGAATTCCGCACTTTGGCTGATGCAGGCGCGAGAGCCAGCCGATGCGCGCGGTGAGGATTTCCGGCACGCTCTTGCGCATGGCAAGCAGGCCCAGCGTGAGCAGGCCACCGAGCGCCGAGGCCAGCACCGCATATTCCAGCAAAACCGAGAAGCCGCACCACAAACCGGTGGCTGCCGCGAGCTTGGCATCGCCCCCGCCGAACCAGCCGGCCGCAAACAGCGCGAAGGTGATTAGCAGGGTAAGCGCCCCCGCCGCCACGTGCAGGCCAAAGACCTTGAGCGGCATGCCGGTGAGCAGCGCCATGGCCACAAAGCCCGCCACCAGCAACAACGAGACGCGGTTGGGAATCGTCATCGTGAACATGTCGGAGAAGGCTGCAAAGCCCATGACGGCCGGAAAAAACAGCAGCAACAGCGGGTCGAGATTCACGAGGGTCCTCCGAACGCGAGACTTAAGGACGTGACAAGTCCTCCTCCTTACGGCAATCAGGTCATGATTTTCTTAATGCGGCCCGCGTCCGGCCTCGCCTCGCCAAAGCACCCTTTGCCCCAGCACTTCATCTTGTCATGAGCGATAGCCCGTCCTCCTCGCCCTCAGGGCCCATCCTGCTGCACGGGCTGGGATGGCGCGTGCCGGCGCGGCTTGTCGAATTCCGTTTCATCCGGGCCTCCGGGCCGGGCGGGCAGAACGTCAACAAGGTCTCAACCGCCGTGGAGCTGCGGTTTGCGATGCGTGAGGCGAACCTGCACCCCAACCACATGGCGCGGCTGGAAAAACTCGCCGGGGACAGGCTGACGAAGGAAGGGGTTATCGTGCTCAAGGCGGAGCGCTTCCGCTCACAGGACGCCAACCGCGAGGATGCGCTCAAGCGCTTGCAGGTGATGCTGGACGAGACGCAAAAGCCGCCGCGCGCGCGCATCGCCACCAAGCCCACACGGGCTTCCAAGGAGCGGCGGCTGACGGCGAAAGCCGGGCGCTCGAACATCAAGGCCGGGCGGGGTAAGGTCAGTTTCGATTGAGGCGCCGCGCCCGCTCCAGGCGCGGCCTATATTCCTCACACGTCGAGGTTCGAGACGCTCAGCGCGTTCTCCTGAATGAAGGCGCGGCGCGGCTCCACCACATCACCCATCAGGCGCACGAAGATATCCTCGGCCTCGGCCACATCCTTCAGCTTCACCTGAAGCAGCGAGCGGACGTTGCGGTCGAGCGTGGTCTCCCAGAGCTGCTGCGCGGTCATTTCGCCCAGGCCTTTATAGCGCTGTAACGTCAAACCCTTACGCGAGATCGTCATGATCGCATCAAAGAGCGAGACGGGACCGGAGACGAGCAGATCTTCCGCACGGCGCACAAGACGTGCGGGGGCGTTGTAAAGCTCAGTGAGGGAGGCGGCGCGCTCATCCAGCTTGCGCGCCTCGGCGGAGGCGAGGAAGCCAGCATCGAGCGTATGCGCCTCGGTGACGCCGCGCAGCGTGCGGCGGAACACAAAGCCGCCGTTCTCCAGCGCCCCGGACCAGCCCTGCGAGAGATCATCCGAGATGGCATCGAGACGACGGGCGATCTCGGTGGCGGTCGCACTCGCGGCCTCCGGCATGTCGATCAGACCGGGCTTGAGCGCGCCGGCAATCGCCGCCTGCTCGATGATCGAGCGGTCATACCGCGTGTGCAGACCGCTCATCACGGTGCGGACCAGACGTGCTTCCTCGATGCGGCGACGCAGATCCTCGCCTGCGATTTCGGCACCGTTGCCCAGCTTGAGCACCGCACCGTCCAGCCCTACGCCGATGAGGTAATCTTCCAGCGCGCGTTCGTCCTTCAGATAGGTCTCGGACTTGTTGCGCATCGCCTTGTAGAGCGGCGGCTGCGCAATGAAGACATGGCCACGCTCGATCAACTCCGGCATCTGCCGGAAGAAGAAGGTGAGCAGCAGCGTGCGGATGTGGGAGCCGTCCACGTCCGCGTCCGTCATAATGATGATCTTGTGGTAGCGCAGCTTGTCGGGGTTGAATTCCTCGCGCCCGATGCCGGTGCCCAGCGCCGTGATCAGCGTGCCGATTTCCTGTGACGAGAGCATCTTGTCGAAGCGGGCGCGTTCGACGTTGAGGATCTTGCCGCGCAGGGGCAGCACGGCCTGGAAGAGACGATCACGCCCCTGCTTGGCCGAGCCGCCCGCCGAGTCACCCTCGACCAGCAGCAGCTCACACTTGGAGGGGTCGCGCTCCTGACAATCCGCCAGCTTGCCGGGGAGCGAGGCGATGTCGAGCGCGCCCTTGCGGCGGGTAAGTTCGCGCGCCTTGCGCGCCGCTTCACGCGCGGCGGCGGCTTCCACCACCTTGGAGACGACGGTTTTCGCCTCCTGCGGGTTCTCTTCCAGCCACTGTTGCAGGGCCTCGTTCATCACGCTTTCCACCACGGGGCGGACTTCGGAGGACACGAGCTTGTCCTTGGTCTGGCTGGAGAATTTCGGATCCGGCACTTTCACGGAAAGGACAGCGGTGAGGCCTTCGCGGCAATCATCGCCGGTGAAGGAGACCTTCTCCTTTTTCGAGATACCGCTCTGGTCGGCGTAAGACGTGATCTGCCGGGTGAGCGCCCCGCGGAACCCCGCCAGATGCGTGCCACCATCGCGCTGCGGGATGTTGTTGGTGAAGCAGAGCACGCTCTCGTGGTAGCTGTCGTTCCACCACAGGGCGACCTCGCAGGTGATTCCGTCCTGCTCTTTTTTCACCATCACCGGCTTGGCAATCAGCGGCTGCTTGGCGCGGTCGAGATAGCGCACGAAGGCTTCCAGCCCGCCCTCATACATGAGGTCCACGGATTTCGGCTCGGCGTGGCGGTTGTCGGTAAAGATGATGTGGACGCCGGAGTTGAGGAAGGCAAGCTCGCGCAGGCGATGCTCCAGCGTGTTGAAGTCGAATTCCACCATCGTGAAGGTCTGGGGCGAGGGCAGGAAGGTGACCTCCGTGCCTTTGCGGCCCGGCGCCTCGCCGGTGACCTTGAGCGGGGCCACGGCATCGCCGTGGTTGAACTCCATCTCGTGGATCTGGCCGTTGCGATAGACCTTGAGGCGCAGCCAGGTGGAGAGCGCATTGACCACCGAGACGCCCACGCCGTGCAGACCGCCGGATACCTTGTAGGAATTCTGGTCGAATTTGCCGCCCGCGTGCAGCTGCGTCATGATGACTTCGGCAGCGGAGACGCCTTCTTCCGCGTGGATATCGGTGGGAATGCCACGCCCGTTGTCGGTGACGGTGCAGGAGCCATCGGCGTTCAGCGTCACGGTGACGCGGTCGGCATGGCCGGCCAGCGCCTCGTCGATCGCGTTGTCCACCACCTCATAGACCATGTGGTGCAGGCCGGAGCCGTCGTCGGTATCGCCGATATACATGCCGGGGCGCTTGCGGACAGCGTCCAACCCCTTGAGCACCTTGATGGAATCAGCGCCATATTCGGCTTGCGGTTCGTTGGTCTCGGCCATGAGGTTTCCGGTTTCACGTTTTCTGGCGATGCATGTCAGGACCACAACGACAGCGGCCACCCTTGCGGGACATGCGAACTCGAATCGAGCGGCAATCTACCTCGCGCGCACGCGCGGATGCGAGCCAAAAGGGCAACAAGCCCAAGGAAAATCGTGCATAAGCCCGCTTTAACGGCTGGCCACGACGAGAGCGGTGCAGCCCATGACGCCAGCCGTGCAGCGATTGATGCGCGCGAGTGCCTTGGTGGAGGTGAAGAGCCTGCGCGCACGGGCGGCCAGCGCCACGTAGCACGAGAAAATCAGCGCCAGAACGATGGCACAGGTGAGCGCCAATTGCACCACCGCCACGCCGGAGAGAGCCTCGGGCGTGACGACCAGCGGCATGATCGACACGAAGAACACCATGGTCTTGGGGTTGCCGAGGGTGAGCAGGTACGACGAGAGGAAGGCCGAAAAGCCGCTCTCGGCCGGAGTATCGGCCGCCGAGAGCGCCTCGGGCTTTGCGCGCCACATCTGAACCGCGACATAGAGCAGATAGGCCGCGCCCGCATATTGGATGAGCCTGAACAGGGGCGCATAGGCCTTGGCGATGAGCGCCAGCCCCGAAACTGCTGCCAGAAGCCAGGTCAAGTCCCCCGCGACAAACCCCAATATGGCCGCGCCAGCGCCGCGCGGCCCGCGTGAGAGCGTGCGCGCGACAATGGAGGCCACGCCCGGACCGGGCGAGAGCACGGCGAGAGCGTAGACCGGAATGAAGATCAACAGCGAAGCGAGCGTCATGACATTCCCCTGACGAGGCCGACCACCCCATCCTGTACGGAAAAGATGGCGCCTTGCGGGCCAATATCCTCGAACAGCAGGGCATCCGTCCCTGTCATGAAGACCTGGGCGCCGAGCGCATCGAGAATGCGGAACAGGGCCGCGCGGCGCGCGACATCAAGATGTGCCGCCACTTCATCCAGCAGGAGAATCGGGGTTTCGCCGCGCATCTGCGCAATCAGCCGCGCCTGCGCCAGCACAAGGCCGATGAGCAACGCCTTCTGCTCGCCTGTGGAGCAGAGCGCTGCCGCCTCGCCCTTGGGACCATGCACGACGGCCAGATCGGAGGCTTGGGGGCCGATAAGGGCGCGCCCTGCCGCGCGATCCCGCGCCCGTCCCTCACCCAATGCCGCGCGGAACCAATCTTCCACCGCGCGGGCGGGTTGGTCGATCAGGCGGGCTTCGACCTCGCCCTCCAGCGTCAGACGCGCGAAGGGAAAGGGAGCCATGGTTTGCGCCTCGGCCTCCACCAGCGCGCCGAGCCGCTGCACGGTTTCGAGCCGGGCCGTCGCCAGCGCAATGCCCAGCTCGGCAATTTCATGCTCGATCGCGTCGAGCCAGCGGGTCGAGGTGGTGTGATCCTCCAGCAGGCGGTTACGCTGGCGCAAGGCCACCTCAAAACTCGTGGCGCGCGCGGCGTGGGATTTATCCACCGCCAGCACGAGGCGATCGAGAAAACGGCGGCGATCCCCCGCCGCCCCGCGAAACAGGCCGTCCTGATCGGGCGTCAGCCAGAGAAAACTCAGGTAATCGAGAAAGGCATTGGCGGAGGAGACCGGCTCGCGGTTGATGCGGCAGGCGCGCGTCGCTTCCCCCGGCTGCACCGCACTCGCCAGCAGCACCGGGTCTTCCTCCGGGGTGGAGGCGAGATCCGCCAGAATGGCATAGCCACCGCTGCCGCCCTTGCGCGCCAGAAGCGCGCCCTGCGCCCGGCGCAGGCCCCGCCCCGGCGAGAACAGCGAGAGTGCTTCGAGGATATTGGTCTTGCCGGCCCCGTTCGGACCGCACAACGCCACGAGCGCGGCCGGTGTGGCCACGTCGAGCCGCGCATAACTGCGGAAATCGGTCAGTCTCAGCCGGATGATCCGGGGCACGGCCTCACACGCGCATCGGCATCAGCACGTAAAGGCTGGCCGCCCCTTCGCGGTCCTGAATCAGCGTCGAGGAACCGGGGTCCGCGAGCTTGAGCAGCGCGGTATCGCCCTCGAGCTGGCTGATGATATCGAGCAGGTAGCGGGCGTTGAAACCGATTTCGAGCGGGCTCGCCTCGTAATCGACCGCCAGCTCCTCGATCGCCTGGCCGGCATCGGGGTTGTGCACCGAGAGGGTGAGGCGGCCATCGCCGAGCGAGAACTTCACCGCGCGGCCCCGCTCCGACGAAATGGTCGAGACGCGATCGATGGAGCGGGCGAAATCCTCGCGCTCCACGGTGAGGAACTTGTCGTTCCGCTGCGGAATGACGCGGCCATAATCGGGGAAGGTGCCGTCGATCAGCTTCGAGGTGAGCACAATATCGCCCACCTTGATGCGGATCTTGACGCTGGAGAGCGAGATCGAGACCGGCGCATCGCCCTCGGTCAGCAGCTTTTGCAGCTCGGCTACGGTTTTGCGCGGCACGATGATGCCGGGCATGCCGGTCGCACCCGCCGGTGCCGGGGTTTCACACAGCGCAAGGCGATGGCCATCGGTTGCCACAGCGCGCACGCGTACCTCGCCGTTCACCTCGACGGTGTGGAAATAAATGCCGTTGAGATAATAGCGCGTCTCCTCGGTGGAGATGGCGAACTGGGTCTTCTCGATCAGGCCGCGGAGCGCCCCGGCGGTCATCTCGAAGGAATGGGTCATCTCACCCGGCGCAAGGTCGGGGAAATCGCTTTCCGGCAGGGTCTGGAGCGAAAAGCGCGAACGGCCAGAGCGCAAGCTGACATGCCCTGACTGACCATCCTGCTCCAGCGAGACCTGCGCGCCATCCGAGAGCTTGCGCACGATGTCATAAAGCACATGCGCGGGCACAGTGGTGGTGCCGGGGGCCGAGACTTCCGCCGGGATCACCTCGACGATATCGATATCAAGATCCGTCGCCTTGAGGGCGAGAGAACGCTCCTCCGCCCGGATCAGCACGTTGGCCAGAACAGGAATCGTGTTGCGGCGCTCGACGACGCGATGGACATGCCCCAGCGCCTTGAGCAGCGCCGACTGTTCAACCGTGACCTTCATTTCGTTCCCGTCCTGAACCCTGCCACCTGAGAGTGGCTTCACGCACAAAGGCGCGCACGCCCTCGCGCGCGCCGGGCGGTGACGATGGCAAGCGGGCGACAAAAGTGCAAGGGCGCAGGGGCTGTTTCCTCACCCCCTCGCCGGGGTTATCCCCGCGCTTTCCCCAAGCCATCCACAGCACCCGACCCGGTGCCGGACGTGCGGTGCGAGCTTACTCCTGAAGCATGCGCTTGAGATGCTCGATCTCGCCCGCAAGTTCCGTGTCCGCGTTCACCATGCCCTCGATCTTGCGCACGGCGTGGAGCACCGTGGTGTGATCGCGCCCGCCAAAGCGACGCCCGATCTCCGGCAGGGAGCGCAGGGTGAGCGACTTGGCGAGAAACATCGCGATCTGGCGCGGGCGCACCACATTGGCCGTGCGGCGCGACGAGAGGATATCGGCGCGGCTGACGTTGTAATGGTTGGCGACGAGGCGCTGGATATCCTCGATCTTCACACGGCGCGGCTCGCGATGGCGGATGAGATCACGGATGGCCTCTTCCGCCGCCGGAATGTCGAGCGTGCCGCCGGTGAGCGTGGCATGGGCGAGCAGACGGTTGACCGCGCCTTCAAGGTCGCGCCCGTTGGTGGTGACGAGCCGGGCGACATGCGCCACGACCTCGGGGGCGACATCGAAGCCGGGCAGGTGAACGCGCGCGGCCTGAATGCGGCTCTCGAGAATCTTGATGCGCAGGGCATCATCGAGCGCGCCGATTTCCACCACCAGACCGCCGGCCAGACGCGACTGGACGCGCTCCTCGAGGCTTTCGAGATCCGCCGGCGCGCGATCCGCCGCGACGATGACCTGACGACCCGCATCGATCAGCGCGTTGAGGGTGTGGCAGAACTCCTGCTGGATCTTGGGACCGTGCAGGAACTGCGCGTCGTCAATCACCAACACGTCAATGCCGCGCAGCTGCTCTTTGAAAGCGAGCGCGTTCTGGGCTTTGAGCGAAGCTGCAAAGCCATACATGAATCGCTCCGCCGTGAGATACAGCACCCGGCGACCGGCGGCCTCAATGGCTTGCGCTGCGCCCTGAAGCAGGTGCGTCTTGCCCAGGCCGACGCTGGCATGAACGTAGAGCGGGTTGAACACCGGCATTTCGCCGGGGCGAGCCTGCACCACCTGCATGGCAGCCGCATGGGCCATGATGTTGGAACGCCCCACTTGAAAGGCCCCCAGCGCGAGGCGCTTGTCGAGCGGAGAGCCGACCTGGCCACTGTCATCGAGCGCATCGCGCTTGCGGGGCTCGGCGGCCACCGGCTGCGGCTCGATGGCCGGCACGGCGGGACGCGCCACAGGCACGCTCAGCTGCGGCTCCGCCACGCGCGGCGCCGGGCGCGGGCCGACGACCCGAACGACGATAGAAATGCGGGAGAGCTCAGCGTTCTCGCGCGCAAAATGCGCGGCAATACGCTCGGCAAAATGCTGCTGGATCCAGTTGCGCAGGAACTTGGTCGGCACGGAGAGCGTGACGAGCGGGGCGCGAACCTCCGCCAGCTCAAGGCACTTGAACCAGCTGGTGTAAACATCCTCGCCGAGTTCGGCACGCAGGCGACGCTGCACGCGCTCCCAGACCAGAATGGCCGGGTTGGCTTCGCCAGCCGCGACGGAATGATCCACAGCAACCTCGGCTTCAGTGAAAGGAGTAGGCTTGAACATGGCGATGGCTCAGTTCATCAGGTCAATAAGAGCCTCCCCGAGGCCCTGAAAAAGACCCGGCTCGGCAGATTAAGATTAGAAAAGCGGCTTGTTCTGCACGACACCAGGGCGGCGTGGAGCGGGTGGTGTTCTACCCGAGACTGCCATTCCCAAAACAAGGGGAAGGCTTCGTTTGAAGACGACTTCGCGCTGCGCGACCAGAAAATGGCACGTTGCTTCCCCCAAGCTTTGATGCGGACGGGGCGGCGAACTTGCTTGTCCCCCAAGCGCCGCAGCCCGTTAAGATTGTCTTAAGGGGTCACCACGGGGTGCGCAACCGATGAATCCGGAGAGACCCTGCGAGGGCACTGGGACAGCCTCGATTGCTGCGCCGCACAATAGTTTAGGGGCAAATTTAAGTCGTTGATTCCGTCATCGATTCTTCATGAATTGGGCGTGGAGAACCCTTGAGACCCCCTCGGGACAAAAAGAAAAATATGCTGACGTCGAGCGTCACAAAACGCAGTGCACAAGACCCCGATTCTGAGCCTTGCCCTTCAACTATTTGATTTTTATTTATATTTTATGCGCAGCCCTACCCTTGAAACGGGCGATTTTTGCGAGTCGAGGGCAACATGAGAGTCAAGCGCGGAATGTGAAAACATGCGCAAATTTCCGTTTGCGTGACGCAGGCGTGACGACATGCAAGCGACATAAAAAAAGCGCGCCCAGAGGCGCGCTTGCAACTTGAGGTTTAGTTTCTCTGCTAATACGCAGAGAGCCTTATCAGGCCGAAATGGCGCGAATGGCGCGAACCAGACGGGAAACCTTGCGCGAGGCCGTGTTCTTGTGAACCACGCCCTTTTGCGCCGCCCGCATCAGCTCGGTCTCGGCACCCTTCATCGCCTCGACGGCAGCGGCCTGGTTGCCAGCGGCAATCGCCTCTTCAACGCCACGCACGAAGGTGCGCATGCGCGAACGACGGGCCTTGTTGATCTCGGTGCGACGGACCGCCTGACGCGCCGCCTTCTTGGCAG